>JAFYAB010000043.1 GCA_017540945.1 Oscillospiraceae bacterium | reverse complement strand
GCCGATCTCGGGGTGATCCAGCATCAGGGTCTCGTAGACGGTGCCGGTGTAGTAGTCCAGGCCCCGGGCGATGGTCAGGTCCACGGCGAAGTGGCTCTCGGGGACGCCGAAGGCGGCCAGATACTTCGTGACGGTCTTCAGCTCCTCCAGGCCCAGGTCAAAGAGCTCGTTCCGGCCCGCGTACCCCTCCAGGGCACCCAGGACCTCGGCGTTGCTGCCGCGGATGGAGATGAATTTCAAAATCTCGTCGGCCTGCTCCTCGGTGAGCCCCACGTCCTCGACCAGCAGGACCCGGACCTTCTCCGGGCCGATCTTGTCCAGCTTGTCCACGGTGCGCATAATGTCGCCGGACTTTTCGGACAGGCCCTGCATGGCGTAGAAGCCGTTGAGGATCTTGCGGTTGTTGACCCGGATCTGGAAGCGCTCCAGGCCCAGGCGCACGAAGGTGGTATAGATGACCGCGGGGATCTCCGCCTCGTTGGCGATGTCCAGCTTGCCGTCGCCGATGATGTCGATGTCGGCCTGGTAGAACTCCCGGAAGCGGCCCCGCTGGGCCCGCTCGCCCCGGTAGACCTTGCCGATCTGGTAGCGGCGGAAGGGGAAGGCCAGCTCACCGGCGTGCATCGCCACATACTTCGCCAGGGGGACCGTCAGATCGAAGCGCAGGGCCAGATCGGCGTCGCCCTTGGAGAAGCGGTAGATCTGCTTTTCGGTCTCGCCGCCGCCCTTGGCCAGCAGGATCTCGGCGGATTCCACCAGCGGGGTGTCCAGGGGCGTGAAGCCGTAGAGGGCGTAGGTGTCGCGGAGCGTGTTCAGAAAGCGCTCCATCTGCTGCTGCGGCGCGGGCAGCAGCTCCATAAAGCCGGACAGCGTCCGGGGCGTAATGACAGGCATGATGTTACCTCCGAATATGTATATGGGTTTTTGCGGGCAGATTGCCCGCGCTACATTTTGGAAATACGGCGGGCAAATATCGGAAACGGTTCGAAACCGCTGTAGCGCGGGCTAATAGCCCGCATTGACGTTTTCAATATGGGAAACGATCCGAAAACCGCCGTAGCGCGGGCTAATAGCCCGCAAAACGGACCGGTATTTGCAATCGGCGATCTACGGGCATTCCCGATAATACTTATCCAGCGCCCATTTCACCGGGTTGTTGTCGATGTATGTCCAGATTTCCTGATAATCCGTTTCTCCCCGGATGATATGGTCGTGGAAACCCAACCGCCAAATACTTTTTCCGAGCCGGATCGTAACGGCGCGTTTGAATTGTCGCACGATATTGGGGATGCCCGGCGTTTGATCGGAGCCGGAGGGGATCGTGAGGATCACATGGATATGATTCGGCATAACGACGTATTTGTCGATGGTCGTTCCGGGGTAATGGTCCTGGATGGCGAGGATCGCGGTTTCAACGGTATGACCGATGTCGTTGAGGACCATTTTGGCGGAAACGATTCCGTCTTCGCAGGCGCAGATCCGGCCAAACAGCGGTTCATGGTTCGCCGTGCAGATCGTAATAAAATAATAACCCGGAGTGGAGTAATCGTAGCCGGAGAGGCGATTCGGTTTGCGGATTTTTCGGGAAGGTAAGTTGGCGAAATCTTCGTTCGTGTTCATGATCGTCAGGTTTTTGCGGGCTGAACTCGAAGAGTCACGAAGTATAGCCCGCGCTACGGCGGGTGGGGGCGTATTCCTCCAGCGCGGAGCGGGCTGGTAGCCCGCGCTACAGCGAGGGGGGAAGGTTAAGCGGGCAGATTGCCCGCGCTACGGCGTGATCGGCACGTATTCCTCCAGTTCGGGGAGCGTCAAAAAGTATTCATAAAAGGGCATCAGCCAGTCCCAGCCGTCGCGGATGAAGGGGAAAAGCTGATCCGACAGGGAGGTCTCGTTATGGGAGGCGCGGTGCTCCAGGCCCAGCCATTTTTTGTTGACCCAGGGCATGAGCAGGGGCGTGGTCTGCATTTTCGGCTTCTTGTAGGACTCGCCGCCCAGGAGGAAGCGCTCCTGGGTCCCCAGCCGCCGGGCCAGGGCCTCGGCGGGGGCCGGGTCCAGTTTCACGGCGGCCCGGAAGCGCTCCATGCCCAGGTTCCTGCCCGCGGACCAGAGACCCATGCCGCAGTCCCAGCCCTCGGGGGTGAAGCTGAACCAGAAAGCCGGGCCGGCGTCCTCCTCCCGGTCCGCCCAGAGGGTGAACCAGAGATGGTCCTGCATGGGCCCCCGCCCGTAGAGCCGCCGGGCGTCCCGGTAGATCCGGGAGATGTGGAGGTTCCAGTCGTGCTTCGGGTATTTGTCCCGCAGGTGCTCAAAGAGGGCGTTTGCAAGGTCTTTTGTGGGACGGTGCATGAGTTCCTCATACTCCTGTTTATGGGCCTGGAACCACTCGCGGGAGTTGTTCAGCCGCAGAGACCAGAGAAAGTCAACGGTTTTTTCGGAATAAAGTGTCATCGCTTGCTCCTGTTGCCTGCTATCCGTTGCCCCGTCCGTGCAGGGTACGGCGTGGCGCACGCTGTGCGCCGCTACAGGCGGTTCTGTTGCCTGATGCCTACCGTTTCGTATGCACCAGCTCGCGCCAGTCGAGGTCGCCGCGCTGGAGGCCCAGGATCAGCATTTCCGCCGTGGCCAGGTTGGTGGCGACGGGGACGTTGTGGGCGTCGCAGAGCAGCAGGGTCCGCATGGCGTAGCGGTTTTCCCAGGGGTCCTTGGCGTTGGGATCCGTGAACATGAGGACCATGTCGATCTCGTTATAGGCGATTCTGGCGTCCACCTGCTGATGGCCGCCCTGATTATGGGCCAGGAACAGGGAAATGGGCAGACCTGTGGCCTCCGCCACCAGACGCCCGGTGGTGGCCGTGGCGGAGAGATTGTGCTTGGCCAACACGCTCTTGTAGGCCGTGCAGAATTGAACCATGAGCTCCTTCTTCTTATCGTGGGCCATGATGGTGATATTCATATCGGAAACCTCCTTCACAGTATCGGGAGTCAAAAAACGGACAACGGATCACAGAAACTCAGAACCGAAGCAGGGGGACTTTTTTGCCCTGCAGCCGGCGGGCGATGTGCAGACAGCCCAGGGCGGCGCCCCGGTCGGTATAGAGGATCAGCGGCAGATCGGCGGCGGCGGCCAGCACCACCCGGTCGTCCTCCGGCACGATCCCCAGCAGGGGGAGCCCCGTCTCGTCCATCATGTCGTCCACCGTCCAGTTCATGGCCCGGAAGACGGCGGAGGTGATCCGGTTCACCACCAGCTTGATCTCCCGCTTCCCCATCAAGCGCAGCTGATCCGCCGTGCCGGCGGCATCCCGCAGGGAGGCGGGGTCCGGGGTAGCGACGATGATCACCCGGTCGGCATAGAGGGTGGCGAAATGGAAGCCGTCGCCGATGCCGGCGGGGGAATCGATCAGGCAGTAGTCAAAGTATTCCCGCACCGTCTCCAGCAGGGAGCCGAAATCCTGGAAGCGGATGGTCTCGGGCCGCTCCGCCACGGGCGCCGTCAGCAGATAGAGCCCCCGCAGCTCCGGGTGGGGCGTGGCCTCGCTGAGGCTGTAGCGGCCGGAGAGCACGTCGGCAAAGGAGATGGGGGCCAGCTGCGCCATGCCCAGGGAGATATCCAGATTGCGCAGCCCCATATCCGCGTCGATGCAGAGGACGCGCTTGCCCTCCGCGGCCAGACAGCTTGCCACGGCGGCGCAGAGCGTCGTTTTCCCCGTCCCGCCCTTTCCGGACGTCACTGCAATGACCTGACCCATAGATCCTCCCTCTTTCCTCCGCCGGGCAAACCCGGCCAATATTCCATTTTATTATTATAGACCATTCTGTGGGGAATTTCAATCCTTATTTTCATAATTGCAAGTCCTTCCGCATATACTCCACTGTATCGCAAGGGAGGCGGGAGCATGGGCGGAGAAAGCAGACAGACGGCGCGGCCGGATCCGGCGGCGGAGGAACGGCTGAGCCTGGAGGGGCGGCGGGTACTGCGGGTGACGGGGATCCGGGAGGTCCTGCGCTTCGACGAGAGCGCCGTGGTCCTCCGGACCGGGGATCGGCTTTTGGTGGTGCGAGGCGAGGGCCTCGCTCTGCGGCAGCTGGCCCCCGAGGAGGGCCGCGTGGAGATCCGGGGCCGCATTGAGGCCTTGGGCTACGAACAGGGCGGAGCGCGGGTCGGCCTGCTGCGGCGGCTTTTCGGCTAATGGAGCTGCCGGTGGCCCTCCAGCTCCGGGAGCTGGAGCTTTCCCTGGCTCTGGGAGCGGGTCTGGGCCTGGTCTACGATCTGCTTCGGCCGCTGCGGCGGGGCCGGATCTTCACTGCGCTCTGGGACGGACTTTGGTGTCTGCTGACCCTTGTATGCCTGCTGCTGTTCGCCCTCTACGCCGGTCGCGGCCGGCTGCGGCTCTTCGCGCTGGCGGGAATGGCGGCCTCCGGCGGGCTCTGGCTGGGGCTGATTTCGCCCCGGATCCGGCGGCTTCAGCGGGCGCTGGCCGCTCTGCCCCGTGCCTTGGTAAAAAAAGAGAAAAAACCAGAAAAAAATTATGAAAAAATGTAAAAAAGTTGTTGCATTTGCCGAAAAATCTGTTACAATAAATCAGAAGAGTATGAATGGGAATTCAGGCGCATCGCGCCGGAAAGGAGGAACGCCCGTGCGGTTCAAAAAGACCTCGTTCTGGACCAAGCTTCTGCTTTTGATCGTCGTGATCTATGCCGTCGTCACACTGGTGGACCTCCAGGACCGGATCTCCTCCGCCAACGCGGAGATCGCCGCGCTGGAGGAGCAGGTCCTCTACGCGGAGCAGGAAAACGCTCTGGTGGAGCAGGAGCTGGCTGATTTCGGCTCCGACAGGAGCATCACGAAGCTTGCCCGTTCCCGTCTGGGCATGGTAGAAGTCGGCGAGATCGTTTTCTACGACTCAGACGACCAGTAAGACAAGCGGAAAGGATATTTGCATACATGGAATTCACACCGGGCGACATCCTGGAAGGCACCGTTCGATCCATTGCCAGCTTCGGCGCGTTCATCAATCTCCCTGAGGGCCGGACCGGCCTCGTCCATATCTCCGAGGTGGCTACCACCTTTGTGACCGACATCCGGCAGCATCTGACCGAGGGACAGACTGTTCGGGTCAAGCTCCTGAACGCCGATGAGCGGGGGCGTCTGAGCCTGTCCATCAAGCAGGCCGCCGAGCACCAGCCGGAGCCCCGCAGGACCCCCGAGGCGCGCCCGATCCGCCGGACCCCTCAGCTCCAGAGCTCCCAGCCCGTCCGCCAGGAGCCCGAGAGCTTTGAGGAGAAGCTCAAGCAGTTCATGGCGGATTCCAACAGCAAGATCTCCGGCGTTCGCCAGTACGAGCACCGGACCCGGAGCAGAAAGAGATAACAAAAGGGGTGCGAGGCACCCCTTTTTTCAATATTCCATGACACGGAGGTATTGCTTATGGCACACGTTTTGATCACCGGCGGCTCCCGGGGCATCGGCGCGGCGACGGTCCGGGCCTTTGCCCGGGCCGGGTATGCCGTGAGCTTTTTCTATCTCAACAGCGGCGAGGGCGCCGCGGCTCTGGCCGCCGAGACCGGCGCCAGGGCGATCCGCTGCGACGCAGCGGACACCGAGGCCGTGGCGAAGGCCGTGGAAGCTCTGCCGCCGGTGGACGTGCTGGTGAACAACGCCGGGATCTCCCATGTGGGCCTGATTTCCCAGATCAGCCCGGAGCAGTGGGATAGGCTCTTCGCCGTCAACGTCAAGAGCATCTACAACACGGTCCGGGCAGTGCTGCCCGCCATGCTGGCAAAGCAGGCGGGAGCCATCGTCAACCTCAGCTCCATGTGGGGCCAGGCGGGCGCCAGCTGCGAGGCCGCATACTCCGCCACCAAGGGGGCGGTGATCGCCCTGACCCAGGCCTTGGCCCGGGAGCTGGGCCCCTCCGGGATCCGGGTCAACGCCGTCTCCCCCGGGGTCATTGACACGGAGATGAACGCCCGGCTCTCCCCTGCCGACCGGCAGGCCCTGGCCGACGAGACCCCCCTGGGCCGCATCGGCCGCCCCGAGGAGGTGGCGGAAGCCATCCTCTATCTGGCCGGGGCGGAGTTTGTCACGGGTCAGAACCTCCCCGTCAACGGAGGCTTCATGTAAGCAATAATTGTATAACTTTTTTCAAATATTCGTATAAAGCGGCAGGGCTCCCGCCGAACGCACGTTCGCCGGGAGCCCTGCTTGTTGTATTATTCCTTTACGCTGCCGTCGTTGTCGATCTGGTTGCGGTAGACCACATAGCGGGTGAAGAGGTACTCGGTGACGAAGTTGATCAGCATGGTGCCGCCCTGGACCAGCAGCTCGTTCCAGAGCAGGGTCTTGGTGAAGTACCGCACCCACAGGGTGGACAGGGGCGTGAAGACGCAGTAGAAGCCGAAGACCTTCGCCATGGCCGCGGGGACGTTGGCCGCGGAGTGGAAGGTGTATTTTTTATTGACCGTGAAATTGTAGATCACGGAGCAGACCAGGCCGATCAGATAGGGGATCCAGTAGAGCGCCTTGTCTCTGATCAGCGTATTGGAGAGCAGCAGCGTGACGCCGATCTGGATGACGCCGGCGGAGATGGAAAAGAGGGTGAATTTCAGGGCCCGAAGGGTCTCTTTCCGTTTTTCAGTCATTCGGAAGCTTCCTTTCTGTACTGAGCCAGGATTGTTGCACACTGTTCCCGGAATTCCTCCACGACGCTGTCCGGAGACAGGAGCTTCACCGCGCCGCCGAAGGAGGCCAGCCAGCCGTAGAACAGGGGCGAGACCATGACCTCCGCCCGACAGATGAAATGCGCCTCCCCATCCGGGACGATGGTCACATCCTTGCCGAAGCGGTCGATCACCACCCCCGCCAGCCGGTTCTCAAAGCGCATCCGCACAGTCTGGAGACTGCCGTTGAACATACCGAAGACCTGCCGGCCATAGCTGGCCAGGTCCAGCTTCCGCGTCTCCGGGGTTTGGACCCGGGGCTCTCCGGTCTGGCGGATGTTGGTCATCTTGTCCACCCGGAAATGGGTGATGCCGTGCTCCGGGGTGTGGGCCACCAGATAATAGTTGGCGTCGTCCCAGCACAGGGCCCAGGGGCTGGCGGTCCTGGATTCCTTGCGAAAGACCCGGTTCTTCTCCCGGTCCCACTCAAAGTACCGGAAACGGATCTGGCTGTTGGTGCGGATGGCCTCGTGGAGCGCGTCCACGTTGTAGATGACGCTCTCGTTCATGGCCTTCACCCGGCCGGAGACCACCAGGTCGCGCCGCAGCTCCACCGCCCGGTGGCGGCTGGTGAGCATTCCCAGCTTCTTCAGCAGCTCCGAGGATTTCCGCTCCGTCAGGAAGCGGGAGGCCAGCACCGCGTCGGCCAGGAGCTTCAGCTCCGCCAGATCGAAGGCTCCGGCCGCCACGTAATAGGCGGCCGTCTTGCCCTTGGTGGCGACGATATCGCAGCCGAAGTCCGTCAGCAGCTGGATGTCCCGGTAGATGCTCTTGCGCTCCGCCGAAACCCCGTTGGCCTCCAGATGGGCCATCAGGTCATGGATGGTGGCGGGATGGTCCTCGTCCGTATTCTGCTCCAGATAGTCCTTCAACAGCAGGAGCTTGAGCTTTTGATTTTCCGTCTTTGGCATGATGGTTCCCTCAGTTCAGCAGAGTAAGCACCGCTTTCGGGACGAATTGAGATACGTCCTTGCCGTAGCTGTAGAGCTCCTTCACCATGGAGGAGGAGACGGCCACGTTGTTGGACCGGAAATAGACGTACTCCAGCTCAGGGTTGATGAGCTTGTTGACGGCGGCCACGTTTTCCTCGTAGTTGTAGTCCATGTTGTTGCGCAGTCCGCGGATCATGTAAGCGGTCCCCATGCGCCTGGCGTACTCCGCCACCAGACCGTCCCAGGTCACCACCTCGAAATTGGAGAGTCCCTCCTCGTTCAGGGTCTCCACAATGGCCTCGGCCATCTTCTCCGCGGAGAAGGAGCGGCGCTTTTCGGCGTTGACGCCGATGACGATCCAGACCCGGTCGAAGATGTCGCAGGCCTTGCGGACGATGTCCAGGTGGCCGTTGGTAAAGGGATCAAAGGATCCCGGATAAATGGCTGTCTTTCCCATAGAATGCAGTCCTTTCCAGTTTCCGGTAGTACAACACAAACAGCGCGCAGAGCAGAATATTGTGGGCGATCATACAGCCCCAGGCGGAGATCAGGCCGCCGCCCAGGAAGCGGGTGAAGAGGAAAGTGCCCAGGATCCGAACGCCCCACATGCCGACGACGTTGAAGACGAAGGGCGCCCGGGTCTCCCCCGCCCCCTGCAGCATGCCCTCCACCACGATGGAGACCCCGTAGACGGGCTCTGAGACCGCCACCATCCGCAGCACCGTGCTGCCCAGGGCGATCACCTTGGGATCCCGGCTGAAGAGCCGGACCATCTGGGGCGCGAAGGCGAAGAGCAGGCCGCCGGTGATGAGCATCATGACCAGCTCCAGCCCCGAAATCAGCACCGACAGGTCCCTCTGCCGCTGCCGGTCCCGGGAGCCGATGGCGTTGCCTGTCAGGGTGGCGGCAGCCGCCTGCATGCCGTAGCCCGGGATATAAAAGGCGGACTCCACGGTGTTGGCCACCGTATGGGCCGCCGTAGCCGTGTCGCCCAGGGCGTTGATCATGGCGGCGAAGACCACATAACCCAGGGAGGTGGCAAAGCGCTGGGCCATGTTGGGCAGGGCCACCCCCATGATGGGCCGGAGGATGCTCCGCTCCGGTCGGATGGGAAAGCCCCGGGGCGAGATGACGGGATGACGGAAGAGGGCGATCGTGATGGCTGCGCCGCCGAAGCTGAAGCTGACGGCGCTGGCCAGGGCTGCGCCGGTGACCCCCAGGTCCGCGCCCCACACGGGGAAGCTGAGACCGAAGACCGAGACGGTCCGGCTGGGGTAGATCAGCAGGAAGTTCAGCAGGACGTTCAGCAGATTGACGGCCACGCCCACCCGCATGGGAGTCCGGGTATCGCCCGCGGCCCGGAGCACCGTGCCGAAGATCACGGAGGCTGCCCGGGGCAGCATGGGCAGATAGAGGATCAGAAAATAGCGGGCGGCCAGGCCCCGGATGGACTTGTCCACCTGCATCCAGACGGGGACGCGGCTGCTGAGTCCGGCGGTAAGGAGGGTGAAGAGGCTGCCCGTCAGCAGCACCATCAGCACCGACTGGGCCGCGGCCCGCCGGGCCCGCTCCCGTTCCCCCGCTCCCAGAGATTGGGAGATGAAGGCAAGAAAGCCGATGCCGAAGGCGTAGATCGTGGAGCCCACCAGCCAGTTCACCGTCGTTGTGGAGCCCACGGCGGCCACGGCCTCGGTGCCAAGCCTGCCCACCATGGCGGTGTCGATGTACTGGACCGCCGTCTGCATCAGCTCCTCCAGCATCGTCGGCCAGGCCAGGGTGAAGACCACCGGCAGAAGGGCGCGGTATCTTATAAGTTTGTCACTTTTAACCATACGGTTCCCTTATTCGTACAGCTCCGGACATAGCTCCCGCACCTTGTCGCGAATCGAAAGCAGATCCAAAAACGTCTCCGGCCGCCGGTTGATGTCCCGCAGCAGGGCGGAGGGATGATAAATGGCGGTATACCAGACGCCGTTCTTCTGGGTCCACTGGCCGTGCTCCCGGGTGATGCGGAAGTCCCTGCGGATCAGCACCCCCGCGGCAATCCGGCCCAGGCAGATGATGAGCTTGGGCTGGATCAGGCGGATCTGCTCATAGAGCCAGCCCACGCAGGCTGCCTGCTCCTCCTCCCGGGGGTCCCGGTTCCCGGGGGGACGGCATTTGACGATGTTGGCGATATAGCAGTTGTCCCGGCCCAGGTCGATGATGGAGAGCATCTCGTCCAGCAGCTTCCCCGCCGCCCCCACGAAGGGCTCCCCCTGCAGATCCTCCTGCTGGCCGGGGCCCTCGCCCACGAAGAGGACGGGGCTGTCGGTTTTGCCCACGCCGAAGACCAGGCGGGTCCGGGTGGCGCCCAGGCCGCAGGCCCGACACTGCTCGCAGCGCTCCCGCAGCTGCTCCCACTCGCCGGGAATCCGCCCGCTCATGGACGGCCTCCCCGTCCGCCGCCGGAACGCTCGTCCCGTCCCACCGGCGGCATCCGGCGGGTCTGCCCGTCGGAGACGCTGCGGATGGGCCGGCTTCGGCGGGTCTGCCCGCTCTGGGGCTGCCGGGGCTGACCGCTCTGGGGCTGCCGGTTCTGAGCACTCTGGGGCTGCCGGTTCTGAGCACTCTGGGGCTGCCGGGTCTGATGCTGGCGCTCCGCGGTCCTGGCGTCCCGGAGGATGGCCCGCTGGCGGCGGCGCTCCAGGGCCTTGCGGCGGCTGCGCCGATAGAGGGCGTTCCGCAGCAGCAGGATCAGCACCAGACCGGCGATCACCAGCAGCGGCACATACCAGTAGCCCAGCAGCTTCTGAAGGGTGCTCTTCTCCTCCTCGGGGGTGTCCTTGCCGGTGATGTCGGCGATGGCCTTGTCCACGGGCCGCTCCTCCACGGCGGTCAGGGTCTCCAGGTCGGTGGAGCCCACGGTCTTGCCGTCGTAGGTTACATAGAGGGTGCCCACCTTCTGGCCCTGGGTCAGCGGGGCCACCAGGCCCTTCGTATCGCTGAGGGTATAGTGGGTGGCGACCTTGTCCTTGTCGTATTCCTTGGGCAGCAGGCAGTTGACGTCGGTGGAGGGGATCAGCACCACGCCCCGCTTGTCCTTGGCGTAGTCCACGGAGACCTGGATCATGGGGTCGATGCCCGCGGCGGCCACCTTGGCGAAGGCAAAGTTGTCGAAGCCGTAGTTGAAGAGCTTCTTGGCCTCCACAAAGCTGTCATAGCGGACGCTGCCGTCGCTCATCATGCGGGTAGGGGCCCCCATGATGATGCACATCAGGTCCATATTCCCGTCGGTGGCCCGGGCGATGACGCAGCGGCCCGCGGCGCTGGTGTAGCCGGTCTTGATGCCGGACACGTCGCTGCGGTAGTAGGGATAGTAATGACCATCATCTGCCAGGTAGCGGTTGCCGTTGTTCAGCAGCAGATAGTTGGTGGAGACCAGCTTTGTCGGCTCGGAGAGGTTCGTGGCGGGAACGGTGTACTGGGTGGTGTTGCACATCTCCCGGAAGGTCTCAAAGCTCAGGGCCTTGCGGGTGATGACGCTCAGATCCCGGGCTGTGGTATAGTGATTGGGGTCGTGCAGGCCGTGGGTATTGGCAAAGTGGGTGTGGGTGCAGCCCAGCTCCCTGGCTGTGGTATTCATCAGGTTCACGAAGGAGGGGATGTCCGCGGCTACATATTCGGCGATGACGTTCCCGGCCTCGTTGTCGGAGCTCACCATCAGATAGTAGAGCACATCCCGGAGGGTCATGCGCTCCCCCGCCTTCAGCCGCAGCTCGCCGCCGGCCTCCTCGATGCCGGCCAGAGCCGTCTCGGAGACGGTGACCATCTTATCCAGGTCCTTGCCGGCGTACTCCAGGGCCACCAGGCAGGTCATGATCTTGGTCAGGCTGGCGGGGTAGACGTTGCTCTCGGCGTTCTTTGTGTAAGCCACGATGCCGGAGTTGAGCTCCAGCAGCAGGGCGGTCTCGCAGCCGGCGTCGTATTCCGGCGCGTCGATCAGCTGATCCACGCGGTAGCCCGTGGGATCGATCTCCCAGGGCTCCTCGGTCTCGGCGGTGGTCTGGACCTGTCCCTGCTCCCCTTCCGCCGCCCGGACCGGCGCCGTCAGCAGCGGCGTCAGCGCCAGCAGGATCAGAAGCAGAGAAAGGAATTTGTATTTTTTCATCGTTTTCACCATTTTTATCAAATCAAAGTTTGCCAACGCCCCCGGGCTGTGCTATAATATGAGAAAGGCCCTGCCTTCTATGCCCGGAGGCGCGATTTTCGTCCACTATATTGAATTATAGCAGAAAATCGCCGCTTGTCAACGAAAAGGACGGGAAGAGCCCCGAAATAAAACTGCGGCGCCCCTGACGCGGATGATCGGGAATCGTTTTCCGCCCCTCCGGTGCCGCGGGATTCCGGCCAGGCCGGATCCGATCTTTTGGGAGGAACACTATGAAAATACTGATCATTGACGACGAAGAGCTGCTCATCAAGGGCATCAGCTACAATCTGGAGAGTGAGGGCTACCAGGTGGTGACGGGGACCAACGGCCTGGACGCCGTGCGCCTGGCCCAGGACCCGGAGGTCCGGCTCATCATCCTGGACGTGATGATGCCGGTGATGGATGGGCTGGAGGCCTGCCGCCGGATCCGCCAGTTCTCCGACGTGCCCATTATCATGCTGACGGCCAAGACCGAGGACATGGATAAACTCCTGGGCTTCGACTACGGGGCGGACGACTATCTCACCAAGCCCTTCAACATTCTGGAGCTCAAGGCCCGGATCCGGGCCATCCTCAAGCGGACCGCCCGCCGGGCGGAGTCCGATACCCGGATCGTCCGGGGCTCCATCACCCTGGACTCCCAGAGCCGCAGCACCCTCAAAAACGGGGTCTCGGTGGAGCTGACCGCCAAGGAGTTCGACCTGGTGGAGCTGCTGATCCGCAACCCGAACCGGGTCTACTCCCGGGAAAATCTGCTGGACATCATCTGGGGCGACGACTACCGCAGCGACATCCGCACCGTGGACGTTCACATCCGGCGCATCCGTGAAAAGCTGGAGCGGGACCCGGCGAACCCGGAACACATTCTGACAAAGTGGGGAGTTGGCTACTATTTCAAGGTCTGAATCCCGGGCCGGACATCTGCTGCGCAGCTCCCAGCTGCGCTACGCGGCGGCCTATGTGCTGATTACCTCAGTGGTGCTTCTTTTCCTGAATATCTACGCCCCCATCACCATCCGACGGCTCACCTACTCCGCCCAGCGCAACGCCATCATCGACAAGGCCCAGCTCCTGGTCTCCTCCTTCTCCACCCACGAGAAGCTGGACGAGCAGTCCATCAGCGAAACCGTGCAGTCCATCAGCGATCTGCACACCGCGCGGCTGCTGGTGACCGATGCCGGCGCCCGCTGTCTCTTCGACTCCCTGCGCCCGGGCAGCTCCCAGGGAAAGCTGGTGCTCTATCCGGAGATTGCCGAGGCTCTGGAGGGCAACGACGCGGTGTACATCCGCTATGAGACCGATCAGATCGTCTCCAAGGCGGCCATGCCCATCGTGGCCTACAACCGGACCATCGGCGCGGTGTATCTGCTGGAGCGGGATCCGGACCAGGCGGCCCTGATCAACGGTCTGCAGCGCAATATCTTCTGGATCTCCGTGCTCATGGAGGTGCTGGTGGCTCTGTTCTCCATTCTCTTCTCCGTCTTCTTCTCCCGACGGGCCGGCAAGCTGCTGGATTCCATCCACAAGCTGCACGGAGGGGATTATTCCGTGCGCCTTCCGGAGCGGGGCAGCGACGAGCTGGCCCAGCTGGGCGAGGCCTTCAACGACCTGGCCCAGCGGCTCAATCAATCGGAGGAGGTCCGCAAGCAGTTCGTCTCCAACGCCTCCCATGAGCTCAAGACTCCCCTGGCCTCCATCAAGCTGCTGACGGATTCCATCCTGCAGAACGACATGGACCAGGCCACCATGCGGGAGTTCGTCTCCGACGTGGGCGACGAGGCGGATCGGCTTACCCGGCTGACCGCCAAGCTGCTGGAGCTCACCCGGCTGGACACCCAGACCGTGGAGGAGCGGGAGCTGGTGGCGGTGGCGCCGGTGGCGGACAAGGTGCTGCGGATGCTGACCCCCCTGGCCCGGAAGCAGCAGGTCCGGCTGGAGCTGTACTGTCCCGAGAGCTGTTGCGTGCTGGCCACCGCCGACGATCTCTATCAGATCCTCTTCAACCTGGTGGAGAACGGCATCAAGTACAACGTGGAGCAGGGTTCGGTCCGGGTGATTGCCAGCCTGGCGTCGGACAGCGTCATCATCTCCGTGGAGGACAGCGGCATGGGCATCCCCGAGGCGGAAAAGGCCAACATCTTCGACCGCTTCTACCGGGTGGACAAGGCCCGGTCCCGAAAGGCCGGCGGCTCGGGCCTGGGCCTGTCCATCGTCCGGGACATGGTGGTCCGGAACGACGGCTCCGTCACCGTGACGGATCGGCCCGGCGGCGGCAGCTGCTTCCGCCTGAGCTTCCCCTACTATCCCATGCCGGAGGAGGAACTGCCATGAAAAAGATCTGCCTCCTGCTGCTGGTCCTGGCCCTGCTCCTCAGCGCCTGCGCTCACGAGGAGGACACAGCCCCCATGGTCCAGCCCGTCTCCTTCTACTACCGCACCGCCCAGACCGATTTTGCCGCGGCCGACGGCGTCATCCGGGCCGAGCAGCGGGATCTGGGCGCCGGCGCCTATTCGGATCTGGAGCTCTTCCGGCTCTATTTTGAAGGCCCCCGCGACCGGGACCTGGTCTTCCCCGCCTCCCAGGACACGGAGCTCACCGGCGTCAGCCGCAGCGGCGGCACCCTGGAGCTGCGGCTGACCCGCAGCGCCCACTCCCCCGCCGAGTTCGATCACGCCGTGACCTACGCCTGTCTCGCCATGACGGGCCTGGGTCTGGAGGGCGTGCGAAAGGTCCGCATCCGGGTCAGCACCCGGGGCGGCGTGGTGGTGGACGATCTGCTGCTGACAGAGAACGATCTGCTGCTCTTCGACAGCGGCGCAGCCCCGCAGAGCACCGAAATCACCCTCTACTACACCGATGAGAACGGCGTCTTCCTGCTGCCGGAAAAGCGGACCGTACCCCTGATGGCTCCGGAGGCTCTGCCCCAGTATGTGCTGGAGCTGCTGCTGAGCCCGCCCATGAGCGGCGGTATGCGCAGCGCCCTGCCCCCCGGCACGGCGGTGCTGGATCTGAGCGTGGAGAACGGCGTCTGTACCGTGGACTTCAACGGCGACTTCTACGCCAACCGGCCCGAGGGCGAGCAGGCGGAGCTGCTGACGGTGCTGAGCGTCGTCAACACCCTCTGCGAGCTGGAAAACGTCAGTCAGGTTCAGATCTACGCCGAGGGCCGCAAGCTCTCTCCCTATGTGCGGCTGGATCTCTCCCAGCCCTGGTTCCTGGATGGCGCGGTGATCGGCCCCGTCCGGGAGGAGCTGGGCGAATTCGCCGGGACCCTGTGCCTGCCCGGCCAGCAGGACGGACTGCTGCATCGGATCAGCGTCCGGGCCAGGGCCCGGGGCGCCGCCTCCCGGGAGGAGGCCCTGATGCAGGCCCTCTTTGCCCGGAGCGCCCAGAACGGCCTCTCCGCGCCTCTAGCCGGCGCGCCGGCCCCCCTCTCTGTCTCCACGGCGGAGGGCGTTTGCACCGTGGATCTGGCCGCCGGGACCCTGCCCGAGGAGAACTGGCCCCGGGAGCTGGCGCTCCGCTCCATCGCCGCTACCCTCTGCTCCCTGCCGGAGCTCCGGTCCGTGCGCATCCTGGAAAACGGAACGCCTGTGGGCCGCGCCCCCCTGATCCCCGCCGAATCCTGGTTCTGTCAGCCTCCCACCGAGAGATGACGGCCGGGCATCAAAAAACGGGAGCCGAAGCTCCCGTTTTTTCGTTTGTATTCAGCTTTTTCCCTCGTTCGATTTTTTAATGAACTGGGCCAGGATGCTTTTGCGGGTAACGATGCCGATAAAGGTGCCCCGGTCGTCCACCACGGGAACAAAATTCTGATCCAGAGCCTTTTGCAGCAGATCGCTCATATCCGTGGAGACCGAGACGGGAAGGTAGTCCTTCCGGTGGGCGATCTCCATGATGCTGTGGCCCTGGGCCTTCTTGAGGTTGAGATCACAGCGGTTTTTCAGGGCCCAGAGCAGATCCCCGTCCGTCAGGGTTCCCTGATAAGCGCCGTCCTCCTTGCGGATAATGGGCAGGGCCGCATAGCCCGAAAGCTCCATCCGCTCCAGAGCCTCCCGAATGGATTCGTCGTCAAACAACACCTCGCAGCTGGCCTTTGGGGTGAGGAAAAACAGGATGTTCATAGATCAGATCTCCTTCCAGGTCCAACTGGACTCTCCTGTTCTATGACCATTATAGCATCATTTTGTGAAAAAGCTATGAACAATATGCAAGGCGCCCGGACAAATTCCGGGCGCCTTTTTTGGTGGTTTTGCACAAAGTCGGACGATTACTTGTCCTCGAGGCAGGCGATGCCGGGCAGCTCCAGGCCCTCCAGGAACTCCAGGGAGGCGCCGCCGCCGGTGGAGATGTGGGTGATCTTGTCGGCAAAGCCCAGCTGCTCGCAGGCAGCCGCGGAGTCGCCGCCGCCCACGATGGTGACGGCCTCGGACTCAGCCAGCGCCTGGGCCACGGCGATGGTGCCCTTGGCCAGGATGGGATTCTCAAAGACGCCCATGGGACCGTTCCAAACCACGGTCTTGGCGGCCTTGGCGGCCTCGGCAAAGAGCGCGCGGGTCTTCTCGCCGATGTCCAGACCCATGAAGCCCTCGGGGATGGCGTCGGAGGCCACGGTCTGCACCTCGATGGGCGCGTCGATGGGGTTGGGGAACTCCTTGGCAACCACGGTGTCGATGGGCAGCAGCAGCTTGACGCCCTTCTCCTCGGCCTTCTTCATCATGTCGCGGCAGTAGTCGATCTTCTCGCTGTCCAGCAGGGAGGTGCCCACATTGCAGCCCTTGGCGGCCAGGAAGGTGTAGGCCATGCCGCCGCCGATGATGAGGGTATCCACCTTCTCCAGCAGGTTGTTGATGACGTTCAGCTTGTCGGAGACCTTGGCGCCGCCCAGGATGGCCACGAAGGGACGGGCGGGATCGGCCAGGGCCTTGCCCATGATGCCGACCTCCTTGGCGATCAGGTAGCCGCAGACGGCGGGCAGATAGTCGGCCACGCCGGCGGTGGAGGAGTGGGCGCGGTGGGCGGAGCCGAAGGCGTCGTTGACGAAGATGTCCGCCAGATCCGCCAGAGCCTTGCTCAGCGCGGGATCGTTCTTGGTCTCGCCCTTGATGAAGCGGGTGTTCTCCAGCAGCATCACGTCGCCGTCCTTGAGCTCGGCGGCCAGGCGCTTGGCGTCCTCACCGGCCACGTCCTTGGACATTTTGACCTCCACGCCCAGCAGCTCGCTCAGGCGGTCGGCCACGACCTTCAGGCTCAGCTCGGGCTTGAACTCGCCCTTGGGCTTGCCCATGTGGGAGCAGAGGATGACCTTGGCTCCATGCTCGCGCAGGTAGTTGATGGTGGGCAGGGCGGCCACGATGCGCTTGTCAGAGGTGATCCTGCCCTCCTTGGTGGGGACGTTGAAGTCGCAGCGGCAAAGCACGCGCTTGCCCTTGACTTCGATGTCTTCTACGGATTTCTTGTTGTAATTCATAGCATTTCCTCCGTTTTTTATTTGATCCGCACAAGCGGGGTTTCACTGTTTCATCTTCCCCCAGCCCTTCAGCTGCGGGAAGCCCAGCTGCCGCAGGGCCTCGAAGACGCCCACGGCCACGGCGTTGGAGAGGTTCAGGGAGCGGGCCTCCTCGATCATGGGAAGCTTCACGCAGTCCTCCGGATGGGCCCAGAGAAATTCCTCGGGCAGCCCCCTGGTCTCCTTGCCGAAGAAGAGATAACACCCATCCTCGTAGCCGACTTCGGTGTAGGTCCGGGGGGCCTTGGTGGTAAAGAGCCGCATCTGGCGAACCTCGTTTTTGGCGAAGAAATCGGCCAGGTTTTCATAGACCCGCACGTCCAGCAAATGCCAGTAATCCAGCCCGGCCCGTTTGAGCTGGCGGTCCGAGATGTCGAAGCCCAGGGGCTTGATCAAATGCAGGCGGCTGCCGGTGGCGGCGCAGGTGCGGGAAATGTTGCCGGTATTCTGGGGGATCTCCGGCTCCACAAGTACAATGTTCAGCATGGTTTCAGTTTCATATCGCAGGGCAGGCGGCGGGAGGGCGGGCAGATTGCCCGCGCTGCATTTTTGGGGACGGTGGGACGGCTCTCCCCTGTCCCTTCTCCTCTTTTCCCTGTCCCCACCCTAATCCTTAATCCCTAATCCCTAATCCCTGATTACAGCGGCAGCGGCTTCGTATTGGTGTATTCCACGAAGCGGAAGGGGGTGCGGCCCTCGATCTGGGTGGGCTGGATGGCGGTGACGTACCAGTTCTCGTTCCGGTTCAGGTTGGGGAAGAACTTGTCCGCCTTGAGCTCCGTATAGCTGAAGGTGACGTAGGCCTTCTCGCAGTGGGGCACCAGCAGCTTATAGACGCTCTCGCCGCCGATGACCCAGAGGTTTTCGCTGTAACGGTCCCGCAGGACGCTTTTAAGCTCGTCCATGTCGTGGCAGATGACGGCGTCCTCGGCGCTGAAGCTCCTGTCCCGGGTCAGGATGATGTTCTCCCGGTCCCGGAGGGGCCGGCCGCCGGGGAAGGTCTCCAGGGTCTTGCGGCCGTAGATCACGGTTTTGTGGATGGTGAATTCCCGGAAGCGCTGGAGGTCCGTGGGGATGGACACCAGCAGCTTGCCGTTCTTCCCGATGCCCCAGTGGGGGGTGACGTTGACAATGGCGTTCATTGGTATCTCCTGTTCAGACAAATTCATGAATACTGAATACTTAAGAAATATTCACTATTCATTATTCATTCAGATCGCTACGGGAATTTTATGTTCAAACGGATAATATTGATAGTTCTCCACGTTCAGGCTGTCCTTGGTGAAGGCGTAGAAGTCCGTCACGCCTGGGTCCAGCGTGACCTTGGGCGCGGGCAGGGGCTCCTTTGCCAGCATCTCCTCCACCATGGGGATGTGCCGGTCGTAGATGTGGCAGTCGGCGATCACATGGACCAGCTCCCCGGGGATCAGACCGGAGACCTGGGCGAACATGTACAGCAGGGCCGCGTACTGGACCACGTTCCAGTTGTTGGCCGCCAGCATATCCTGGGAACGCTGGTTCAGGATCCCATTGAGGACCTTGCCGGTGACGTTGAAGGTCATGGAATAGGCGCAGGGGTAGAGCGCCATCTCGCTCAGGTCGGCAAAGTTGTACAGGCTCGTCAGGATCCGGCGGCTCTGGGGGTTGTGCTTCAGATCGTAGAGCACCCGGTCCACCTGGTCGAACTCTCCCTCGGGATAGTGGTATTTGATGCCCAGCTGATAGCCGTAGGCCTTGCCGATGGTCCCCTGCTCGTCGGCCCAGGCGTCCCAGACGCGGCTGCTCAGCTCGGCCACCCGGTTGGATTTCTTTTGCCAGATCCAGAGCAGCTCGTCGATGGCGGACTTGTAATAGGTCCTGCGCAGGGTCATGATCGGAAATTCCTTCCGCAGGTCGTAGCGGTTCACCACGCCGAAGAGCTTGATGGTGTGGGCGGGCGTCCCGTCCTCCCAATGGGGCCGGACGGGCAGCGCGTCGTCCCGAAAGCCCTCCGAGAGGATCCGTTTGCAGGTTTCGATATATACGGTATCTGCATAGCTCATGGGGTTTCCTCCGTCTCCGGTATCGCTTCTGTTTCCCGGCTCTCCTCCGGCTCCGCGATCAGCTCCTCGTAGGGCACGCTGGCGTCCGTCAGGGTCCGGCCGCCGGGCAGGTGGAAGACCCAGTCCACGGCGGGCTGCAGGCTGCCGATCACGCCCCGGTTGGCCATTACGGCGTAGGAGCGGAACATCAGGGGGCAGAAGTAGGCGTTCTCCATGACGCCCCGATAGAGGTCGTAGCAGTTGCCGGAATTCTCCAGGGCGTCGTAGCAGAGCTGCTCCATGCCGGTACTGCGGATCCCGCCGAAGCCCAGGCTGCCGTAGGCCTTGAAAAACTCGGTGAGATCAAAGGTCCCGGACAGGCGGACCTCGCCGATGAACATGTCGAATTTGCCGGCGTTGAGATAGTAGCGGTAGGTGTCGGCGGGCAGGCTCTCCACCTCCATAGGCAGGCCGGCCTCGGTCAGCACGTCCGCCAGCTTCCGGGCCAGGTCCACCCGGGCGGGGTCTGCCGTGCTGACAATCAGCTTGCCCACCCAGCCCTCGGGCACAGGGTTCTCCCCCAGGACCTGGGCGAAGGCCGCCTTGTCATAGCCATAGCCGGCGGCCAGCTCCGCGTCATAGAAGGGGCTGGCCGGAGCGCAGGGCAGATAGGCCGCCTGGGCGAAGCCCTTGTAGACGGACGCGATCAGCTGGTCCCGGTCCACGATGTGGGTCACGGCGGCCCGAAGCTCCCGCTTGTAGAACAGCCCGCTGCTCAGGTTGAAGCCCAGATACTGCAGGGTGGTGGTGGGGCTGTCCCAGAGCTCATAGTCGCAGCGGTAGCCCACGGCGTTGGGGGCGTTCAGGTCCACGCAGACCAGGGCGGTATCGCCGAACTCAAAGCTGTCCCGCACCTGGGTGGGGTCCGTGGCGGCGGTCAGCAGGATGGTGTCGTACTCCACGGGGGCCCGTTCGTCCTGCCACCAGCTCCGGTTCCGCCGCAGGCAGAGGCCCTGCTCCTCCTGGGAGAAGGCATAGGGGCCGGAGCCCAGGGGCCGCTGGTCCTTCTCCGTGCCGGCCTTGACGATGGGGATGTCCAGCAGCAGGGGCAGGTTCTCATAGGCCTTGTACAGGGTGATTTCCAGGGTCCGCGCGTCCTTGGCGGTGAAGGCCTGGACCTTGGAAAAGCGGGTGCCATAGTAGGCGGAATCCCGGGCCGCCTCCAGGGAGGCGGCTGCGTCGTAGGCCGTCAGGGGCGAGCCGTCGGAGAAGCTCACGCCCTGACAGAGGGTGATCAGGCAGCTCCGCCCCGACTCGGAGACCGCGAACTGCTCGCAGAGCACCGGCTCCGGCTGAAAGCTGTTGTTCAGCACAAAGAGGGGCTCGTAGACCAGGGAGAACACGGGGCGGTTGGTGATGCAGTTGCAGTCGTAGGGGTTGAAGCCGTAGGCGGGAATGTAGGCCAGGCCGAAACCCTTGGGCTTTCGGGTTCCCGGGTTCAGGTTGTTCTCGTGGCTTTCTGTCTCCGCGGGCTCCGTGGTCGCCTCTTCCTTCGGCGGCGTCCAGCCGCAGCCGGCAAGCAGGAGCAGACAGAGCAGCAGGCAAAGCAGACGTTTCAAGCGGATCGCTCCTATTCTTCCTTGAGCATGATGATGTTGCCCATGTTGCCGCGCTTCAGACCGGTGACCCGATGGGACCAGAAGCGGTCGGGCTGGCACTTGGTGCAGTCCTGGCTGACGTCGATCTTCTCCACGCCGCAGCGGCGGAGCCAGAGCACGTTGATCCCCTTGACGTCGGGGAAGAACTTGCCTGCCGGGGCGTCCGCGTGGGTGATGAAGCTCAGGGGCTCGGCCTCGGGGCCCAGAGCCCGGACCATGGCCTCCGGCACGTCCCGGTCGGTCTCGAAGCAGCAGGAGCCGATGCTGGGGCCGATGGCGGCCTCGATGTCGGCGGGGTCGCAGTTGAAGTCCCGGACCAGGGCGTTGACGCAGTTGTAGACGATGCCCTTGGCGGTGCCGGGCCAGCCGGAGTGGACCGCGGCCACCACGTGCTTTACGGGATCATGCAGCAGGATGGGGGTGCAGTCGGCGGTGAAGACCACCAGGGCCACGCCGGGCTCGTCGGTATACAGGCCGTCCTGATGCTCCCCTTGGGGGAAGAAGAGGCCCATGCCCCGGTCCTTCCGGCCCATCCGGTCCACCCGGCCGCTGTGGGCGTGGTTCACCAGCACCGTCTGCTCCGGGGTAAAGCCCACGGCAGCCCCCAGGCGGCGGTAGTTTTCATAGAGGTGCTCCGGGTCGTCGCCCCGGCTGAGGCCCAGGTTCAGGGTCTCGAAGATCCCGGTGGAGACGC
This sequence comes from Oscillospiraceae bacterium, assembly GCA_017540945.1. The sequence continues at coordinate 13,641 of JAFYAB010000043.1, read as the reverse complement.
CGCCCCGCCGGGTGGCGAAGCAGTGCACGGCCTCCCCGGTGATGATATCCGATGTGAGGTATTCGGGATTGTAATGGGTATGGAACATGGAGGAAGCCTCCTTTGTATTTCAGATGGAACGCCGTTCGCTTTTCAGCAGAACGCGGTGTTCAGCAGCCTGTCCACCTCCCGATAGAAGGCCGCCAGCTGGAGCCCGTCCGCCAGGGAATGGTGGCAGAGCAGGCTCAGGGGCAGCATGAGCCTGCCCCGATGATCCGGGGCGTAACGGCCCCAGGAGATGCGTGGATTGCAGTCGTCGGAGCCCGAGACGGGCTGGATGAAAGTGGAATAATGGAGCCAGGGCAGCGACGTTATGAAAAGCAGACTGTCCACGTCGGCTTCTTCTTCGATGCTTGCGCCGGCTTTGGCCCTGTCCCGTTCCGCTGCGGCGTAGGCCATATAGTCCGGCCAGCTCTGGGCCGGATCGTGGCGCAGGGTGCAGTAGCAGTAGGTCCCGTCCTCCAGAAGCTCGATGTGGGAGCTGCCGCAGACGTCATACTCCACGATCCCCTCCCCGCGGAACCGCCGCCGCAGCTCCGGCACGGCGTTGGCCGCCAGGGCCGCCACACGGATAAAGGCCAGGTAGAAGGACCAGCCCTCCGCCCTGCAGTGCTCCACAAGCTCCGTCACGTCCACGTCCACCGTCACGCCCACATGGGGATTCGGCAAGTGCCGGAAATGGTTAAAATGCGCCTTGCGCGGAGACTGAGAAAGGTCGATTTCACGACAGAACATAGCTACTACCTCCGAAAGAGGACTTTTTCACGCCCTCCACTCCCCTGTTTCCAGATAGCGGCTGGCTTTTTGGTGGGCGCGATCCACAATGTGCTGATCGAAGCCGATGAGCTGCAACAAATTGATCGCGTTGCGGGAGCTCGCTTTTCCGGAACGGATCACATAGTCGAACAGCATCTCGTTCTCGCCCACCTGTTCCTCAAAGTGATAGAGATCGAAGCCGTCCTGCAAGAGCTCGCACAACTCAATATCATGGGTAGCGGCCAGACACAGCAGGCCGTCGTCCGCCATGGCCCGCAGCACCTCACTGGAGGCCGCGATGCGTTCCACGGTGTTTGTTCCCCGCAGCACCTCGTCCACGACGCATAAAATGGGCGATGCTTCCTCCGCCGCGTCCAGAATGCGTTTCAGAGACTTCGTTTCCACGATGTAGTAGCTCTCCCCTGCCAGCAGGTCGCCTTGCAGCGCCATGGAAGTGTAGATGCGGAAGGCCGTGGCCTCATAGCGTTCTGCCAGGACTGTACAAATGCTCTGCGCCATCAGCGCGGCCAGAGCCACTGTTTTCAGATAGGTGGATTTGCCGGAGGCGTTGGAGCCGGTGATCAGGATCGGGCGCTCCGTCACGCAATCGTTTGCCACAGGATCGTCCAGCAGGGGATGCAGCAGGGCCACGCCGTCCACAAAGCGCTTTTTTCCCGGGGTGAAGTGCAAAACCGGCTCTGCATAGGACGCAAGGCTGGCCCGGTAAGAGGCGATGGAGATGGCCGCGTCCATACGGCCCAGGTATTCGTGGATCGTAAACACATCGTCGTGACAACGACCCAGTTTATTTTTCAGAAACTCGTATGTGATCAGATCCAGCAGCGTAACCATCAAAATCGCGTCCTGCAGGCCGCCGCTGTCCATGCCGGTAGAGACGCCGCCTGTGCGAATCACCGCCTGCAGACGGTCCAGGCTCTCATAGGCCGGCTTCATCTGCTCGTCCAGCGCCGAGTCGCGGAGCTTGCGGAGCCGCCGCATCGCAAAAACCATGTTGACCACATAGTTCACTGTGTCGTAGTCCCGCTGGGAGCGGCGCTTTCCAAACTCATGGATATAGCAGTTGAGCAGCAGGGAACCAAAAAGCGGATAGAAGCGTTCTACCCCACTTCCGATTGCCGCATAGACGCATGTGCCGATCAACGCCAGCACAAACAGAAGATAGACCAGGAGCAAGCCGATCCCGTGCCGGGCGGGAGAAAAAGCCCGACACAGATCCGCCCGTCTGGAACAGCCCAGCCGGGCCAGAATACTTTCCGTCTTCAGGCGGCGCTCGGGATCGGCCTGGGCGTAATCGATCAGTTGCTTTCGTTCTTCGTAGCGCTTCGCGTCAACCGCGGGGCTGCGCAGCATATAGTAGAGGTACTGTTCTCCGGAGGTGCAGCGTTTGGGGTTGATGCGCTTGAACACCCGATCCAGATCGAGATCTGACCAGGTGATCTCGTCAATCAAGAACTCGTCCAGCTCGTTGTCCCTTCGATAATCATAGTAGGCGCGGATATAGTTCATATCCCCGTCAAAATAGAAGGGATTGGGGACCTTCCCGAACGCAGCGCGCAGGCTTTTTTTCAAATTCATAGAGTCCTCCACTTATCGCAACCCACGGGCGGGGCGACGGGGGGTGTGGCGCACAATGTGCGCTGCTGCGGGCGGGCCGATGTGTGCATACATTCGTGACTCTCCGAGTTCGGCCCCTGCGGTAGGGATTTGCGGGCAGATTGCCCGCGCTACAGGCGGGCCGATGTGGGCATCGGCCCCTACGGGGATGGGCCGATGTGGGCATCGGCCCCTACGGGGGGCGGGCCGATGTGGGCATCGGCCCCTACGGGGGGCTGGCCGATGTGGGCATCGGCCCCTACTTGTCAATTGTCACTTGCCACACGTCCCAGGTCCTTGTCCCGGCAGCACTTCTTGTACTTCTTGCCGGAGCCGCAGGGGCAGGGGTCGTTGGGGCCGATCTTGACCTTCTTCACCACGGGCTGGCGCTTGACGGTCTTGTCTCCGCCGCCGGTGCCGGTGACGGTGGCCACCTTCTTGCGCTCCATGTCCTTGTCGCTGCGGATGCGGACGGAGAACAGACGGCGGACCGTCTCCTCCTTGATGGCGTTGATCATGCCCTCAAACATGGCGTAGCCTTCGCGCTTGTACTCCACCACCGGGTCCGCCTGGCCGTAGGAGCGCAGGGAGATGCCCTGGCGCAGATCGGTCATGGCGTCGATGTTGTCCATCCAGTACTCGTCCACCACCCGCAGGGTGATGACCCGCTCCAGCTCCCGCATGGTGGGGCTGCCGTACTCGGCCTCCTTGGCGGCGTAGGCCTCCCGCATGAGCCGGTAGAGATGGTCCTTCACGTCCTTCTTCTCCAGCTTGTCGATCTCCTCCCGGGTGGGGAGCCAGGCGCCGGGGGCGAAATACCTGCCCTCGAACTGGCCGATCAGCTCCCGCATCTGGGCGGCGTCCTCCACATAGTTGGACTGGCCGAAGCTGTTCTCCACCTCGGAATCCACGATGTAGCGCATCATGGCCTCAATGTTCTTCTGCAGGTCCTCGCCGTTGAGCACCTGCATGCGCTGCTCATAGATGACCTTGCGCTGGGTGTTCATCACGTCGTCGTATTCCAGGACGTTCTTACGGGCCTGGTAGTTGCGGCTCTCCACGGTCTTCTGGGCGTTCTCAATGGCGCCGGAGAGGATCTTGGCGTCGATGGGGGTGTCCTCGTCGATGCCCAGGGACTCCATCATGCCCATGATGCGCTCGGAGCCGAAGAGCCGCATGACGTCGTCCTGCAGGGACAGGTAGAAGCGGCTCTCGCCGGGGTCGCCCTGACGGCCGGAACGGCCGCGGAGCTGGTTGTCGATGCGGCGGGACTCGTGGCGCTCGGTGCCCACGATGAAGAGGCCGCCCACGGCCTTGACCCGCTCGGCCTCGGCGTCGGTGATCTGTTTATACTGATGATAGAGCTTGTCGAAATCCGCCCGGACCGCCAGGATGGCGGGGTCCGTGGTCTCGGAATAGGCGTTGGCCTCCATCAGCAGCTCCTCGGTCATGTCCTCCCGCTTGCGGAGGTCCGCCAGGGCCATGTACTCGGGGTTGCCGCCCAGGACAATATCGGTGCCGCGGCCCGCCATGTTGGTGGAGATCGTCACGGCGCCCAGCTTGCCGGCCTGGGCCACGATCTCGGCCTCCTTCTCGTGGAACTTGGCGTTCAGGACCACGTGGGGGATGTTCTCCCGCTTCAGCAGCTTGGACAGCAGCTCGGACTTCTCGATGGAGATGGTGCCCACCAGCACCGGCTGGCCCTTGGCGTGGCATTCGATGATCTGACGGATGACGGCCCGGAGCTTGCCGGGCTCGGTCTTGTAGACCACGTCGGGGTTGTCGATGCGGATGACGGGCTTATTGGTGGGGATCTCCACCACGTCCAGGGCGTAGATCCCGTTGAACTCCTCCTGCTCCGTCATGGCGGTGCCCGTCATGCCGGAGAGCTTGTGGTACAGGCGGAAGAAGTTCTGGAAGGTGATGGTGGCCAGGGTCTTGCTCTCGCTCTCCACCTGGACGCCTTCCTTGGCCTCGATGGCCTGATGCAGACCCTCGTTGTAGCGGCGGCCGTACATCAGACGGCCCGTGGCCTCGTCCACGATGATGACCTGGCCCTCCTTCACCACATAGTCCACGTCCCGCTTCATGATGCCCCGGGCCCGCATGGCCTGGTTGATGTGGTGGGACAGGGTGGAGTTCTCCATGTCCGCCAGGTTCTCCACATTGAAATACTGCTCCGCCTTCTTGATGCCGGCGGCGGTGAGCTGGACCGAGCGGTCCTTCTCGTCCACGTAGTAGTCGCAGTCGTCGTCGTCGTGGGTCTGCTTGTCGTCGGTGGTGGCGTAGACCTTTTTCTTCAGCCGGGAGACAAAGAAGTCCGCCATCTCGTAGAGCTTGGAGCTCTCGTCGCCCTTGCCGGAAATGATCAGGGGGGTCCGGGCCTCGTCGATCAGGATGGAGTCCACCTCGTCCACGATGGCGAAGGCGTGGCCCCGCTGGACCTGATCCTTCTTGTACAGGGCCATATTGTCCCGCAGGTAGTCGAAGCCCAGCTCGTTGTTGGTGCAGTAGGTGATGTCGGCGGCGTAGGCCTTCCTGCGCTCGCCGGCGTTCATATCATGGACGATGAGGCCCACCCGGAGACCCATGTAGCGGTAGACCTTGCCCATCCACTCGGAGTCGCGCTTGGCCAGGTAGTCGTTGACGGTGACGATGTGGACGCCCTCCCCCGCCAGCGCGTTCAGGTAGGCGGGCAGGATGGCCACCAGGGTCTTGCCTTCGCCGGTCTTCATCTCGGCGATGCGTCCCTGGTGGAGGATGATGCCGCCGATGAGCTGGACCCGGTAGGGCCGCATGCCGAGAACCCGCCAGGCGGCCTCCCGGACCGCGGCGAAGGCGTCCGGCAGGATATCGTCCAGGCTCTTTCCCTTGGCCAGCAGCTCCCTGAACTCCGCGGTCTTGGCCCGGAGCGCCTCGTCGGACAGGGCCTTGTATGCGGGCTCGAGGGCCTCGATTTGATCCACGATGGGACGGAGCTTCTTGACCTCCCGTTCCGAGGTGGTTCCGAACAATTTGGTGATCAGTCCCATGGTAATTCCTTTCTGGTGATCCGTTCCGGATCAGGTGTTCAGTCGTTTCGGTATATTATATCATATTTTTTCTCATAAAAAAAGCTTTATTTCGCCTGTTTGGAAAGTTTTTACAAAATCGGGATTTGGCGGGATCATTCGTAGGGGCCGATGCCCACATCGGCCCTCACACCGATACGGGATAGGGCCGATGTGGGCATCGGCCCCTACGGGTCGCGCCTTCGGCGCGCCAAATCCGAATCGTCAAAGCTCCTGTCCCACGCGGAGCTGCTGCTCCAGAAACGCCGTCAGTCCGCGGGCGTCGGTTCGGCTCTGGTTGGAATATCGAGCGAAATCCTCCTCAAAAGCGGAAAACTCTTTCTCCAGCGCTTCATAGGCCCGGACGCACTGCCGCATTTGCAGGCACGCCTCCCGCAGGGCCTCCGGCAGGGGTCCGGGCCTGGACGGCCGGGGCGGCCGCAGCCGCAGCCGGCGGCCTGTCAGCAGATAGTGGAGGGTCGTCAGAGACCGGGCCCTGCTCTCGTTCCGGGCCGCGATCCGCTGCAGCTCCGCCTTTTGGGGGCCCCGCAGCCGGGGCGCCAGGCTCCGGAGGAACCGGGCAAGACTCCCCTCCTCCAGGATCAGGGCCTCCAGCCGCTCCGGCAGGACGGCCTCCTCCGCGCTCACGCCGCCGGGCGCCTTCACCCGGCTCCAGACCGCCTGTTCCGTTTGCAGATCCATCTTGCGCACCACCTTTCGCCCCAGTGTATGCGAAAGGGCGAAGCTCCGTGAACGGGAGCTTCGCCCGGATCTGCCTTGCAGGGTCTACCGCGCCAGCACCGGCAGGAGGATCGTATACCATTTTCCGCTGCGGAAGATCGTCAGCCGGACCCGGTCGCCGGACTTGTGGGCGGCCAGGACCTGATCGAACTCCGCCGCGCTGCGGACCTCGGTCCCGTCTACGGCGGTGATCACGTCATACTGGTACAACACCCCGTAGGGAGCGGTGCCCGCCGCCACCTCGTCGATCCAGAGACTGCCGGGGAAGCCGTAAAGGGCCACGTATTCCTCGGGAATGTCCTCCACCTCCAGACCCAGCCAGCAGCGGTCCCGGGCCGCCGTGTCGGCGAAGGCCGCCACGACCCGGGCCAGATCCCCGGCGGCGATGGCGAAGCAGGGCTCCTCGCCGGAGCTGAACTGTCTGCCCACATGGGTGCTGAGTCCCAGCACCCGGCCCTGACCGTCCAGGATGGGGCAGCCGCTGCCCGGGCTCCGGAGCTGACCGGAGAACTGCAGCAGGGTGAAGCTCCCGTCCCCCAGGCTCATGGTCCGCCGGGCGGAGAGCATGCCCTCAATGAAGACGTTGGGGAGCTGGCTGCCGTAGGGGTTGCAGACGCACCAGGCGCTCTGGCCCACCTGCGGCTCGCCGCCGCAGAAGACGGCGGGCTGCAGCCCCGCGGCCTCCACCTTCAGCAGACATAGGCCGGTGCTCCGTTCCTCTCCCACCCGCCGGGCGGAATAGCTGCGGCCGTCGGAGAAGCTGACGGTGACGGAGGCGGCGTTGCTCAGGCCCTCGGTGGCCGAGAGGATATAGCCGTCGGCGCTCAGCACCACGCCGGAGCAGATTTCCGTGCCATAATAGCTGTCCACCTGGACGCAGACCACGGAGGGCTCCGCCCGCCGATAGATTTCCGCGGGGTCCAGGGTCGCTGCGGCGCTGTTGTCCAGCTCCAGCCCCACGGCACCCTCGGCGCTGTCGCCGGCGGGGACATAGCGCTGCCCGTCGGGCACCGCCAGGCTCCGCACCGGGTCCTCCCCGGCCTGGGTCTCCTCCGACTCCCGCAGAGCCAGCCGCCAGCCGCCGCTGCTGGTGTCCACACGGACGTGGGACAGGGCCGCCACCACGCCGGCGGTGCAAGCCGCGATGACCGCCAGGCCCATCAGGATCCAGGCCCAGGTATGGCTGCGCCGGGGACGGGGCTTGGCCGCGGTGCCGTAGAAATCCTCGGGGCAGGCCGCCTCCCGCCGGGGCGGCAGCTCCTGCACCTCGGCCTCCATCGGAGTCCGTTTGTCATCCATTGTGTCACCTTCTTTTTTGGGGGGAGTCAGGGTGCAGCGGCGCAAGCTCTGCGCCGTGAACAGCCATTTCGCCCGCGGATGGCGCACACTGTGCGCCGCTACGGATTGGCCGCTTTCGGCATTGTGAAGGAGAACTCCGTCACGCCGTCGCGGCTGGTGACGTAGATATCCTCCTCGTGGCTCATGATAATGGTCTTGACGATATAGAGGCCCAGGCCCCAGCCCTCCCGGTCGGCGGAACGGCTCTTGTCCGTCTTGTGGAAGCGCTCAAAGACCAGGGGCAGCTCGTCGGCGGGGATGCCGGCGCCGGTGTTGGACACCGAGACCAGGTACTTCCCCCCCTTGGTCTGGGCAATTTTCAGCCCCAGGGTCCCGCCCTCGGGACAGAACTTCACGGCGTTGTCGATGAGGTTGTAGACCACCTGGGTGATGGCGTCGGGGTCGGCGAAGGTCCGGGCGCCCTGGTCCGGCAGCTCGGTCTCCACCTCCAGGCCCTTGCCGTTGATCTTCTGCTCGAAGCTCAGCAGCACCTCCCCCACGGTCTGGCAGAGATCGAAGCTCCGCTTTCGCTCGGGGGGGATGCCCTGGTCCTGGATCCGGGAAACCTCCAGCATGGAGCGCACCAGCCGGGACAGGCGCTTGACCTCTCCGGAGATGATCTCCATGTACTTGGGCTGCTGCTCCGGGGGAATGGTCCCGTCCAGCATGCCGTCCATGTAGCCGGAGATGGTGGTCATGGGGGTCTTGAGCTCGTGGCTCACGTTGGCCACGAACTCCTGCCGCTTCTGCTCGGACTTCGCCAGGGCCTGGGCCATGTTGTTGAAGGCCAGGGCCAGCTCGTTGAGCTCCGCGGTGTCGGTATCGTCGGCGTCCACCCGGACGTCCATCTGGCCGTGGGCCATGCGCCGGGCGGCGGCGGTCATCTGCTTGATGGGCTTCATCTGCCGCTGGGTGATGAACCAGACCACGGGCACCGCCAGCAGCATCACCAGGAGCACCACCAGCACGTTGGCCCGGATGGCCTCGCTGAGCCGCTGGTTCACCGCGGCGGCGGAGCGGGAGCTCACCACGTAGCGCAGCCCTCCCTCCCGGGTCTGGACCCGGCACAGGGCCGCCATGCGCAGCTCCCCGTAGCAGCCGATGTGCAGGCTGTCCCGAAACAGAGCTCCCTCCGCCGGGATCTCGTCCAGCAGCTGGCGGTCGAACTGCCAGCCCAGGTGCTCACAGTTCTGCAGACCGCAGGAGCAGGCGGTGATGGTCCCGTTTTCGTCGCAGACCACGGTGTCGTTGCCGGTGGCCCGGGCGGTGTAGTCCAGCTGGATGCAGAGCTGCTGACGGCCGCGGCCGTTGTCGGATCCCAGCAGCTCCATCATGCTGCCGGCGGCGGAGGCGGAGGCCTTCACGTCATCGGCCAGCATGTCCACCGTCAGCCGCCGGTAGAGATATTGGGTGGCGGTGGACATCAGGATCAGCATCAGGAAGATCAGGCAGACGGTGAGGGCCATCTGCCCGCCAAAGCTGCGTTTCACGGCTTATACCACCTCAAACTTGTAGCCTACGCCCCAGACGGTCTTCAGGGACCACTGATCGGAGACGCCCTCCAGCTTTTCCCGCAGGCGCTTGATGTGGACGTCCACGGTGCGGGTGTCGCCGAAATAGTCGAAGCCCCAGACCTCGTCCAGCAGCTTGTTGCGCTGGTAGACCCGATTGGGGGTGGAGGCCAGGTGGTAGAGCAGCTCCATCTCCTTGGGGGGCGTGGGGATCTTCTTGCCGTCCACGGTGAGCTCGAAGGAGTCCATGTCGATGATGAGCTTGTCGAAGACCAGGCGCTTGCTGTTCTTCTCCGGAGCGGTGCCCGCCCGGCGCAGCACCGCCTCGATCCGGGCCAGGAGCTCCTGCATCTCAAAGGGCTTGGTGATGTAGTCGTCGGCGCCCTGCTTGAGGCCGTTGACCTTGTCGTCCAGCTCCCCCTTGGCGGTGAGCATAATGACAGGGGTCTTGGATTCGGCCCGGATGGTGCGGCAGACGCCCCAGCCGTCCAGAACGGGCAGCATCAGATCCAGCAGCACCAGATCCGGCTGAAAGCGCCGGAACAGCTCCACGCCCTTGCCCCCGTCCGAGGCGATTGCCACCTCGTAGTTTTCCTTTTCCAGATAAAGCCGCAGCAGATCGGCAATGTTGTTGTCGTCCTCCACGATCAGGATTTTGATTGCCATGAAAAAGTCTCCTCTCTTCTTTCCCGTCTTCCTCGCGTTGTGCGATTTCTCTCATGATTCTCTATTATTATACCGCAGGATCCCGGAAATCGGTGAACTTTTTGTAAAAACTTCGGAAGCAAAGTTTGAAGAAAAGAAACAGGCGCCGTTTCCGACGCCTGTGATTCTTATTTCGTCTCTATTCCCCCAGGGCCTTGTAGAGGAAGGTCACGATCTGGGCGCGGGTACAGGTCTTACCCACGCCGAACTTGTCCGCGCTGGTGCCGCCGGTGATCCCGTTCTCCACCGCCCACAGAACAGCCTTGTAATAGTACTTGCCTTCCTTGACGTCGGTGAAGGGATTCTCCGTGGTCGTGGGCTCCGGCGAGCCGCAGGCCTTCCAGAGAAAGGTCACGGCCTGCTCCCGGGTGCAGGGCTGGCCGACGCCGAATTTGCCGTCGCCGACGCCGCCGGTGATGCCGTTCTGGACTGCCCAAAGCACGGCCTTATAATAATACTTGCTCTCCTTCACGTCCGTAAAAGGATTGAACGTCATCGTCGGCTCCGGCGCGCCCTTGGCCTTCCACAGGAAGGTCACGATTTGCTCCCGGGTACAGGTTTTGTTCGGGGAGAAATGCGTCTCATCCGTTCCGCCGGTGATCTGGGGATCGTGATAATAGGCCCAGAGGACGGCGTCGTAATAGTATTTGCCTTCTTTTACGTCCTCAAAGGGGTTGACCAGGCCCGTTTTCGGGATCTTCTCCGTCCGGGTCGCGCCGCAGCGGGTGCAGGTATAGGTCCTGACGCCGTCCTCCGTCGCGGTGGCTGGCTTGGTTATTACGCCGTTGTCCCAGGCATGACCGAGGGCATTTGTATAGGAATCCCGATAGCTGTCGCCGCAGAGGGAGCAGGTGTGGGTCGTATAGCCCTGGGCCGTACAGGTGGGCGGGGTCATGGTATCCGCATAGCTGTGGCCTGTTTTCGGAATTGTCACATCGAAGGAGAATGTGCCGTAAGTCGTGGTTTTCCAGGTGTAACGGCCCGTACCGTTGGCCGTACAGGTCGCCGCCGTTACGACGGAATAGTTGTAATCCGTCGTGCTCAGCTTTGGCAGCGTGACGGTGGTGGTGCCATTGCAGCGGGAACAGGTGCCGGTCAGGACGCCGGTTGAAGAGGTTGTCGGCGCTGTGGTAACGGCGTAACTGTAATTGTGTCCGTTTGCACATACGTGAGTCCAATGAGCATACAGCGTATGGTTGGACGTTGCGGTAACCGTTGTAGAAGCTGTGACCTTGCTTCCCCCGGAAGCAGAAGTATACCAGCCGTCAAAGCTGTAATACGTGCACGTAGGCGTGGGCAAAGTTCCATACGCAGAACCGTATGTTACTGTCTTACTGGTTGGCGATACGCTGCCCCCATTTGCGTTAAACGTTACTGTCATAGTTGGCGCGGTTTCCCATACAGCATAAAATGTAAACGAATTAACCGATGAAGATAAGCTGCTCGTCAACCATGTTGTATCCAATGTCATAGATAGGTTAGTCGGATAGAGGCCTTTTGTATAACCATTAGCATTGATTTCATCTATGGTCATCCAGCCGACCCCGCCGACATACCATTTGCCATCAGCAGGGCGGTAAAGATTCCATCCGTTTAGAATATAGCCGCTTCTTGATACAAACGTTGGTGAAAGATTACAATTCTGCCCGAACGCAACAATAAAGGGTGATTGGTTTACCGTACCTCCATTCGCATTTATTGAAATGGTGTAATTCTTATTCCAAACCGCATAAAAGGTAAATGAAGATATATTTGAAGAACTTGCATTTGTAAACCAGGAATAATCCAAGGTCATAGAAAGGTCAGGTATGTACACCTGTTTCGTGTATCCATTTGCACTAATCTCGGATTCGGTTAACCAACCGACTCCTCCAACAAACCACTTGCCGTCCGCTGGACGATAAAGATTCCAACCCTGGAGGCCGTACCCATTCCTGGACGCATACCAAATCGACAGGTTACATTTTTGCCCGTAAGCTACACTTAAAGATGTTGTGCTTGCAGTACCGCCATTAGCGTTTATGTTAATTTGATAAGTATTTTCCGCCGAAGCATTATAATACTGATAAACTTGATCAATACTGCCCGACTTTCCATTGTAAGTCCAATTTGTTCCGCTTATGGACATCGTTCCAACTGAATTCTGGGCCGGATCAATGATTGCATATTGCGAGGATGATATTTGGCCCGCTATGATCACATAATGACCTGCGCTTGTATAGGTAGGCAGATGGATTATTGGCGGACTATACTTGCAATTTCCATTAACATAATTACTGATTGCAGTAGATAGAGACGGGCTGGAGGATGTGGCTCCGCCCCAGTTGTCCCCAAAATGAGTATATCCATTATGGGCCATAAGAATATCATAGGGCGTTTTATTAATTCCAATATAGGAAAGCGCCATAGAAATGGATGCCGTACCACATTCGGTGCCAGGCGCTGAATATCCGCCAAAACTATTCCCTGGCCAATAATTCCAGTTAAAGTAACCGCTTGATGTGATTTGAGATATATAACGGATGGTTCCCGCTGGAGTGCTAGTTGTGTACGAGTATTCGACGTTTGCATACGGCGGTGAAGTAAGGCTTGTGGCAGCGTTTACTGTAACCGGAAAAGATACCATCAACAGAGTAAAAACCAAAAATGTCGCGAACAGTCTTTTTTTCATTATAATCCTCCATAGAAGTGTGGTGTTTGAGCTGCGCACCGAAAAACGCACAGCTCCTCTGTCGCCAAACAAACCCGTTTTACTGCTATAAGCACGCGGATTAGAGCCTGCGCTTTTTCCGAGGGAGCGCAAACTTATAGCAGTACATATTGAGTTTGTTTGGCATGATTATTGTACCAAAGTCACGTAATAATAGCAATACATTTTCCTAAAATATCAGGCCAACTTCAAAATGAAAACCGTTCCGTCTTTCATTGTAATTGTAAGCCCCTCACGATCAGCACGAACGTCTTGCAAATCTGCTTCCAGCGCGTTGCTCTCATTGATCAGGTCAAACAGGGTGTCAATGAAGTATTCTTTTTCCACAGGCACAACCTCCTTCGATGCTTATTCCCATTATATCATATTGTGACGATAATCACAATATATATTTTACGGAATTCACCATATAATTGCAGTAGTTTAGTAATGGTGGTGATTTCGATGTTCAACTATGGACCGTTATGGAAAACGATGGCGGAGAAGGGTGTCACGCAGTATCAACTGCTCAAGGGCGGCATTGACAATCGGACGCTGGACTCCCTGAAAAAGGGCCGGAACATCACTATGATCACCCTCAGTCGGTTATGTCGGATTCTGGACTGTACGCCGAATGAGATCGTAGAAATAGAACGCGAATGACGGAGACACTGAAAACGTGCCTCCGTCATTCGCTTTTTGATATTTATGAAACAGAACCCATTAACATAACAATTGTACACAACCGCGAGGAGGATTCCACGGGGTTTTCCAAAAGGGGGACGACCCCTTTTGGCCGTTTGAATGAGGAGAGGAGTCCGGGGAGAGGGGAGAGATTCGGAATCTTCCCTCTCCCCGGCCGGTTCTTTCCCCTCTTTCTTGCCGGGACAAGAAAGAGGGCCGCCGGAGGTATGCCGACGTTACGTAAAACGCAACGCCGGTGATGATCAAACGCAAAGAGGAGACGGTTTCTTCGCTGCCCCTTCGACTACGCTCAGGGCAAGGCAGAATGACAGATCCGGAAGGTTTCTGCCTCGGGCTGGCATGCCAGCCTGCCATAAAACGCAACGCAGGCGATGATCGAAACGTAAGGGGAAACGGATTGCCACGCCAGTGACATCGGTCACTGGCTCGCAATGACAGAACTGGGAGGCTGTAAGCTCGGGCGGGCGCTCGATGAGCGCCCCTACGGTGTGGG
>JAFYAB010000004.1 GCA_017540945.1 Oscillospiraceae bacterium | reverse complement strand
CGGCGGCACCTTCGACGTGTCCATCCTGGACATCGGCGACGGCGTGGTGGAGGTCCTCTCCACCGCCGGCAACACCCATCTGGGCGGCGACGACTTCGACAACGACATCATCAACTACCTGGTCTCCGAGTTCAAGAAGAGCGACGGCATCGACCTGAGCCGCGACAAGGTGGCCATGCAGCGGCTGAAGGAAGCCGCCGAGAAGGCCAAGATTGAGCTTTCCGGCGTCATGTCCACGGAGATCAACCTGCCCTATATCACCGCCGACGCCAACGGCACCAAGCACATGAACGTCACCCTGACCCGGGCCAAGTTCAACGAGCTGACCGCCCATCTGGTGGAGGCCACCATGGGCCCCGTGCGCCAGGCCATGTCCGACGCCGGCCTGCAGCCCAGCGACCTGAGCAAGGTCCTGCTGGTGGGCGGCTCCTCCAGAATCCCCGCGGTCCAGGAGGCCGTGAAGAAGATCACCGGCAAGGAAGGCTTCAAGGGCATCAACCCCGACGAGTGCGTGGCCATGGGCGCCGCCATCCAGGCGGGCGTGCTGACCGGCGACGTGAAGGACCTGCTGCTGCTGGACGTCACCCCGCTGAGCCTCGGCATTGAGACCATGGGCGGCGTGTTCACCAAGCTGATCGAGCGCAACACCACCATCCCCGTCAACAAGAAGCAGATCTTCTCCACCGCCGCCGACGGCCAGACCTCCGTGGAGGTCCACGTCCTGCAGGGCGAGCGCGAGATGGCTGCCTACAACAAGACCCTGGGCCGCTTCCAGCTCAGCGGCATCGCTCCGGCCCCCCGCGGCGTCCCTCAGATCGAGGTTTCCTTCGACATCGACGCCAACGGCATCGTGAACGTCTCCGCCAAGGACCTGGGCACCGGCAAGGAGCAGAACATCACCATCACCGCCTCCTCCAACCTCTCCAAGGAGGACATCGACAAGGCCGTCCGCGAGGCTGAGCAGTTCGCCGCCGAGGACAAGGCCCGCAAGGAAGAGGCCGACACCCACAACGAGGCCGACCAGACCGCCTATCAGATCGAGAAGACCCTGAACGAGCTGGGCGACAAGGTCAGCGACAGCGAGAAGGCCCCCATCCAGGCCGCCATCGAGCACCTGCGCGAGCTCAACAAGGGCACGGACGTGGCCGCCATCAAGGCCGCCATTGAGGAGACCAACAAGGCCTTCTACCCCGTGGCTGAGAAGCTCTACAAGCAGTCCGCCCCCCAGGGCGACCCCAACGGCGGCTTTAACCCCGGCGCCGGCCCCAACGGCGGCTTCAACGGCAATCCCGGCGGCGGCTTCAACGGCGGCAAGCCCGACGACGGCGTCGTCGACGCCGACTTTGAGGAAGTGAAGGACTAAGTTGAGGCAATAGGCATCAGGCAATAGGCAATAGGAGAAAACGGCGATTTCGTACTCCTATTGCCTAATGCCTATTCAACTATTGCCTATTCTTCACCAGTGAGGTGAGATACATGGCAAACGAAAACAAGAGAGATTACTACGAGGTCCTGGGCGTGGAGAAGAACGCCGCAGCGGACCAGATCAAGAAGGCCTACCGCAAGCTGGCGGCCAAATACCACCCGGACGTGAACCATGAGGCCGACGCGGAGGCGAAGTTCAAGGAGATCAACGAGGCCTACGAGGTCCTGTCCAACCAGGAGAAGCGGCAGCTCTACGATCAGTACGGCTTCGCCGGCGTGGACCCCAACTTCAGCGCCCAGCAGGGCAGCCCCTTCGGGGGCGGCTTCGGCGGCTTCTCCGGCTTCGGAGACCTGGGCGACATCTTCGGCGACTTCTTCGGCGGCGGCCGCAGCCGCAGCGGCGGCGGCACCCGGGCCGCCCGGGGCGAGAACGTGGTGGCCCAGGTGGAGGTCAGCTTTGAAGAGGCGGCCTTCGGCTGCAAGAAGGAGATCAACGTCTCCCGCATCGAGACCTGCGACCAGTGCCACGGCTCCGGCTGCGCCGAAGGCACCCAGCCCGAGACCTGCCCCCAGTGCCGGGGCAGCGGCCAGGTCCGCACCACCCAGAGCTTCATGGGCATGACCATGCAGTCCACCGCCGCCTGTCCCACCTGCGGCGGCAAGGGCAAGCTCATCAAGAGCCCCTGCTCCCGCTGCAAGGGCAAGGGCCGCATCAAGCGCTCCCACCGTCAGACCGTGGACGTGCCCGCCGGCATCGACGACGATCAGGCCTTCCAGATCCAGGGTCAGGGCAGCGCCGGCGCCAACGGCGGCCCCAACGGCGATCTGATCGTCAACGTGCGGATCAAGCCCCACGAGATCTTCCAGCGCCGGGGCGCCGACGTGCTCTGCGAAATGCCCATCTCCTTCTGTCAGGCGGCCTGCGGCGCCGACATCGAGGTGCCGACCCTGGACGGCAAGGTGCGCTACAACGTCCCCGAGGGGACCCAGACCGGCACCACCTTCCGGCTCAAGGGCAAGGGCATCCCCTACGTGGGCTACAAGAACCGGGGCGACCAGTACGTCACCGTGGTGGTGGAGACCCCCACCAGACTCAACAAAGAGCAGAAGGACCTGCTGCATCAGTTCGAGGCAGCCACCGAAAAGGCCCAGCCCAAGCGCAAATCCTTCTTCGACAAGCTCAAACGGAACTTCGGATAAGCAAACAGCCGCAAAACGGCGGACCGAAAAGCACGAATTGCTTTTTGGTCCGCCGTTTTCTCATTCTTTTGGCGCGCTTCCTTCCCGCCGCCGCTTCCCCCGGCAGCTCTGCAGCGTCCGGCAGAGGGGGATCAGCCAGAGGTAGAAGGCTGTCAGCAGCGCCATCAGCGGCGCCCCCACCATGGCCAGGGGAACGGCGCCGGCAATGCACCAGGGGATCAGGGGAGAGGTAATCACCGCCGAGTCCTCCAGATCCAGGGCCAGGGCCTTTCGGTCCGCGTACTGCTCCCGGCAGAGCTGGGCCGTCAGCAGGATCGCCAGGGTCTGGTTGCAGGCCACCATGCCCGCCGGAACGGAGCTCAGAAGGGTTCCCGGATAGCGGCCCACCCGCCCGCAGAGCCGGGCCACGCCCCGCTTGCAGCCGTCCAGCAGGCCCGTTTTCTGAAAGAGCCCCGAATAGGAGGAGGAAATGCAGACGATGGCGCTGACGTTCAGCATGGACAGGACCCCGCCGCCGCTGACCAGCTTCGCGGCCTCCGGGTCCGTCGGGGTGAAGCCCCGCAGCGCCGCCAGCAGGACCTCCTCCAGCGGGAGCCTCTGGACGAAGAGGCAGACCGGGACCGCCGCCAGGATGCTGGCCGTCATGGCGATCCGCACGTTGACCCGGAAGGCCGCCAGGGCCAGGATCATCGCCGCGGGCAGCAGGGCCGTCCAGTGGAGCCGGAAGCTGCGGGCAAAGACCGCCCGCAGGTCGAGGCCCGCGCCGCCGCCCCGAACCGCCAGGCCCAGCAGCCCGTAGATTCCGCAGGCCAGCAGGAAGGGGACCAGGGCCGTGCGGAGCATGCCCCGGATGTTGTCATAGATATTCGTCTCCGTCACCGCCGCCGTCAGCAGCGCGGAGGTGGAAACGGGGGAGCAGCGGTCCCCGAAGAAGACCCCCGAGAGGATGGCGCCGCCGGTGAGAGCAGGGGAGACCCCCATGGCCGTCCCCATGGCGGCGCAGATCACGCCCATGGTGGCGGCGGTGCCGAAGGAGGTCCCGGTCAGCACCGAGAGGCCGCAGTTCAGCAGGAAGCTCATCAGCAGGAAGATTTCCGGCCGGATCAGCCCCGCCGCGGCGCTGACGATCACCGGCACCGTCCCCGCCGCCCGCCAGAGGGCGGTCATGACGCCGATCAGCAGGAAGGTCAGCAGGATCTTCCAGACCGTGGCCACGCCCTCCCAGGTCATGGCCGCCAGCGCTCGCCAGGAAAAGCCCTTCCGCCGCCCGTAAAACCAGAACAGCGCCAGCCCCAGGCCCAGGGCCCAGAGCATGGAGATCTCCAGCACGATCCCCAGGACCAGGGCCCCGCAGAAGAGGCCCAACACCAAATATTCCATCGCGTTTCCTCTTCCTTCGCCGCGTTCCCGGGGCGTTTCGGCCTCTTCGCGCCGAAAGCGGCGGAAAACCAGATTATTTCCACTTCACGCAGAGCATGGTGATATCGTCGAACTGCTCGCGGTCCCGAACGAAGGCCTCCACGGATTTTTGTACCTTCTCCGGAATCGCCTGCACGTCGGCGTCCGCGCAGTCCTGCAGGCAGGCCAGCAGGCGCTCGCCGCCGTAAAGCTCGTTCTCCCCGTCGCTCGCCTCCGTGACGCCGTCGGTATACAGGAACAGCGCGTCCCCCGGCTGCAGCTGGAGCTCCGTTTCCGGGTAGACCGTGTCCTCCAGGCAGGCCAGCACCAGGCAGACCGGCGATTTCAGATAGTCCGGGACCCCGTTCCGGATGAGCACAGGCGGGTTGTGGCCCGCGCAGGCGTAACGCAGCTTCCCGGTTTTCAGGTCCAGGACCGCGGCCCAGAGCGTCACGAACATGTCCGCCTCATTTCGCGCAACCAGCGAATTATTGGCCGTCAGGAGCGCGTCGGAGAGGCTTGGGATATCCCGGATGCAGTTTTGCAGGGTCACCTTCGAGGCGGCCATGAAGAGCGCCGCGGGGACGCCCTTGCCGGAGACGTCGCCGATCAGAAAGGCGATCCGGTCCGCGTCCACGAAGAACACGTCGTAGAAATCGCCGCCCACCTCCCGGGCTGCCTGCATGGAGCCGCTGACCGCCAGCTCCGCCCGGCCCGGATACTTCTCGCTCAGGGGCGGCAGCAGGGAGTGCTGGATCACGCTGGCCACCTCCAGCTCCGACTTCATCCGCTCCCGCTCCAGGCTGATGGCCTGCTGCTTTTCCACAAAGCGCATAATGCCCATCATGGAGGCGATGCCCGCGGCGTTGACCGTAATAAAGGGGATGGCGATCTGCCGGACGATCTCCCAGGCGGCGGAGAAGGGCTTCACCAGGAGCAGGACGAAGCCCAGATGCAGGCACTCCATGGCCGCGCCTGCCAGCAGGATCCAGGAGAGCTTCTTCAGCGCGTGGGGAAGCAGGGCGGAAATCAACCCGCAGAGCAGGCCGATGGAGCAGGTGGCCGCCACGCAGGCCTCCGCCGTGAGCCCGCCCATGATTAGCCGATGGACGCCCGCGACGGCGCCGGCGATCAGGCCGCTGACCGGCCCGCCGAGGAAGCCGCCCAGCATGGGGCCGACGTCCCGCACGGAGATCACGGCTCCGTTCAGCTCGACGCCGGAAATATTGCCGTAGACCCCGAACAGGCCGCCAAGCAGCCCCGTCAGCAGGACGAAGCTCCAGGTTTTCCGCTTGCCCACGTATTGCCGCAGGCGCCGGGTGTTCCCGGCGAAGGCCGCCACCAGCAACATCACCGCCAGCGTGCCGATCAGCCGGGAGAAAAATTCATAGCTTTGTTCCATTTCCAATTCCTCAAGCCGCGCGCCGCTCCGGCCGCTTGCGCCGCCGTTTCAGGCCTCATTCCTGCCCGGCGCCCTTGCGCAGGTCGAACAACGCGGACACACATTCCAGAACGATCCGCTGCCGGTTTCGCCCGGACAGCGTCGGTTCGAGCTCCGCGGCCTCCAGGATCGCCCGGATTCCGTCCGCGTCCCCGTTCAAAAATCGCTCGTCGATGCGGTTCAGCTCGTCCCGCACCCGCTCCTCCTGCTTCGCGGCCTCGCCGTTCTCCGCCCGGAAAACCGTCTCCGGCCGTCCGCCGAAGTAGTCCCGATAGCGGTTGATCTTGTCCTCGTCCAGCAGATAGTTCCGAAGCTCCCGGCCGAACTTTTGCATGAATGCCGCGCGTCAGCGCCCGTTTTTTCGCGTCGTTTCGCTTCAGATTGATTATACCATACAAGCTCCGAAAATCATAGTCCCTTTCTCCGTGATGTTTCGCCGTCCTGGCCGCGTTTTTTGCTGTTGCTGGTTAAACTGCCGCATAATAGAAATAACGATCAGAATCCATTGATAATACTCCTGCTTTGGAGTATAATAATCATAGATTATCATTGACGAAGACACATCAGAAATCGGACTTGGAAAGGGGGTATAGCGTCCCGCCCCCCACGGGGCGGGTGATTTTAATTGGATGACGCGGTGGCGAGCGATGCTCGCCGCTACATCCCGCCCTCCATAGGGCGGACGGATTGAAATCGTGTAGCGCGGGCTATCAGCCCGCCATCCTCTCCGTACCGCTCCCACGGAGCGGGTGGATTGAAATGGATAAGAACGGCGGGCTGGCAGCCCGCGCTACAGTCCCGCCCGGCGCAGCACAAAGCTCCGCAGCGATCTTTCAAACCGCTGCGGAGCTTTTATCCGAATCCGTGATTCCATCGGGGCTTCGTCCGGCGGAACGCAAGCTCCGTCGGCGGGTCTTCGATGAAAGCCTCCCGTCAATCCAGACGGATTTTGAAGCACAGATAGTTGTCTACGCACACGAAGCCGCAGGCCAATGCGGTCTGCTGGTACTCCTTCTCGCAGAAGAAGGTCATAAATCTGCCGCCCCTGCGCCGGGCGTCGGAAATCGCTGCGCACAGCAGCTCCTGAAACAGCTCCGGATGCTCCGTTTCGCCACGGATATCGATGCCGAAAATCTCGTACCAGCCGTCGTCCAAGTCCCTGTAATACACTGCGCCCTGCGCGATCCCGTCCGTTTCTTTCAAGAGAATGCTCCAGTCGTCCAGCTTTTCATAGATCCTGTCGGAATTCCAGTACATATCTCCCTCGATCCGGCTGTGCAGGCTGCGAAAGAGCTCGTAGTTCTCCTGTTTCACCGGAAGGACCCCGCTTGCCTCCGGCATGGGAGGAAGCCTGTCCAGGAACGCGGTGTTGTTGTAATCGTCTTCGATGCATTCGAAGCCGTGTCCGGAAAGATACGCCGCCGCCTGTTGATTCTCGGCGGGAAAGCCCATAAACAGCTCGTAGCCCGGGAAGCGCTCGCCCAGGAAGGACAGGAACTCCGCCAGCGCCTGCTCGGTCGCCTCCTGGATGCAGAAGGCGTTCGTCTGCAGATAGCGGTCCTCGGGGATCCAATAATAGTGAATCAGGCCCCGGACCGCGGCGCCGCGCACAAACAGCAGGAGCTGCTCGTCGTCCCGCTCATAGGCCCTGTGTAAGCGCTCCATGAACGTTTGCTTCGTCTTGATTCCGTCCCGATAGCTGGGGTAGCCGGATTTTGACGGGTCCAGCGCCAGTTCATACGCAAAATCCGCGTATGCTTCAAATTCCGTTTCCGTACATTCACGCAGCACGTTTATCCCTCCTCAAACGCCAGCAAATTTCCCAGCGGAACGGAGAAGCCCAACGCCTGATACATCCGCAGGTCACAATCCGCGCAGCCGACGGTCATGGAAGCGACGCCGCTCTCCCGATAGGCGTACCGGACCAGCTCCCGGGCGATTCCCCTGTGTCTGTACGCCGGACGGATATAAAAATCCTCAAATACGCCGCTTGGCGCATATTGAAAGGTGGAAAATCCCGCTGTGATTGAGCAGCACCCGATCAGCGTCTCTTGCTCCCACGCTCCGAAGAAGGTGATCTGCCCCTTTTGAATGGCGGCAGTCAGGCGGGCGCGTTCCCGCTCTCCCGGTTCCTCTTCCCCGATCTCCGCTTTGTAGGCCTTTTGAAGCTCCCATAATTGCCCGATCCGGGACGCTTCGATTTTTCGATATTCCATAATTCCTCCGCTGATTTCCATTCCTTTTCGGCTGTCTGAACACATGATACGGCGAAATGAAGCCGCTGTCAATCTTTTTCGACACCGCTGGTGTGGAGATCCGACTTGTATGACAGCGCCTGCAGCAGCTCTCCGACGTCCCCGTCGATGCAGACAGACTGCTTCTCGATCTCCCGCGGGCAGGATGCCTCGCCGTAGTTGATGCAGGCGTAGGTCGCGGCGGGGTTCCGGGCGGTCAGCCGCCAGAAGGGGTACTTGATGATGACCGGGGTGTTGTAGCCCACGCCCAGCTCCAGATAGAGGACCCGGCCGCTCTGCCAGCGCTGCAGGAAGTCGGAATACCGGCCGGAGGCCAGCATCCAGCCCTCGTCCTCCACAAAGCGGTCGTCGGAGCGCAGGTTCATGGTCAGAGGCCTGCCGCAGACCGGGCAGACCGGCAGCAGCTCCGTCGGAACGGCCATCCGCAGCGTCACGCCCTCGGGGCGGATCAGCGCGTTGTCCTGACCGATCTCCCAGCCCTGGGCGAGGACCATGGCGCGGACGGTCTTGGAATTGTCATAGGTCTTGTCGTGGCAGGGCTCGCTGCACTGGAACAGGCCGTAGTCGCCCTGGGTGTAGAACAGGCGGTCCTTGTCAAAGCCCGCCTTCTGGAAGCAGTGGTCCACGTTGGTGGTCAGGACGAAATACGCCTTGTCCTGCACCAGCTCCAGCAGCCGCCGATACACCGGCTTCGGCGCGTCCATATAGCGATTGACCCAGATATACCGGCTCCAATAGGCCCAGAATTCCTCTTGGGTTTCATAGGGGTAAAAGCCCCCAGAATACATGTCGGAAAAGCCGTACTTCTTTCCGAAATCGGAAAAGTATTGCGCAAAGCGCTCCCCGCTGTACACGAAGCCCGCCGAAGTGGACAGCCCCGCCCCGGCGCCGATCAGCACCGCGTCGGCGTCGGTCAGCGCCTGCCTGAGCTTTTGAATTTCAACCGAGTAACGCTCGATAGATGGCGTAGTCTTCATCCTTGAAAACATTGAAAATCACCTCGATGTCGCTGTGTGTTTGATACTCCCGCACCGTCTGCAGGGCGATTTCGGCGGCCCGGCCCTGGGGAAAGCCGAAGACGCCGGTGGAGATGCAGCAGAAGGCGACGCTCTTCAGCCCGTTCTCCTCCGCCAGCGCCAGGCAGGCCCGGTAGCAGGAGGCCAGCAGTTCTTCCTGCCGCTTTGTCAGCCGCCCCTGCACGATGGGGCCCACGGTATGAATGACGTATTTGCAGGGCAGATTGTAGGCCGGCGTGAGCTTCGCCCGTCCCGTGGGCTCCTCGTATCCCTGCCGCTCCATGAGCTCGGCGCAGGCGTTCCGGAGCTGGACGCCCGCCCAGCTGTGGATGCAGTTGTCGATGCAGTTGTGGCAGGGCTGGTAGCAGCCGGTCATGCCGGAGTTGGCGGCGTTGACGATGGCGTCGCAGGCAAGGGTCGTGATGTCGCCCTGCCAGAGATACAACCCCGGCGCTACCTGCGTCAGCTCGGCAAGGGCGGTGACGCCCTTTTTTCGCGTTTCCTCCCGCAGGTATTCGTCCTGCACGGTGAGAAAGCTCTCGTCAACCGCTCCCGGCAGGCGAATATTGAACAGGCTCCGCAGCAGCCTGCGCTGCTCCGCCTCCCCAGACGGGAGCTCCATCGCCCTGTAGCTCGGCTGCTCGTCCAGCAGCCGCCGGATCAAAAACTGTCTTCTTTCCTGTTGGTTCATGGGTTCATCCCCTCTCCTTCCAAAAGACTCGTCTGCCCGTCGATCCAGGAGCGCTGCGGCACGTCGTGGACCCGGTCTCCCTCTTGGTAATTCCCGATCAGGAAGGGGGATTTGGGATCGTGCAGCCGGCTCCGGGCCAGCACCTTCGCGGGCTCGGCGTTGGCGTAGCAGTATTTGCATAGATGCAGACAGCTGTTGTAGGCGCCGACGTCGCAGCTCAGATAGCAGGCGCAGGCCGCCCGCGCGCCCTTCTTTTTCGGGGCGTTCAGCCGCTTCCCGATGGCGGCTTCGTAGTCGCTGATCCGCATACAGCCGCCGCAGTCCGCGCCGAAGGCGGCCAGCTCGTCCCCCTCCGCGCAGGGCCTGAGGGTCATGCCGTGTTCGCCCGCGATCCGGACCAGCTCCCGGCCCAGGGCCAGCCGCTGCTCCTTTGGAACCTCCCGGGCCTCCGGGAAGTTCCGCCGGACCTTGGGATAGAGGTCGATGAAGCTGATGACGGCGGTTTTCGTATAACCGTCCAGCGCCGCCGCGATTTTTTCAAAAGCCCGCAAATGATACTCCGGCGTGTACCGCTCGGACAGGAGGATCGGATCATAGCGCCAGCCCATGGCGTTGACGCCCACCGCGTCGGAGAGCCGTCTGAAATCCTCCAGCAGCCGGTGCTTGTCCGGGACCTTGGGCTCGACGTCCCGTCCGTAGGGGGTGATGGTGACGAACCAATACTGCCCGTAGGACTTCATCAGGTCCATGTAGGGAAACAACGGCGCGGGATTCTTCGTACAGAAGCCGATCACGTCCACCACGGACGGGTCCAGCTGGTAGCGGCTGACCTGCTTGGGATCGTAGGGATTGCGGACGCAGACGAAGCCCTCCTGGAGTCTGTTTGCGAACCATTCCGCGTAGAAGGCGGGGATATCCGTCCGCTGCCCGGTATTGATGATCATGCGCGCTCGCCGTCCTTTTTGCCTGGAATATCTATCATTGTAAGATAATATTACACGAACCGGAGGTTGATTTCAGCCGACTCAACTATCGGTTGCGCTGTTATCTTCACTCCCCGCCGCCTTTGATGGCAGTGTGGGGGCCGTGGTGCGGTCATAATTCTTTCTTGAGCATGATGATCTCATCGGTATGATATTCTTCTCTGAATCCATGCTTCAAAAACATTTCAACTGCCGGATTGTCAATGGCAATATCGTCATATAGAACGGTGACGCCGTTTTCTTTTGCGGCTGCACACAGCAGATCCAAACCTCTGCCTCCATAGCCATTGCCCCGGCAAGGAGCATGGATAATCACATCAGCAACATAGATGCGGCGTTTCTCGTCGTAGTGATATGCTATTTCTCCCACAAATTGGTCTGCAGCGTTCTTCAAATATCGATAATAACGATGATGCTCATGGTTTGTTATCCAATAATCATACCAATCTTTCCAGTCATTCTCCGGAAACTGAATAATACCTCCCCAAGCGTGGTTGTAGGACATTGTTTCAGGGTCAGCCATCATCGACTGACGGAACCATAAATCATCAAGAGTTGGTTGATAAATCTCGCAAATATCTTTTTCCATGTTATATTCCTTATCGAGCAGGTCCTCATTGATCCTTGGCAGCCTCCCAAGCGCGTCCTTGGCCTGCAAAACCATGAAGATCATATCATCCCTGTATCTGTCTTCGTATAATTTGATTTCCATTATCATTCGAACTCCGTCCGTATGGTAAATTCCGCCGGAAGATTGGTGATCTCTGTTTTCAAGAAGACAGGATAAAAGTATTCATCCTTTAGACGTTCAAAAGCCAACCACTCAAAGTCATGTGTATGATGTCTCTCATGGAGCGTGAACTTCTCACCCTTGTCAAACAGTCCTGTTTCAGACACATCGAGCAGAAAATATATGCAGAGTTCATGATAGTTCAGGTTATCAACATCTTCGGTAAAAAAGCCCTGGTTCAGCCACAATGGACGAATGATGCGAGGTGTAATGTTCAGCTCTTCCTCAACCTCTCGCAGAACCGCCTGTTCCGCCGTTTCGCCCATTTTCACTCTGCCGCCCGGAAGGTAATAGTAGGGAGATCTCTCGTCATGCATGGCAAGAATTTTGCCGTCGTGTATCATGATTCCGCAAACCCTATAATTGAATTTGCTGTTGCTGATAACATAGGAGATGTCTGACGGCTTCAATTCGTCAACGAACTTTTGCATACGTTCTGTCACCAATTCTCCTTTTTTCATTGAAATCAATTCATCCTTGGTAACCCATCTGTATGCTGACGTTTCTCCCTCTTGAAGCAGAATTTTGTCTTTAGGCCAGTCTGTAACACAGAGGAATTCAACGTAAAGTGTGTGATTATGATCATTGACGACACGACCAAGCTCCGTTAATGCTTCAGATTCGATTCCGGTTTCTTCCCGCAGTTCTCTAATGGCACAGGCAAGGGGACCTTCTCTTGTCAGAGCGGAACCTCCTGCTGTTGCTTCCCACATGCCGCCGAAGTGCTTTCTGCTGTCTCTCTGCATTAAAAGATATGTGCCGTCTGCATGTCTGACGATAACGTCGCTTACGAGATGATAGACTCTGTCTGGAATCGCCTCTCCACGGATCAAAGTCATTCCTTCGATCTTCTCAAACTCCTTATTATAAGCATCCCAGATTTCCATTTTATCCTCCAAATATATCGGACATCGAAACAACAGTTACAGCCCGATTTGACAACAGAACAACCGTCTCAGCTTGCGGATCGTACTCCAAACCGGTTTCCATGGGCTCCGGGAGGATCGGCAGGCGGAAGCGGATGGATTTGAGCCACCTTCCGTCTGGCTGGCGTTCCGGAAAAATCTGAATCTCGGAAATCAAGCCGGACACCAGGGCGCGGCGCTCTTCCTCGTTCATGTGGTCATAGAGCTTGTCGAACTGAAGCAAGATCCGGTAGATGTTGTCGGCGGTGATGCCCTCAGCCTCCACCGTGGCCTTCTTCGCTCGGGCGGAGAGCAGCTTGTTCTCCACGTCTTCTATCCTATCATACATTTTGTAGAGCCGTTCGTCAAGGTCGGCTTTTCTGGCGGTATAATGCCGGTCGTCGGGGTCCAGGCTGTCGATCTCCTCCATCAGCTTCCGCTTCCGTCTCAGCGCCTGCCGCAGCTGCTGCTCCAAAGTGCGAATCTCCTCTTCGATGGCGGAGGTGTCCACCCGCTCCCCGATTTTCTCCCGCATCATGGCGGCAAAGGCCGGATTCTTCACCAGCTTGGTGATCAGCTCCGCCACCGCATCGTCCAGCAGCTCCTCCCGGATCTGGCTCTTGAAATCGCACTTGTGACCCCGGATCATGGTGTGATGCTTGCAGCCGTAGTAGAAAAAGTCCTTGTACTTGGTGCCGTCCTTTTTATGTTTGATGCTCTTATTGGCATACATTCCGGCACCGCAGACCGGGCACTTCACAAGGCCCGTCAGCAGGTGGGTCCTCACGTCCTTCTGTTTGTTCACATGCTCATATTTCTTGGCTTGGGCCTTCAGCTTTACCTGGGCTGCCTGCCAAAGCTCCACCGTCACCAGCGGCTCATGAATGCCGTCAGACAGCAGATACTCCTCCTGCTCCACCTGACGGTATTCGTTTCTGGTGCCGTGAACCTTCTCCAGCCGTCTGCGTCCGTAGGCGATTTTGCCGCAGTAAACGGGATTGCTAAGGATTTGTCGGATCAGATGGGCGCTGAACAGCTCGTTTTTTCCGTTCTGCCGGGGCTTCTTCCGAATCCCGTGGTCCTCCAGATATTTGGCCAGGCCGTTGGCGCCGCTGGGTCCGTTGACGTACTGCTCAAAAATCGTGCGAATTGCCTGAGCTTCTTCCTCGTTGACCCGAAGCTCGCCCTTTTCCAGACTATAGCCGTAAGGGGCAAAACCGCCGTTCCATTTGCCCTCCCGGGCCTTCTGCATCCGGCCCTCCATGGTTTGCACCCGGATGTTTTCCCGCTCGATCTCCGCCACGGCGGACAGCACGGAAATCATCAGTTTACCGGCGTCCTTGGAGCTGTCGATCCCGTCCTCCACGCAGATCAGGTTGACGCCAAAGTCCTGCATAATCTGCAGCGTGGAGAGCACGTCCGCGGCATTTCGCCCAAAGCGGGAGAGCTTGAACACCAGCACAAAGGCGGCGCCGTCCTTTCCGGCTTGGATGTCTTCCATCATCTGATTGAAGGCCTCCCGATCCACGATAGACTTTCCGGATTTGCCAGCGTCTTCATATTCGCCGGCGACGTCGTAGTTGTTGTAGGCGGCAAAGGCCCGCATCCGTTCCTTCTGCGCCTCCAGGGAGTAGCCGTCCACCTGCATTGCCGTGGAAACTCGCGTGTAGAGGTAGACCTTTGTCGTTTCCTGTTTCATTGTTGTTCCTCTTTTCTTTTTTGTATTGATGCCGAGATCTGCAAAAGCGAATGATTTGCGGACCGTTTTTGAGAGGGAGGGATTCGAACCCTCGGGCTTTCTCTCGCCAAACACCCGCGAGAAGCACTTTCCGCGGGTGTTTGGCATTCCTTCTCTCGCTATTGGATTGTATCAGAAATCCGTTTCATTTACGAATGTGCGAGCGTCCTCCGGTTTTTCTTTCTCCTGTTGTTCTTCCGACAGGATCGCCGCGCCGTACTTCTCGATGACCGTTGCCAGCAGGCTTGCCAGTTCTGTCCATGGATCTGTCATAGGCGCTCCTCCTTATCGGGCGTCCCGGCTGCGTTCCCGTTGGCGGCGGAGAAGCTCCAGGCCGGCTTGAATGTCCTGCTCGATTTGGGCGGCAGTGTAGTGTTCCGGGAAGAATTTGGCGTAATTCTCCCGCTTCAGACGGATGTGCTCCTGCTGGTTGGGCTTGGGCTCGGCCAGGGTGGTTTCGATCAGCCAGCGGTCCAGGGTTCCGTTGTTATACGCCCTGTGCAGCCGCACCGCCTGGGCGTAGGACGGGGTGCAGTCGTTTCGCTCCATGGCGTCCAGAAGGTCGTACTGGGTCTGCTCGTCCAGATAGGACAGCTCCACGCCAACGGAGAAGGCGATTTTGCCTTCGTCCATCATCGTAAGCAGAGCTGGCAGCAGATAGGTCAGGCGGATATAGCGCTTGATCGTATCCTTGCTGGTTCCCACATCCTCCGCAATCTGCTCTGTCGTCAACTTCGGTGCAAATTGCGCCGAAGTCAGGTCGCTCCGTTTTCCCTGGTGATACAGCGCTTCCGCTTTCAGCTTATACGCAAACGCCTTCTCGGACGGCAGCAGCCGCTCCCGGTGGAGGTTGCTGTCCACCAGGGCGATGGCGGCCTCGTTCCGGTCCATAGAAACAACAAAGGCAGGGACCGTTTCCAGCCCTGCCTTTGCCGCCGCGTATGCCCGCCGATGCCCGGAGATCAGTTCGTAGTCCGTCTCGCTGCCCTCCACCCGCCGCACCAGCAGCGGGGTCAGAATGCCCTGCTCCCGGATGCTCTCCGCCAGAGCTTCCATTTCCTCGTTGTCCTCCACCTTGTAGGGGTGACCCGGGAAACGGTGCAGCCGCCCCAAGGGGATTTGGACCGTTTCCTGTTTTGTGTTCAATTCGTATTGCATTTCACAGTTCCTCCGTTTCTCTAATCATTCATCACATAGGCGTCTACGACAGCCTTCTCCGCCAGATAGACCTGGGCCATGACCTTCCGCATCTGCGGCGCGTCCAGCATGTGGGTGCTTTGCGCAATTTTCAAAAGCTGGTTCGCGTTAGAGCCCGCCCGCCGGATGTCCCGGATCAGAATCGGAATGTCCGGCGAAGGCGCCTGCTTGATCTCCTTGCCGGTGATGGCCCGGCGGCAAAATTCCTCCCGGGAGAACACCGTCTGCTTTACCTTTGCGTTCAGTTCTTCCAGCTCCTCGGCGGTGAGTCGGATCTTGATTTCGTGGGTTCTTTTCTTCATGATGCGTCCTCCTTTTCCTGGGGTTTCAGGGGCCCGCGCCCCGGACAAGCTGCCTCGTGGGCCCACGAGTCGTTGCTTGTTAAGACAATACCGTGTTCAAGTTCGTGCCTGCGGCCCGCTTCAAAAAGCCGCTGCCGCATACTGCCAAAGACCGCCGGATCGGCAAGGAAATCCGCCAGGATTTCCTCCAGGTCTTCCTTCTTCAGCTGGTAAAAGGCACCTCGGACTTCCTCCGTCGGAACGTCTTTTCCGACCAGCCGAAGGAAAGGAAACTCCGTTTCCATCACCGTAACAACGTGCCAGCGGAGCTGGCGCAACCCGGACGCCCGTTCCTCCGTCCACAAAGAATCAAAATCCAATCTCTCCAGGAGCACCGCAAGCCGCTCTTTACTCTCCTCAGAGATTGTTGTAAATTCTTTGTTATTCCAATTATTCTTACTTGGTACCGAAAACCGGCATTCTGGTGTGCCGATCATCGGCATTCTGGAATGCTGAAAAGCGGCATTCATGATTGCCGATAATCGGCATTCACTTTCGTCGACGTCGTCCTCCTGGATGCCGCCCACGTAGATCCGGTCTGGCTTGCCTCTGCCGGTTCTGACCCGGTAGATCAGCCCGGTCTGCTCCAGTTCCCGGAGCAGACCGGTGGCCTTCCCATGGGCACAGTTCAGCTTCTTGCAGATCTCTTGGTTGGAATAGCTGCAGAACACATAACCGTCCTCGTCCTTGTAGTCGTTCTTCAGGGACAGCCGGAAGCGGTCGTTCAGCAGGGTGAACAGCAGTTTGGCGTCATTGGAGATCGGCGCTTCGATCAGAGGCTTGGGCAGCTGGGCATAGGAAATGGTTTTCTCTTTTTCGTTCAATCCAACATCACCTCGCTGACAGCCCGCTTGGACCGATACTTCGGGCATGCAATCACCTTGACCCGGAAGCTCTGCTTGCAGCTCCTGGCGCAGCGGCTGCAAAGCTCGTTGTAAGCCCTGCGGCCATTCTTGTTCAGGAAGAAGGCCCATTCCTCCTTTTCCGTTTTTTTCATGCGCGGCATGATAATCCTCCTTTTCGCTTGATGTGGAAGCCGCCCCGGAACTGTAGCGTTTCGGGGCGGTTTTCGCGTTTTCTTTCGCTTGTGAGCGACGTTTGGGCTGGGGGAGGATAAACTACCCGCTGTCGTGATAATCGTGCTTCTGCATGGATTTGGTACTCTCCTTTCCGCTATGATGTGAGAAACAAAAAAAGCCGCCAGGGATCAACGCCAATCGGCATGATCTCTGACGGCTTTCCTTGCCTTCACTTATTAAATAGCGGAAAAATCGGATTTCCCTACTATTTGCGCAACAGCCTTAAAACGATATGCGCAACACAAAAATTTGAGATATAGCAACAATTTTTGGACTTTCACATATTTCTGTAGAGAATTTATACTTCGTGGCGCTTAGGTTTTTCGTGGTCAAAAATTAAGAATAACGGAATTATTGTTTGCATTAGCTGTATTCGCTATATACAGTCCGTTTTTTGGGACATTAGATATGAGATAATATATCAGCGGGTCTCGGTTAATTGTCATAGTAACACTGCAGTCAAAACGTTGAAAATGCGATTTTCGGCGGGGTTTACTTTGTCAAACTAGTATGGTTAAATTGAGTTGGCGAACTGTCTGGGAAAGGGGGACGAAATGTCTCACAGCCAACTTGATTTAACCGAACGGATTGCAATCGAAGCCGGACTCTGTGCCGGAAATAGCTTCAAGCAGATCGCAGCTCGTATCCACCGCGATCCGACGACCGTTGCGTCAGAGGTACAGCGAAACCGGGAACGCATTCCAGGCCACTTCTTCTTGAACAACGACTGCCGCTATGCCAGATACTGCAAGAAGACCGGGGTCTGTACCGATCCGCACTGCTCCACACTCTGCGTCCGCTGTCGGAGCTATGACTGCCGGGACGGATGTAAAAACTATCGTCCGTATTCCTGTTCGCGTCTGGATCTGCCGCCCTACGTCTGCAACAGCTGCGGGGAACGAAGAAAGTGCTTCAAGGAGCGGTACATGTATTCTGCGAAGCTGGCGCAGAGCATGGCCGACGAGCGCCGCTCCGACTCCCGCAAGGGGATGCATCTGACCGAAGAGGAGCTCGCGTTGCTCAACGAGATCCTTCTGGCAGGGATTGAGAAGGGCCAGCCGCTGGCGCACATCTACGCCGAGCACAAGCACGAGCTTTCTGTCGGTCTTCGCAGCATCTACCGCTACATCGACGCCGGGCAGCTCAAGGTCAAGAGCATTGACCTGCGGCGCAAGGTACGGTACCGGAAGCGGAAGAAAAAGGAAGGACCCAAGCAGAAAAAGCTGCCGAAATACCGCGAGGGCAGGACTTATCTGGATTTCGAGAAGTTCATGCTGGACAATCCGAGCTGCCCCGTGATCCAGATGGATACTGTCAAGGGAAAGCGCGAAAAGGGGCCGGCGCTGCTGACCATGCTGCTTTTGAAGTATGACATCCTCTTGATCTTTCTGTTGCCGAATCTGAGCGCGGACTCCGTGATCAACGTCTTTGACTTTCTGACCGATATCCTTGGCCTGGACGTCTTTCAGAATCTGTTCCCGGTGATCCTGACGGACAACGGCGGAGAGTTCAAACGCGTGGAGGAACTGGAATACACCGTGTTCGGCGAACAGCGCTGTATGCTGTTCTACTGCGATCCCTACGCCTCCTGGCAGAAGGGAGAGCTGGAGAAGGACCACGAGTACATCCGGTACGTCATTCCCAAGGGCAGCGACATGGCGCAATACACGGAGGACAACATTCATCTTCTCATGAACACGATTAACAGCGTCAAGCGGCCTGGTTTGAATGACCGCTGCCCCTACGAGATGGTCCCGGAGGGCGATGAGGACATGATTTGGCTCATGGAGCTAATGAAAATGGACACCATCGCTGCCGATGATGTCCATCTCAAACCCTCGCTACTGAAGAAGTAGCATAAAACCACGAGTTCAAGACAGACAGTAAGCCACCTGATACAGTGCCGTACCCCAAATACGGCAGCCTCAGACGGGTCGAGCTTACTTTTTCAAAAGTACTGCCTCGTGCCGTCCGCTTGGCGTGGCTGAAATCTGCTTGAATCCTATGATTTCAACCCCATTGTACCATATTTTTTGGCTTTTTCAAGCTCTATTCACTTGTTTTTCTGGCTTTTCGTTGAGCCAGTCGAGGTTACTTTTACAATCAACGATCAGCGGGTCTCAGAGGGTCTGCAATAGCCCTAAAAAGGCTGCTTGGGGACCTGACAGGATCAGAATGGAGGCGAGTTGAATGAACTTATCCAAGGGCTTCGTCACAGTGAACTACAGGGATGGCAGTATATTCTTAGATGGGAAAGATTATCCCGCCGGTTACTTCACCTTGGAATTTATGAATCACTTCGATGACAACAATGCCGCTGGCAGAATCTGCATTTTCTTTGGATATGACTTGTTTCTATTTGTCCGGTCTTTGGAAAACGGGATAATTGATACGACAGAATATCTCCGTATCGGGCAAAAAATCATGGAGGGGTTGAAATATCTGCCTCTGATGAAATCCTTTGAGCAAGTGGATATTGAAGTGCTGCGGAGTTTTGCCACTGAGGCCTTCACCGAAGAAATCGGAGAACAGATCCGAATGTATTTTAGGGCGCGGGGCGTTGTGGCAGCTTACGATCAAGGGGAAGTCTCTCTGGGCCTGGCGCATACCAGAGCAGACCGAATTGGTCTTCAGGGACAGCGTATGTATGTGGAAAAAATCATTCAGTTTATAAAAACTCTGAACAGCATATCGGATGGTATAGTCAAAGCGCGTGATGTTCTCCTTCAGTTTATTGATCTGGAATACGAAGCAGAGCGCTTTGACGAAGCGCATTTGTTACCCCTGGCATTGGAGATTACCGGCGAGGTAGAACTTCCCCTGTCAGTCCAATACATTTCCATGCCGAAGAGTCAAGGCAACGACACACCTGTACTGGGACGTAGGATGACCTTCTCCGACTTCTACAGCTTCCTTATGACGGATTTCTATGAAGGTCTTCATCACGGGCACTATCTCCGTCAGTGCCCGATCTGCAAGAATTATTTTCTGATGGAAAGCGCACGGTGGCAAGTCTATTGCGACGGTTACGCCCCGGAGGAATATCGCGGCAAACGCTTGAGCTGCAAAAAGTATGCCGCTGCCGTGGGCTTCAAAGAAATGGCGGAAGCCGATCCGGTCCTTGATGTCTATACGCGTCGATGTAGCGCGATCCGTGCAGAAAAGAGCCGCGGCACCATCGACGCAGATTTTGCGAAAGCGGCCATAGCGCTGGCCCGAAATCGCAAACTCCGTGCCATGCGTGAAGACGATTACGCGGTGGACGAGTATGAGAAGGACCTCTCCCGGGAAAAGCTGTACGCCGACGTCAGTGCGGGGTTACGCCTATGAAGCAGATAGATAACCTGGAATACGAACAGCCGGAAGCGCTGTGGAAACTCTCAGAAACACAAGCCGAGGAAAACGGCTTTCTGGTTGGAAAGAGTCCCCTCTTCCGTTCGACGGACCCATACAGAACCTTTCATCTGGACACCCCGCCTCTGATTGAAGCAGCAGAAACGAATTACCAAAAGGCGGAGGCCTGTGTGCAGCGCTATTGCCGAACGCAAAAGAAACAGGTCCGGCAAACTGAGAAAAACAGCATGAAAAAGAAGCGTTATCTGGCAGGCTTCCTGCATTACTATGAACCGGTGCTGAATCAAATCGTTGCCAATTTCATGCAGCGCTATGCCATGGAAGGTCACTTTGAGGATCTCAAGCAAGCGGCGGCGCTTGGTATCCTGGAAGCTGCGGAGAACTATGATTACGCAAAGAAGGCGGCCTTTCAAAGCTATGTCCTGCAATATATTGAGAACGAACTGCACGAATATGTGCGCACCATGCGCCGGGGCTGCACCGTGAATTCTGATGACGCTTACAAAAAACTTCGTACCGTTATGGCAGTCTTCAACGATTTGGGAGGGCGTATGGACTCTGAGGTTCTTCAGATCGCCGCTGCGGAGGCTGAAGTCAGCCCAGCTCGGGCAAAGGAGATGATTCTTGCTGGACTGCGCAATATGCAGTGTGTTGACATTTACCACAGCTTTGAAAGCGACAGCGAGGAGCCGGAGGCCAGTGGGGAGGAAATCACCGTCAGCCGCGAGCCTGGCCCTTATCGAGCTCTTTTGAGGAAGGATCTGGAAACCGTTCTCCGTCGCGCTTGGAGCAGGCTGGATTACCGCCAACAGGTAATTCTTGCCGAACGACTGGGCTTCTGCCCGGAATGCTTCAGTGTTCTGCAGCGGACCGGCGCCAGCGGAAAATGGTATGACTGCACGGTACGAAAAAAGACCCCCTTCGAGGACATTGCCATCAGCCACGGCTTCTCCAGCCCGGATACCGCCGCCCGGCAGTACAACTCTGCCCTGGAGCGGTTTGAGCGCGTGTATAAGCAGGAATTTGCGCGCCTTTTCCTTCAAAAACGCACCCCGCAGGGCAAACCGTAACCATCCAGGTTATCCTCCTTGCCGAAGCGTTTCTTTGCTTGGATCATCTGCTGGAGGGCAATCTCTTTGAGGCAGTTGACGGCGGTGACGTATTCGCCCTGCTCGGTGGCGGCGGGACGCTGGACGTAGGAGAGCACGTCCCACAGAGGCTGGAGGTCCGGCTTCTCCACCATGGTTTTCTCCGGGTTCTCCACGTAGACAAGCAGGTCTTTCAGGCGTCCCTTGATGTGCCATAGCAAGAACAGTGCGATTGTCAAGTCAAAATGCGTACTGGATTAGATTAAACAATTTGGTGAATGTAAGGATCAGAGTTCATATTTTTTCGAAAACAATTGATACAGCTGTTTAAAATCCCCGTCTGTCTGTCTGAAAATTCTCAGGTTTTCATGCGCGTTCATCGTATGTCCCACGGTGTCCAGTACACATCCGGAAATATTGGAACAATGATCCGAAACACGTTCCAGATTCGTGAGTAAGTCTGACCAGATAAATCCTGCGTCAACCGAACAGTCGCCTTTTTGCAATCGAAGGATATGGCGGGTACGCAGTTCCTCCTTCAATGCGTCAATCACCTGTTCAAGAGGCTCCGTTTTCCTTGCGGCCGTGAAATCTGCATTTGAAAATGCCTGATAGGATAAATTGAGAATTTCCATAACAGCAGAGCTTATGGTCTGATACTCTCTTGATGCACTCTCGGAAAAGACAATTTTCTTCTGCTGCATTTCCTCCGCAGATTCCAGCAGATTGACGGCATGATCTGCAATGCGCTCATAATCGCCGATCAGCTTCATGTACTCAGTTGCCTTTATGCTGTCTTCTTCACCAATTTGACGTGACGTAAGCTTTACAAGGTATGTTCCAAGAACGTCCTCATAATGATCTGTTTCATCTTCGAATGCCCTTATTTGTTTTGCAATCCCATTATCGTATTTCAAAACACTCCCTATACCACCCTTTAGGGCTTCAATGGCAGAAACAGCCATCCGGTCAAGAACCTGCTTGCACTGATTCAGAGCAAGAGCAGGACTTCCAAGCAGTCTTTCGTCCAGTTCTTTTGCTTTCTCCGGCTCCTTCGCATCCGGGATTAACTTGCAAACCAGCTTTTCAAGTACCCCACTGAGCGGGAGCATCAGCATTGTACAGAGAATATTGAATACAGAGTGAGATACTGCAATCCCCATAAGACTTGCCGACTGTGTAAGGATGATCGGCGCAAAAACTGCTTTGAT
>JAFYAB010000003.1 GCA_017540945.1 Oscillospiraceae bacterium | reverse complement strand
GCACAGTGTGCGCCACAATGAGAAGAACCAAAACGAATTCAACGATTGGAGGTATGCAAAATGTTGGGATTGACTTACCATTGGGAAGGCGACTATCTGATGACTGGCTGTGCAAGCCGAAAAGAAGATGCGGAACAAAGGGGACCGGTTACTTTAAGGCAGCTTTGGCGGCTCTGCGCTTCTCCATTGCAGATACGACGATGGCGCAGGAGGCGTCGCCCACGATGTTGACGGTGGTTCGGCCCATATCGAAGATGCGGTCCACGCCGGCGACCAGGGCGATGCCCTCTACCGGCAGGCCGACGGACTGCAGCACCATAGCCAGCATGACCATGCCGGCGCCGGGAACGCCGGCGGTGCCGATGGACGCCAGCGTCGCCGTGAGAATGATGCTCAGCATCTGCGGCAGCGTCAGACTGATGCCGAAGCAGGAGGCGATGAAGATGGCGCACACGCCCTGATAGATGGCGGTGCCGTCCATGTTGATGGTCGCCCCCAGGGGCAGGACGAAGGAGGAGATGTCCTTATCCGCGCCAAGGTTCTCCGCGCACTCCATATTGATGGGCAGGGAGCCCACGGAGGAGGCGGAGGAAAACGCAAACATGATGGCGGGCAGCATGCCCTTGAAGAATTTCAGCGGACTCAGGCCTGCCAGCGTTCGGACGGAGATGGAATAGACGATGATCGCGTGGAGGATATAACCGATGAAAGCAACCAGCAGGACCTTTGCGAGGGAACCCAGAACGGCGGGGCCGTTCTCCGCGACCACCGGACAGATCAGGCAGAACACACCGATGGGGGAGAGCTTCACGATCAGCTCCATGGCCTTGAGGAAGGTGTCGTTGAGGATATCCACCAGCCTGAACTCCAGGTTGGCGTGCTTGTCCTTGATAAGCAGCAGCGCGAAGCCGATAAGGATGCTGGCAACGATAATCTGCAGCATATTCGCCTCGACGAAGGGCTTGAGGAAGTTGGAGGGGAAGATCCCCACGAGGGTGTCCATGAAGTTGACCGGCTCCGAGGCCTCGTAACTCAGGTCTGAGGTTTGGAGCACCGGAAAGATCCCTTTGAAGAGCTTGGCCAGGATCAGGCCGATGGTGATGGCAAAGGCCGTGGTGATCAGGTAGTAGACGATGGTTTTGACGCCGATGGAGCCGACCTTGCGGATGTCACGCATGGAGATGACGCCAGCCATGATCGAGAAGAAGACCAGCGGCGTGACGACCCACTTGATCAGGTTCAGAAAGATCGTACCGAGGGGCTTGATGTAGGAGGTGGCGATGTCGGCGTTCTTCATCAGGCAGATGCCCGCGATGATGCCCAGAAGCAGCGCAATGAAGATCTGCGTTGCCAGGGAAAGCTTTCTCTTCTTCATGCTTTGATTCCTTTCTCTGTCAAGCCAAGCTTGTCTCTGCGCTCAACGATCAAAATGAGCGGAAACCTGCTGCATCAGCGAGACGATGGGCAGGTGCTGGGGACAGACGCCCTCGCACTGGCCGCAGCCGATGCAGTCGCCGGCTTTGCCGTGCGTTCTTGTGAGCTTATTATAGTTGGAATAGTTGGCGGTCCAGCCCTTCTGCGCCAGATCCTCCCGCATATCTTCGTTGTAGAGGGAAAAATACTTGGGAATGGCGATCTGCATGGGGCAGCCGTCCGTGCAGTAGGAACAGGCTGTACAGGCAACGGCAATCTTCTGGTTGATGATCTCCGCCGCCCGGGCTGTCAGGGCGAGCTCTTGTCCGGATAAGGGCCGGAAGTTCTCCATGGTCCGCAGATTGTCCTCCATCTGCTCCAGGGAGCTCATGCCGGAGAGGACCATCCTGACGTTTTCCTGGCTGGCCGCGAAGCGGATCGCCCAGGAGGGGATCGACTGTTCCGGCGCGGCAGCTTTCAGAAGGGCTTCCGCTTCCGCAGGCAGGCGGGCCAGAGTGCCGCCCTTCACCGGCTCCATCACGATCACGTCCTTGCCGTGCTTCACCGCCGTCTCATAGACAGCGCGGGATTGGATCCATTCACTCTCCCAGTCCAGATAGTTGAGCTGGATCTGCACGAATTCCATTTCCGGGTGCTCTGTCAGAATCCGGTCCAGCAGCTCCGCCGTGTCGTGGAAGGAAAAGCCCACGTGCCGCACCAGACCCTGACGCTGCTTCTCCAGAAGCCAGTTGAAGCAGTCATACTGTTCATAGATCGGGTAGCTGTCGGCCTTGATGCCATGCAGCAGATAATAGTCGAAATACCCCGCGCCGGTCAGCTCCAGCTGCTCCTGAAAGATGCGGTCGCGGTCCTCAAAGGAGTGGACAAAGTTGCTGTGGAGCTTGGTGGCCAGCGTGAAACGATCCCGGGGCCAGCGGTCCACCAGCGCGGTCTTGACCGCCCGCTGGGACTCAAAGCCGTGATACGCGATGGCCGTGTCGAAATAGGTGAAGCCTCTTTCCAGGAAAAGGTCCACCATTCGCTTGAACTGTTCCAGATCGATGCTCTTTTCATCGTTGGGGTCCAGCAGGGGCAGCCGCATCAGGCCGAAGCCGAGTTTTTTCATAATTCTTTTTCCTCCGCAGTCATTTGATGACTTATATAGGGCTTCACCAGCGCTTCTCGGAAGACGGGAAGGCTGGGACAGTCAGAAAAGCGCTTCACACGGTCCCGGGCCAGGCCGGTATCCTGCGGGACGGAAGCGCCCTCGTAGGCCAGAACATACGCTCCGGCGCCCAGTCCCGCCCGGATGCCAACCGGGGAATCCTCGATCACGACGCAGCATTCCGGCGGGACCTGCAGCAGCTCCATTGCCCGACGGTAGCCCTCCGGGTCCGGTTTCTTCCGCCGGACCATATCTCCGCAGAGGATCGCGTCAAACTGATCGGCCAGGGCCAAGCGATTCAGCGCGGCCAGGATCAGACGGGAGCTGGTGGAACTGACCAGCCCGGTCTTGATCCCCGCGCTGCGCAGCAGGCCCAGGAAATCCCGGAGGCCGGGCTGCGCTTTCAAATCCGGGCTGTTTTCATAGGTGTTGCCCTGTTTTTGCCGCACGGCAAGATAGGCTTCGTCGCTGACCGGGGGCTTTGCGGATTCGAGAAGCGGACGGATGAAGTCCAGGCCGTTCACGCCGATGAGGGCCTGTCGCTGCTCGTCGTTCAGCTTCAGGCCAAAGACGGCCAGCGCCTGTTCCAAATAGCGGGTGTTTGACGGCTCCGTGTCCGCCACAACTCCGTCAAAGTCAAAGAGTACGCAGCGAAGCTCCATCGTGCGTACCTCAGAGCTGCGCCGCCAGGGCGTGCATCTTATCCCGGTTGTCCAGGTAGAGGTCCCGGAACAGGGGATAACGTGCGGCGTAAAAGGCGTGAGCGGCTTCGTCAGGCTCCAGGACAGTGCCGCGCGGCAGAGCGCGGCGCAGGTCGGAGAAGTCGGCCAGTCGGCCCGCGCCCAGGGCCGCCAGCATGGCGTCGCCGAAGGCGGAGCACTGCCAACTCTCCGGGATTGTGATGGGCAGACCGCAGATATCGCAGACGATCTGCATCCAGGTGCGGTTCTTCGTGCCGCCGCCTGCAGTAATGATGCGTTTGGGCGGCAGACCCAGCTCCCGGAAGAGCGCCAGGTGCTGGAGCGTGGAATACCCCACCGCCTCCAGGGCGGCCCGGTTGATGTGGGCGCGGCCGTGACTGCCCCGCAGCCCGAAGAGCAGGCCTACAGCCTGGGGATCCTGGAGCGGGCTCCGCTCCCCGTAGATATAGGGCAGCATCATCAGCCCGTCGGCCCCGCGGGGCACCCGGGCTGCCTCCCGGGCCATGACGGCGTAGGCGTTCTCGCCGCCGGCGGCCTCGGCGGACAGCTCCGGGGCATAGAGCAGGTCCCGCACCCAGCGGGTCAGGGTCCCGGCGGCGTTGGTGCCGTCGCCCAGCACATGGGTTCCGGGCACGGTGAAGACCTTGCTGCCGTTGAGACGGCCGTTGCCCTGCGGGGAGACATGGCTCTCCACGGCCCGGTCGATGCAGTAATAGTAGTACATGGAGGAGCCGTATTGGAAGAAGGCGGTTCCAGGCTCCACCAGACCCACGCTGATGGCCTCGGCGGTGGAATCGCCGGTGCCGACGATGACGGGCGTGCCGGGCGCCAGCCCGGTCTCCGCAGCGGCCTTTTCCGTGACGCCGCCGATGATCGACGTCACAGGCAAGGCCTCAGCCAGCTGGTCCGGACGGCAATAGAGGCCGCATTCCGCTTCGTTGACACTTCCGTCGGCAAGATAGAGCGGCCGGAAGGAGCCCTTTGCCAGGAACTGGTCGATGGTATAACGTCCGGTGAGCCGGGCCGCCAGGAAGGAGCTGCCGGTCAGAAATTTATAGGTTCTGGCATAGATCTCCGGCTCATGACGCCGAATCCAAAGGATCTTGGTGGCTGTATCTCCGGAGCAGATGGGATGGCCGAAGAGCTGTCGTACCCGCTCGGCTCCATAGTATTCCGTGAGCCAGTCGGCTTCCTTGGAGGCGCGGGCGTCGATGCCGTAGAGGATGGCGGGCCGCAAGGGTTCGCAGTTCTCATCCACCGGCAGACAATCTGTACCCAAAGCGCTGGCTCCCACACAGGCGATCTGCCGGGGAGAGATCCCGCTGCGCTGGAGCAAGACGCGGCTGAGTTTGCAGAAATCGGCCCACCACACCCCCAGGGCGTCATGCTCAAAATACCCAGGAGCGGGGTTGTCCATGCCGTGCGGGACGGATTCGTCCGCGACCAGGTGGAAGTCCTCGTCCAGCAGGATGCCCCGGGAGCTGAATGTGCCGACGTCGATTCCCAGATAATATCGCTTCTCCATGATCATCCTCCTGCTCAGAGCCCGGCGCGGATCTGGCCCACGGTTTCCATGAAGCTGCGGACCTTCTCGGTTACGACCCGTCCGTCCGGGCCCTTGAAGGCTGTGCCCATGCACACCGCGTCGCAGAGCTTCAATTTCTCATGGACGTTGCGGTGATTGCAGCCGGTATTGCAGAACACGGGTACGCCGCTGCCCCTGGCGACCTCATAGATGGAAGCCAGCAGGGCGTCGTCCGGCTCGCTGCCGGCAGCGGAGCCGGATACGCACAGACCGTCTGCGAAGCCGCCGTAGAGGATGGACTTGGCCACGACCCGCAGATCCCGCGGCGCCAGGAAGGCGTCAGACTCAGGGTTGACCTTGTAGAGCAGCTTCATTCCCGGAATCCCCAGGGCCTGCCGGTGTCGGGCGGCCTCGCCGCTGCTGGCGGAGAACAGACCGTACTCGCCTGCGTAAGCGCCGGAAAAGCTGTTTCGGGCAAAGCTGGCGCCGGTGGCGGCGGCCAGGTCGATGGTGGCGATTGGATTCTTTACCACATTGACGCCGAAGGGCCGATCCAGAACGGAGCGCAGATTTCCGATGATATAGGCCATGGCGGAGATCATGGCAATGTCCGGTACGGCTTGATAGGGCCTGCTGAATTCATTGGCAAAGAGGATGCCGTCCACGCCGCCGGCCTGCAGCGCCTCCAGATCCGCCCGCGCGTGGGCGAGTACGGTTTCCAGGCTGCCGCAGAAGCCCGGGTCGCCGGGCATGGCGTCCAGATGCAGCAGCGCGATGATGGGTTTTTCAACGCCAAACAGTTCTTGTGTCCACATAAAGATCCCTCCGATTGTTTTGTTTTTTGTATTTTGTATCATATTGTATTACAATAAAAGAATACCATAAGACGGAGAGATTGTCAATACATATTTACAAATATATAAAAACAGCAGCCTCCGTTTCCACAAAGTGGGAACCGGAGGCTGCATTAGATTTAATTGTATTTTAATTGTATCAAATGACGATCTCGAATTTGTCCGCCGCACAGCGCTGAATGCTGATATAGCGGAAGCTGCCGGTGGAATCGTTGACGACGCTGCTGATCTTCAGCAGGGGATACCCCACTGACAGGCCAAGATAGCGGGCCTCCTGGTAGTTGGCAAAGATTACCTCGAGCCGTTTGACGGAGTTGGTAAACTCGATACCCTTGCGCTGGCGAATGATCTCATACAGAGAACGATTGTTCAGATCCTCGTCGAACAGGAAGAAAAAATCCTCTGTGAACTTGGCAGTCTCCAGCACCACGGGCATGGTATCGGCGTAGCGGATTCGGTCGATCACCAGGATTTCCGCCTGGTCGGAAAGACCCAAGCGATCAATATCCTTGGGAGACGGTGTCTCAAAGGCTGTTTTGATGGTCTTGGCGCCGGGCGCGAAGCCCAAGCTGCGGCACATCTCGGAAAAGCTCATAACGGCGTTGAGCTGCCGTGAAAACTTATGCTCCCGCACAAAGGTGCCCTTGCCCACCTTGCGGACCAGGAAATCCTCCTTTTCCAGCTGCTCCATCGCCTTCCGTACCGTAACGCGGCTGACCTGATAGGCCTCGCTCAGCTCCGCCTCCGTGGGCAGGCGGCTGCCGGCGGGATATCGGCCTTCGTTGATTTCGTCCCGCAGCTTCTCGTATAACTGCTGATACAGGGGAATCGAACTGCTCTTGTTGATCTGTTCCATCATACTTGTCCTCTTTGCGCGTTTGAATTGCTGCTTGCTTTGTTCCATACAGATTATAGCAAATACAGCCGTCTTTGTAAAGAAGAAAAATACAAACAGCGACAATATTTCGAGATTTTTCCGCCCAACTCCGAAAAAAACGCGAGGGTTCTTCCGCTTTCTTGTGAAAAATCTATAGAATCACCCATGAAAAACTGTACAGAATGCCAAAATAAAAGAAAAAAGCAAAAAAGGTATTGACATTTGTATCTTCATCGTATAATATGAAGCCATACAAAGCAATACAAAACAATACAAAATATAAACGAGGAGGCAACAAGCATGGTTAAGCAAGCAGAACAGATCCGGGAGATCACAGCAAAGATCTTTGAGGACAAGAAGGAAGTGGGCGGCGTAAAATCCCTGTACTACGTCGGCTGCGGAGGCTCCTTCGGCGCTCTGGTGCCGGCGGCGAACTTTATGCAGCGGGAGAGCACCGTGCTCCGCAGCGCTGTCATCAGCAGCAACGAATTCCTGCACAGCACCCCGAAGGATTTCGGACCCAACTCCATTATATGCCTTTCCTGCCACAAAGGCAATACCCCGGAGACTATTGCCGCGGCAAAATTGGGCAAGGAAAAGGGCGCGGCGGTCATTCTGCTGACCTGGCTGGAGAATTCCGAGATCATCCCCTACGGCGATTACGTCGTGCGCTACGAGTTTGACGCCAGCCCCGATCACCTGGCCGGCGACATCGACTACGCCGGAGAGAAGACCCTCTGCGCCCTGACCCTGGCGGTGGAGACCGTGCAGCGCAGCGAGGGCTACGCCCACTACGAAGCCTATTACAAGGGGCTGGAGCTGATCACCGCTGTGATCCGCAAGGCCCGCCGTCAGGTCGCCGAACGCGCCCTGGCCTTCGCGAAGGAGTACAAGGACGACAGCTTCATCTACACCATGGGCAGCGGCGCCGCCTGGGGCGCGGCCTATATGGAGAGCATCTGCATCTTCATGGAGATGCAGTGGATCCAGTCC
This sequence comes from Oscillospiraceae bacterium, assembly GCA_017540945.1. The sequence goes on along the minus strand of JAFYAB010000003.1, from coordinate 10,683 downwards.
GCCTGCATCCACACCGGCGAATTCTTCCACGGACCCTTCGAGGTCACCGACGCCAACGTCCCCTTCGTGATCCAGATCAACGAGGGCACGACCCGGGAGCTGGACGAGCGGGCGCTCCGCTTCCTGCGCAGCTACGGCAAACGCCTGGAGGTCCTGGACGCCAAGGAGCTGGGGCTTTCCGTGATCGACGCCAATGTGGTGGACTACTTCAACCACTCCCTGTTCAACAATGTCTATCCCATCTATAACCACGCTCTGGCCGAAGAGCGCTGCCATCCGCTCAGCACCCGCCGCTATATGTGGAAGGTCCCGTACTGATTGTGGAAGGGAGAACGGACATGAAGAAAGCAAGACTTCTGGCCATCGGAGACGACGTCTGTGACAAGTATCTTTCCCGCGGCAAGATGTACCCCGGCGGCCAGGCCGTCAACACCTGCGCCTACGCCGTAATGAACGGCGTGGAGGCCGCCTTCCTGGGCAAGTTCGGTTCAGACGAGGTTGCGCAATGCCTGAAGGATACGCTGGACCAGCTGGGCATCGACCGCAGCCGCTGCCGGAGCTTTGAGGGCGAAAACGGCTTTGCCTGCGTCACGCTGGCGGGCAGCGACCGGGTCTTCATCGGCTCCAACAAGGGCGGCGTGGCCGCGGTCAACCCCTACGGCTTCACGCAGGAGGATCTGGACTATATCAAGGGCTTCGACCTGATCTATTCCGATCTCAACGCCTACGTGGAGGACGACCTTCCCCTGATCGCCTCCGCGGGCGTACCCATCGCCTATGACTTTTCCCTGCGCTGGACCGACGAGTACCTCGCCAGGATCTGCCCCCACATCCAGGTCGCTTTGCTTTCCTGCGCACATCTGGACAAAGAGGCCCGGGAGCGGGAGATGAAAAAGGCGGCCTCCTACGGCGTACCCCTGGTGCTGGGCACCATCGGCGAGGAGGGCTCCTGGCTGCTGTACCGGGATCGCTTCTACTATGCCCCGGCGGTTCTCTCCGACGACGTCTTCGACACCATGGGCGCCGGCGATTCCTACTTCGCCACCTTCCTCAGCTGCCTGCTGAAGCAGGGGCTGGGCGGGGAGCGCTTCCCGGACGGCGGCGAGGACCGGTCCGAGACGCTGGTGGAAGCCATGCGGGAGGGCGCTGCCTTTGCCGCGAAGGTTTGCGGCATGGAAGGCGCCTTCGGCTACGGCGTGCCCATCGCAGGCCGCATCATTGACAACAGAAACTAAATCATTGTTTATTCCCCTGCCCCGTACAGGGCCAAACAATACGGGAGACGGGGCCGAAGCTCCCCGTCAGTAATTGAAAGGAGAAAAAGAAATGTTCTGGATTGAGCTTCTCGTTCTGCTCGCCCTGATTTTCTGGGGCGTCCGAAAAGGCGGCATTTTCCTCACCCTGGCAGGCGGCATCGGCGTGTTCATCTTTACCTTTATCTTCCGCGCCCAGATGTCTGATCCTCCCCTCACCGTTCTGCGCATCATCCTCTGCGTCGTGCTGGCCGGCGGCGCCATGCAGGCCATCGGCGGCATTGATTACCTGGTCGCTATCGCCGAAAAGATCCTCCGCAAGCATCCCAAGTCCGTGACCATTCTGGCGCCCATCGTCTCTTGGATCTTCGTTTTCTGCTGCGGCACCGGCCACATCGTATGGAGCATCCTGCCCATCGTCAACGAGCTGGCCATTGAAAACGGCATCCGTCCCGAGCGTCCCATCGCAGCTTCCATCGTTTCCTCCCAGAACGCGGTCTGCGCCACGCCTCTGGCCGCTGCCATGGCTGCCCTGATCGGCTTCATGGAAAGCTCCGGCATCGGCATGGTCAAGATCCTGCTGGTCATGATCCCCGCCACCCTGCTGGGCTCCATCGCCGCCGGCGTCGTCATGCTCAAGAAGGGCAAGGAGCTGGCTGATGATCCCGAGTTCCAGCGCCGTGTCGCGGACGGCACCCTCAAGCTCGAAGAGAAGCATGAGGAAAAGAAGATCGACTTCAGCAAGTTCAGCAAGGTCAGCAAGATCTCCGTTCTCGTGTTCCTGGGCGCCATGGTCTGCGTGGTCGTCCTCGGCGCCGTTCCCTCCCTCCGTCCCGTCCTCGGCGACGACAAGGCCCTCGGCATGACCGACATCATTCAGATCTTCATGCTGGTGGCGGCCGCAGTGATCGCCCTGCTCATGCGGAAGCAGAAGCCCGACGCGATTCTGAAGACTCAGGTCTTCCAGTCCGGCGTGTTTGCCGCCGTCATCACCATCGGCCTTTGCTGGATGGTCAACATCTTTATCGGCTCCCAGTCCAGCTACCTGACTGAGGTGGTCTCCGGCTTTACCAACAAGTACCCCTGGATCTTTATCCTCGCCTGCTACCTGGTGGGCAACATCACCACCTCTCAGGCCTCCACCACCGCCATCGTGATCCCCCTGGGCCTGGCCCTGGGAATCGCGCCTCCCGTGCTGCTGGCCGGCTGGGCCACCATCGGCTCCCACTTCCTGATCCCCGCCGCCTCCGAGAGCCTGGCCGCGATTGCCTTTGATACCGCCGGTACCACCAAGATCGGCAAGTTCGTCTTCAACACAAGCTATCTGCTGCCCGGCCTTGCAATGGCTGTCGTAAATGCAGTGGTCGCCTATGTGCTGGGCGTGATCATCTTCTGATCTGACATTCTGTTTAGCTCTCCTTTTCCCCCCGCAAACGGCGTATCTGCGGTATCCCTGCCTGCCAAGCAGATCTGTGGATACGCCGTTTCTTCTGAATCATTTGCCCGCCGGTCCGGCGGGAGAAGGGAGAACCCCATGAAATTCACCCTGATGAGCTATCACTATCTGCGCTATCCGATCCGGAAATACCTGGACAAGATGGAGCGCTCGCCTTTGGACGGTCTGGATATCTACTGCACCGCGCCGCAGCTCAATCCCTTCGACTATCGGCTGGGAGACCTGATTCAACTGGACCGGGACATCAAGGATCGCCATCTGACGCCCTATGTGCTGACGGCTGAAAACTGCGCTTACCCGGTGAACCTGGGCAGCTCCAACCGGATCACCTGGGAATCCACGATCCGGTATTACCAGCGCATGATCGACACCGCCGCTTTCCTGGACTTCCCCAACATCCAGATGTGTCCCGGCTCGAGCTACTTCGACGGCGACCGGGAAGCGGGCTGGGCCCGGCAGGTGGAGGCCTTCCAGCAGCTGTGCACCTACGCCAAGCGCAAGGGCGTCAACATCTTCCTGGAGACCTGTAAAACCACAACCACCAATCTGATTGTGACCAGCAGGGAGCTGCGCCGTTTCCTGGACGACGTAGGCGCGGACAACCTGAAGGGCCTCTCCGACACCGATCAGATGGCTCTGGCCGGGGAGGATATCAACGATTACTTTGACAATCTCGGCGACAAATACGGCTTCGTCCATTTCAGCGATGCGGGCCATACCATCCCCGGCACCGGCGGCCTGCCCATGAAGCAGTATTTTGAGACGCTGAAGGCTCGGGGCTACGAGGGCTGGTGCTCCTGTGAGCTCTGCAGCCGGGAGTACTACATCGACCCGGACAAGGCCACCGACGCCTATCTGGATTATCTGACCAATGTATTGGAGGCAATCAAATGAAATTCATACCCATGACCCTTCACTACCTGCGCTACAGCCCGAAACAGTTCCTGGACAAACTGGAGCGCTCGCCCTTTGACACCTTTGATCTGTATATGAGCGCGCCACAGCTCAACCCCTTTGACTATGCGCTGGGGGATCTGCTTCAGCTGGACAAGGAGATCCGCCGCCGCGGTCTGAAAGTCTACGCCATCACCCCGGAAAACTGCACCTACCCCTGCAACTTCGCTACCCAGAACCGGGAAACCCGGGAGTCCTCCCTGCGCTACTATCAGCGGGCCATCGACACTGCGGAGTATCTGGAATGTCCCAACGTACAGATCAGCATCGGCTTCGGCTATTTCGATGCGCCCCGGCAGGAGGCCTGGGACAACACCCGGGAGAGCCTCCGGCAGCTGGCGGAATACAGCGCCCGCAAGGGCGTAACCCTCTTCCTGGAGGAATGCAAGGATACCACCACCCAGGTCCTCAACACCAGCGAGGACATCGCGCAGATGCTTCGGGAGCTTGGCACGCCCAACGTACTGGGCATGGTGGACACAGACCAGATGACCTTTGCCGGTCAGAGTCTGGACGACTACTTCAAGAGCCTGGGCAGCAAGCTGGGCTACGTCCACTTCAACGACCGGGGCCACACCGTTCCCGGCCACGGCAGCTTCCCGATGAAGCAGTACTACGAGGACCTGCGCCGGCTGAACTATCAGGGTGTCTGCTGCTTTGAACTCACCGATCGTCAGTACTACATCGACCCGGACAAGGCTGTGGACCAGTGCATCGACTGGCTTGTGGCCAACACCGAGGAATGGAAGGATTACCGGCCATGAGTACCGTCATCGACACCCATATCCATCCGGCTCTTTTCGCGCCGATCTGCGCCGACCGGGAGCGCTTTGCCTTTCGCTGCGAGGAGATGAACTACCATCTGATGAGCCCGGTGGATCTGCCCCTGCTGAAGAAGCAGCTGGGTCTGGCGGAGATCCGCAGTGTTTTCCTGCTGGGAGAGGATTGCTCCTTTGAAAAAGGGGAAAGCGCCATCAGCAACGAGGAGCTTGCGGAGCTGACAGCCCTGGAGCCGGAGCTCTTCATCGGCTTTGCCTCTGTGGATCCCCGGCGGGAGGACGCGGCGGAGGAGCTGCGGCGGGCCTTCGCTGATCTGGGACTTGCGGGCCTGACCCTCAACACCGCGAAATGCCGCCTCTATCCATGGGATCAGAGGATCTTCCGCCTTTGTGAGATCTGCAGGGAATACGGGAAGCCTGTGGTGCTCCACAGCGGCTTCTGCCTGGAGAAGGATGCCTTCTCCCGCTATGCCCGCCCTGCGGATTTTGAGGAGCTGATTGCGGCGTTCCCGGAGATCAACTTCTGCCTGACCCACGTGGGCTGGCCCTGGGTCCAGGAGACCGCCGCCCTGCTCATTAAGTATCCCAACGCCTACGCCAACACCGCCCTGATGAACTTCGACGGGCCGGTACAGCTCTATCACAAGGTGTTCAAGGAGGATATGGGCGAATACTGGGTGGAGCACAATCTGGCGGACAAGCTGATGTTTGGGTCCGACAGCCCGCGTATCCGCCCGGTTCGGGCCAAGCGGGGTCTGGAGGCCTTGGGCCTGCGGCCGGACGTGATGGAAAAGATCTGCTGGCGCAACGCCCTGCGCTTTCTGGGAAGGGAGGAGAAGCTGTGAAAACCGCTTTGGAGTATTTTACCGTGATCGCAGACGCGGAATTCCAACTGCTCCGCATCACGGAGCCCGTGCGGCAATTTGCCGAGAACTGCGGCATCCGCAATGGCGTCGCCTTCGTCATCACCCAGCACACCACCACCGGCATCACCATCAACGAAAGTCTCCCCTGCGTGGAAAAGGATATCGAGGAGCAGCTGGAGCGGCTGATCCCCTCGGACTATCCCTTCAACCACAACCACTACCTGCCCAGCTACGGTACCATCGGCGGCAACACGCCGGGACATCTGAAATCTCTGCTGACCGGGAACCACGCAGTGCTTCCGCTGGTGGATGGCAGACTGATTCTGGGCAGCGCCGCGGATCTCTATTTCTGTGAGTACGACGGAATCAAGCGGCGGCGGTATCTGGTCTACGTCATGGGAGAATAAGGAAGGAGCACAGCATGAAAAGAACCATTGCCATGGCGGACAACTGCATCGATGTATATTATAAGCAGGACCGCTTCTATACCACAGGCAACAGCATCGACTTCGCCTTCAACTACCGGGCTCTGGGCGGCGAGATCACGGAGATGACCATCCTGGGCAACGACTTCTTTGCCGACGCCCTCCGGGAAAAGTGCTCTGAGCGGGGCATTCCCCTGCGGGTGATCAAGCAGTCAGACAAGCCCACCGGTATGGCAAAGATGGCCATCGTGGACGGCGACCGGGTGCATCTGTCCTTCGTGGGCAACGCCATGGAGGAGATCGAGCTGTCCGAGGAGGACCAGGCCTTTGTCCGGGATTTCGATATCGTCTATTGCGAGCGCTGGTGCAAGGTCCACCGCTATCTCCCGGCGCTCAAGCGGCCCGGTCAGATCTGGGTCTACGACTTCTCCAAGCGCCTGACCCTCGAGACCAACGATCTGGTGCTGCCCTATATCGACTACGCCTTCTTCTCCTATGACGGAGACGACGACTATATCCGGGATTTCCTGGTAAAGACCCAGGGCAAGGGCGCAGGCTGCGTGATCGCCATGCTGGGCGAGCACGGCAGCCTGGCCTGGGACGGAAAGGTCTTCTACCGGGAGACCGCCGAGCGGGTGCCGGTCTGCAACACCGTCGGCGCCGGGGACTCCTATATTGCCGGCTTCACCTATGGCCTCAGCCTGGGGGAAAGCGTGCCCCAGTGTATGGCCCGAGGCAAGGCCCAGGCCACCAAAATCATCCAAATCTTCAATCCCTATGAATAACCGGAAGGAGAACGATTATGAAACCTGAAATCTTTGAAAACAACGCCGAAGGCATCAAGCAGGTCTACCGGAACAACGAGTGGAGCGTCAGCATCAAAAACTGGAAGCCCGACAACGACATCGCCGGTGTCGAGAAGCTGGAGATCCACCACACCACCGATGAACAGTTCATTCTGGTGGCAGGCAAAGCCCTGCTGATCACCGCCGACGAGGCGGACGGCGGCTTTACCAACATCGAGCTGACTCCCATGGAGATCGGCAAGGTCGCGCATGTGGGCATGGGACAGTGGTTCTATTCCATCACCCAGAGAGACTCCAAAATCGTCTACATCCAGCGCTCCGACTGCTCCATGGAGAACAGTGAAATCAAGTATATGACCCCCGAGCAGGTCAAGGCCGTCCAGGCCGAGGCCGCCAGGCTGCTTGCCGAATAATCATACTGTTCTTTCATAAAACCATTTATATGGTTTTATCGGATTTGAGGATCAGCAAAAGCGGAGAGACCCGAGGGGAGCTCTCCGCTTCTCCGAAGGAGGAAGCCTATGAAGCTGAAAAAAGAACAGATCGCCATCGGTAATTATCACTATACCGCCTGGTCCTTCGATCACTTTCTGCGCTCCGTGCAGGACTTGGGCCTGACGAACATCGAGATCTGGGGGGCGAAGCCCCATTTTCTCCCAGGGATTCAAAGCGAGGAATACCTGCGGGAGACTGCCCGAAAGATTGCCGACGCAGGCCTGAAGGTGGTCTGCTTCTGCCCGGAACAGAATAACTACCCTGTGAACATCAGCGCGGCGGAGTCTTCCCTGCGCCGGTGGAGTCTGGATCATATGAAGCGCTGTCTGGAGGCTGCGGCGCTGTTGGGCGCGCCGACCCTGCTGCTCTGCCCGGGCAACGGCACCATGGAGGAGCCGCCGGAACGGATTCGGGACCGTTTTGTGTCCTCCGCCCGGGAACTGGCGCAGGCAGCGGCGGACAACGGCGTGGTGCTGGCTCTGGAGACCCAGACGCCAATGGACGCCCTGTTTATGAGTACCGCCGAACAGCAGCGGGAGGTCCTGGAGTTGGTGGATCACCCCAATTTCAAGCTGATGCTGGACACCGTGCAGCTGGCTCAGTTCGACGACAGCGTGGCCGGGGATATCCGGATTCTGGGCCTGGAGAACATCCGACACGTGCATCTGGGCAATACCGTACTGCGCGAAAAGACCGTCGGAGAAAAGAGTTTGCCCGGTGTTTACAGCCTTGGCCGCAGCGTCTGCGGGCACATCGGCTTCCGGGAGGGAAATCTGCCCCTGCTCCAGAACCTGCAGGAGCTGGCTGAGGCCGGTTATCAGGAATACGTGACCATCGAGATCTGCCAGAAGGCCTACTGGCTGGAGGCGGACCGCTATGCCAGGGAGGCCTGGGAGTTGATCTGGGGAGCGTTGGTATAACCGCGCAGCCGTCACGCAAGACATCAACCAATTACATAGGAGGCAAAAAGAGAATGGATACGAAGAAGAATCCCTATGCCGGCACACAGACTGAAAAGAATCTGGAAGCTGCCTTTGCGGGAGAGAGCATGGCCCGCAACAAATATACCTATTTCGCGTCCAGAGCCAGGAAGGACGGCTTTGAGCAGATCGCTGAGCTCTTCCTGAAGACAGCTGACAACGAAAAGGAGCACGCCAAGCTCTGGTTCAAAGAACTGAACGGCATCGGAGACACCGCGGAGAATCTGAACACCGCCGCGGACGGCGAAAACTATGAGTGGACGGACATGTACGAGGGCTTTGCCGCCACTGCGGAAGCGGAGGGCTTTCACGCGCTGGCAGTCAAGTTCCGCATGGTAGCCGCCATCGAGAAGAAGCACGAGGAGCGCTACCGGGCTCTTCTGAAAAACCTTGAGCTTCAGGAGGTCTTCCGGAAGAGCGAGGTCAAGGTCTGGGAATGCCGGAACTGCGGCCATATTGTGGTTGGTACCAAAGCCCCCCAGCTCTGTCCGGTCTGTGCCCATCCCCAGAGCTTTTTTGAGATCCACGCAGATAACTATTAATCGATTGAAAGCAGCTTGATGCCTTGCGGCACATCACAAGTATGCCTTCCCATTGTTTCTCTTCTTTTCTTTTCCCCAGCCCGGCGCCGAGGCATCCGCCTCGGTGTTGGGCTCATTTGTTTTGTTTACGCAGCAGAGCGACCACCGTTTTCCTCCGGAAAATCATCGCAAGATCGGCCTTCCTGCCCGACAAATCTGCATGACGTTTATCCAATCGTGAATAATCGGTGTACTCCCGCAGATAGTTCTCGATTTCTCCAAACAGGATGAGCTCGACGTATTCCCACGGCGCGTTGTATACCAGCCAATCCAGCGCGGAGCGCTCGTACATGTTGCGGGGGACCGTGTTTTCGACGGCGATGCAGTCGATGGAGACCATCATACCGTTATCGTATTTGATTTCAACGCAGGCAGTGTCGATGTTGTATTGACAGCAGATTTGTTTCATCGTATACTCCTTTATGGATCAAATCATTTGGTAGTGCCGCAGGGCTTCCCGGATGGCGGCCTCTTTGATTGGCGGGCGTTGCGGGATGACGGGGTTCGGGTTCTTCGGGTGGTAGTAGCACTCCCCGACAGGGAGGCCGCATTTGCGCTTGACCTGGGAGATGTAGAGACTGGTGATTTTGAAGCCGTAATGCGTTTTCACAAATGCTTTCAGCTCCTCATAGGTCGCCGCGGCCTCCGCGGCGGTCAGTGCGAAGTCCTCGTCGGTCAGCTCCACCTCGATCTGATCGTCCGGCCGGTGTTGGCACAAAAAAATGACGCGTGAGACGGTTGTTCAATTGGTCAGAAAAACGCCGGATATGAACATCAGCGTCACGATCAATCTGGAGGACGCCGATCTGACGGCGGCGGAATAAAAAACCGCCTATGAGCAGATGGAGAAGCCGCTTTGAAAGAGAAAAAATGATGGCAAATATCATAACGGGAATCAGAATTGTGATCAGCGCAGTTTTGCTGTTTTGCCCCGTATTTTCCCCGGCGTTTTTGGCGCTCTACATGACTGCCGGAATCACCGATATGATAGATGGCGCAGTGGCGAGGAGAACAGCCGCGGTCAGCGAGTTCGGCGCAAGGCTTGATACCGCTGCAGATAAGGATGAAAACGGAAAGCCGACAGGAGAAGATACCGAATAATGAATCCCGCATGTGAAGGCGCATCAGGCTTCCCGCAGTGAGAGCGCGAAAAAAGCGGAAACGGGAGGCTTTTGTTGTTTCCGGCGGAGCTTTCCGGTTGCTTTTTTTCAAAAATCCTGTATAATATAAGCAGAATGAACAATCTCATGCAGCACGGTCTGTTTGAGAAACATAGGGGCGGTAGGGATGGAAACCACATATGCCTTTTTTTCCAGGCTGATCGGCACGCTGGCGGTGATGCTGCTGGCGGCGGCCTACGCCGGAAGCTCGCAGCTGTTGAAAAAACACATCGGCAAACAGAAAACCTGGAAGGTCATCGCAGCCATCGGCCTGTTCGGCGGTCTGTTTGGGATCTATGGCAACATCGCGGGCATGGAGCTGAACGGCGCCGTGATTTCTGTGCGGGACATCGGGCCCATGCTGGCGGGCCTCATGGGGGGCCCCTTCAGCGGCCTGATCGCCGGCGCCATCGCGGGGGGCCATCGGCTTACCATGGGCGGCATCACCGCGGAGGCCTGCGTGGTGGCGACCTGCTCGATCGGTCTGATCTGCGGCATACTTTCGGTCAAGCTTCCCGCCGTTCTGAAAAAATACTGCTGGACACTGCTGATCGGCGTGGCCATGGAGATCCTGCACCTGGGCGTCGTGCTGCTGATGGTGAAGCCCTTTTCCACGGGCTGGGACATCGTCCGGCAGATCGCCCTGCCCTTTATTTCGGTCAACGCGGTGGGCATCGCCTCCATGATGAGCATGATCCACTACATCGAAAGACAGCAGGCCATGGCCCTGGATCGGGAGCGCATGCGCTCGGAGCTGGAGGTAGCCAGCGTGATCCAGCACTCCCTGCTGCCCACTCTGAACGAGAAATACCCGGGCCGCCTGGAGATCGCGGTGAGCGGCTCCATGCAGGCGGCCAAAGAGGTGGGCGGCGACTTCTACGACGTGTTCTTTGTGGGCCCGGACAAGCTGGCCCTGCTGATCGGCGAC
>JAFYAB010000088.1 GCA_017540945.1 Oscillospiraceae bacterium | reverse complement strand
GCCCAGGCCGCTTTGAAGATCGCCTGCGATCTGGTGGACGAGGGCATGCGCACCGAGGCTGAGGCCGTCGCCATGATCGACCCCAGAAACCTGGACACCCTGCTGCATCCCCAGTTCGACGCCGCCGCTCTGAAGGCCTCCGTTCCCATCGGCAAGGGCCTGGGCGCCTCCCCCGGCGCCGCCTGCGGCAAGATCGTCTTCTCCGCTGAGGACGCCGAGGCCTGGAAGGCCCGGGGCGAGAAGGTGGTCCTGGTCCGTCTGGAGACCTCTCCCGAGGACATCACCGGCATGAAGGCCGCCCAGGGCATCCTGACCGTTCGCGGCGGCATGACCTCCCACGCGGCCGTCGTGGCCCGCGGCATGGGCACCTGCTGCGTCTCCGGCTGCGGCGACATCACCATGGACGAGGAGAACAAGCGCTTCACTCTGGCCGGCAAGGAATTCCACGAGGGCGACTTCATCTCCCTCGACGGCTCCAACGGCAACATCTACGACGGCATCATCAAGACCGTGGACGCCACCATCGGCGGCGACTTCGGCCGCATCATGGGCTGGGCTGACAAGTATCGCCGGCTCAAGGTCCGCACCAACGCCGACACCCCCCGCGACGCCAAGAAGGCCCGCGAGCTGGGCGCCGAGGGCATCGGCCTGTGCCGTACCGAGCACATGTTCTTCGAGGCGGACCGCATCGCGGCCTTCCGCGAGATGATCTGCGCCGACAACGCCGAGGACCGTGAGACCGCTCTGAACAAGATCCTGCCCTATCAGCAGAACGACTTCGAGCAGCTCTTCGAGGCCCTGGAGGGCTATCCCGTCACCATCCGTTTCCTGGATCCCCCGCTGCACGAGTTCGTGCCCACCGAGGAGAAGGACATCGAGATGCTGGCCGCCACCCAGTGCAAGAGCGTTGAGGAGGTCAAGGCCCTGATCGAGAGCCTGAAGGAATTCAACCCCATGATGGGTCACCGCGGCTGCCGTCTGGCTGTCACCTACCCCGAGATCGCCCGGATGCAGACCAAGGCCGTGATCCGCGCCGCCATCAACGTCCAGAAGGCCCATCCCGAATGGAAGCTGGTCCCCGAGATCATGATCCCCCTGGTGGGTGAAGTCAAGGAGCTCAAGTACGTCAAAGCAGAGGTGGTCAAGACCGCCGACGCCGAGATCGAAGCCGCCGGCATCGAGATGAAGTACGAGGTCGGCACCATGATCGAGATCCCCAGAGCCTGCCTGACCGCGGACGAGATCGCCAAGGAGGCCGAGTTCTTCTGCTTCGGCACCAACGACCTGACCCAGATGACCTACGGCTTCTCCCGCGACGACGCCGGCAAGTTCCTGAACGCCTACTACGACGCCAAGATCCTGGAGAACGATCCCTTCGCCAAGCTGGACCAGGTTGGCGTGGGCAAGCTGATGGAAATGACCATCAAGCTGGGCAAGCCCGTCCGTCCCTCCCTGCACATCGGTATCTGCGGCGAGCACGGCGGCGACCCCTCCTCCGTGGAATTCTGCCACAAGATCGGTCTGGACTACGTTTCCTGCAGTCCCTTCCGTGTTCCCATCGCCCGTCTGGCTGCCGCGCAGGCCGCCATCAAGGACGCGCAGGCTGAGGCCCCCGCTGACAAAGAGCCCAAGATCGAGGCCGAGGTCGAGCGCAAGGTCGAGGCCGCCAAGGCCGCTCTGAAGGACGCCGCCGACAAGCTCCAGACCGTCGCCTCCGACGCCGGCGCCGAGCTCAAGGACGTGGCCTCCGCCGGCTTCAAGAGCCTGCTGGCCGGCTGGGAAGAGTTCAAGAAGACCTTCAGCGAGCAGAGAAAGGGCGACAAGTAATCCCGCTCTGAGCCGCTGGATCCCCGGCAGCGCCCCAGGCCGCCGCGAGGCTTCCGTTCCTGCGCGCTGTCCGCCTTACCCGCAAAGCATCCCCTCTGCCGCAAGGCAGAGGGGATTTTGCTTGCCTGCTCCGCTTTTGATTTTTCTTGCTTTTTCCGGCGCTCTATGGTATATTCATTGTGATTATAAGGGGGTGTAATTATGACGAAAAGGAAGCGATCCCTTGTCGCTGTTCTGCTCGTTTTGCTGTTGACGCTGACGCTGCCCGTCAGCGTGGAGGCGGCCAGCCGCGGCGTATACTACCGTCCCGCTGTGACCTTCGTTGTGGAGAACGCTCCGTCTGATATGATCCTGCGCATTGATTTCGAGCGGAACGGGGAAATCGTCCCGGTTTATCTCTACATGGAGACCCGCCTTTGGGAGAGCTATTACCGCTTGTATCGCCAGACCGCGCCGTCGGACTTCATCTGGTACGGGAATCGGGCTGACTTCAGGAACGCCGTGCTAGTGGCCATAACGGGCGGTCGTGAGATTCAGATCCCCCTTCCCGAGGATTCCCTGGAAAAGCTGACGATGAACGATTTCTATATGCTGGACGCCAAGGACTTCACGCTGCGCTATGGGCTCCCCCTCTGGCGCACGATCCTGCTGTTCTCCCTGCGGCTTGTCATCACCCTGGCGGCCGCGCTGCTGATCCTGTACTTCTTCCAATATCGCTGGAAGAAGAGCTGGATGACGGCCCTCGTCACCAACCTGCTCTGTCAGGGGGCGCTGAGCCTCTTTGTGTCGAACTGGATCAACTACAACCCCAAAATGATCGCGGTTCATTTTCTCTTGATGCTGATCATCCTCATTTTCCAGATCCCGATCTATTGGTGGCTGCTGGATGAAGACGAAAGCAAGAAAAGCGTCATCTACGCCCTCTGGTCCAACGTGGCCACGGCTGTGCTCAATCTGGCGTTCCTCATTCAGTGTCCGCTGTAACGCCGGGGGAGCCGTCGCAGAGTATCATGAACCGATGGAGGAGCCTCTATGAAGTATAAGCGCAATTTGGTCGCCCCGGAGCTTTTGAACAGGGCGAATCAGTTGGATCAGCTTGCCATGCGCTATGAGACAGCCGTGCAGGCGCTGCCCGCGGAGAACTATCTGGACGCGTTTTTGGACTTCTATGAGATCAAAAACCGGGATCTGGCGCTGATCCCCGGGGAGGGCAGCTTCCGGGAGTACCTGCGGGAGCTCAGCGGCGACGACGTCTTTACCCCCATCGCCGATCTGACGGAGGAGCTCTTCGGCACGCCGGAGCGCGTCATGGTCTTCGAGGACAGCGCGGCCCTCTGCGACGAGCTGGACGGTCCCGACGGCTATGGGCCCATGTTCTTCATTTTCGGCATGATATTCTGCGAATATGAGGGCTTTACGCTCTGCTTCATGTCCGGGACGAATAATTGAATGGAGCTGATTCTATGAAAAAAATATACTTCGCCGGCTCCATCCGCGGCGGGCGGGCGGACGCGGGGCTCTACGCCCAGATGATCGACTTTATGAAGGAAAAGGGTCACGCGGTTCTGACCGAGCACGTGGGACACCCGGAGCTGAACCTGCTGGAGCAGGGCCGGAACAAGGACGGCGCCATCTACGCCCAGGATACCGCCTGGCTGCGGGAGAGCGAGCTGCTGATCGGCGAATGCACGAACCCCTCCCTGGGGGTGGGCTACGAGCTGGCCTATGCCGAGCGCTTCGGGAAGCCCTGCTATCTGTTTTACAATCAAACAAAAACCCAGCTCTCCGCCATGCTGACGGGGGATCCGTATTTTCACATCTATCCCTATCAAACGGAAAACCAGCTGTTTTCCATGCTGGAAGAACTGATCGCCGGATTTGAATAATATTTCAAAGGAGGTCGCTTATGGCTTCGTTCTATGTCAACGGACAGGAGGTCCTGGCGGAGAGGAATCAAAAGCTGATTCGCTTTCTGCGGGATGAGCTCCATCTCACCAGCGTCAAGGACGGATGCAGCGAGGGCGCTTGCGGTACCTGCCATGTCCTCATTGACGGCAAGCTCACCAAAGCCTGTGTTCCCATGACGGACAAGCTGGCGGGCAAGCATGTGCTGACCACAGAAGGGCTGTCCGCCTTTGAACAGGAGGTCTTTACCCGGGCCTTCGGCGAGGCCGGGGCCGTCCAGTGCGGCTTCTGCATCCCGGGCATGGTGATGGCCGCCAAGGCCCTGCTGGACGTCAATCCCAATCCCACCCGCGCCGAGGCCGGCTACGCGATCCGCAATAACATCTGCCGCTGCACCGGCTATGTGAAAATCATCGACGGCATCCTGCTGGCGGCGAAGTACCTCCGGGCAGGCCGCCTGCCTGCGCCGGAGAACTCCGATTGGCGGGTGGGCAGCCGCGTGGCCCGGATCGATGTGGCGGAAAAGGTGCAGGGCCGCGGCAAGTATCCGGACGACGTGTACGTGGAGGGCATGTGCTATGGCTCCGCCGTGCGCAGCGCCTACCCGAGAGCCCGGGTCCTTTCCATCGACACGACCGAAGCCGAAGCCCTGCCCGGCGTGGTCTGCGTGCTGACCCAAAAGGACATTCCGGGCCAGGTCAACGTGGGCCACATCAAAAAGGATCAGCCCACCCTGATCGGCGTCGGGGAGCTGACCCATTATCTGGGCGATTCCGTGGCTCTGGTCTGCGCCAGGGACCGTGAGACCCTGGAGGCTGCCAAAAAGCTGGTCAAGGTAGAGTATGAGGTCCTGCCCGCGGTCCACAACCCGGCCGAGGCCGCCGCGCCGAACGCTCCCCTGGTTTTCGAAGCAGACCGGGACAATATCCAGGCGCACAAGCACGTCTCCCGGGGCGACGCGCGGGGGGCCATCGCCCGTTCGGCCCATGTGCTGACCCGGCATTTTGAAACGCCCTGGACGGAGCACGCCTTCCTGGAGCCCGAGTGCTGCGTGGCCCTGCCCCTGGACAACGGCGGCGTCAAGCTGCTGACCAGCGACCAGAGCGCCCACACCACCCTCCACGAATGCGCCGCCATGCTGGGGGTGGACTACGATCACTGCCTGGTGGAGAACCAGCTCGTGGGCGGCGGCTTCGGGGGCAAGGAGGACATGTCGGTTCAGCATCACGCGGCGCTGATCGCCTATGTGGCAAGGGTGCCCGTCAAGGTCAAGCTGAGCCGGGCGGAGTCCATCCTGGTCCACCCCAAGCGGCACCCCTTCTCCATGGATTTCACCCTGGGCTGCGACGAGAACGGCGTCATCCAGGGCGTGATGGCCAAGGTGGTCTCGGACACCGGCGCCTTCGCTTCCCTGGGCGGACCGGTGCTGGAGCGGGCCTGTACCCACGCGGCCGGGCCCTACGCCTATGAAAACTTTGAGATCGACGGCACCGCCTACTATACGAACAATCCGCCCGCCGGCGCCTTCCGGGGCTTCGGCGTTACCCAGACCTGCTTCGCCATCGAGAGCCTCTTGAACGAGATGGCGGAGATCGTGGGCATCTCCCCCTGGGAGATCCGGATGCGGAACGCCATCCGACCCGGCGGCGTCCTGCCCAACGGCCAGATCGTGGGGCCGGAGACGGGCCTGGTGGAGACCCTGGAGGCTGCGAAGCCCTATTATGACGCAGCCCTGGCCGCCGGGGACCCGGTGGGTCTGGCCTGCGCCATGAAGAACGCCGGTGTGGGCGTCGGCCTGCCGGACTGGGGCCGGGCAAAGCTGATCGTGGAGGACGACGGGAAGCTGCATATCTATTCCGGCGCGTCCTGCATCGGCCAGGGTCTGGGGACCGTGCTGGTCCAGATGGTGGTCACCAACGCGGGCCTGCGGCCGGATCAGATCGTGTACGAGCGCTCCAACACCTGGATCGCGCCGGACTCCGGCGACACCTCCGGTTCCCGTCAGACCCTGATCACCGGCGAGGCCGTCCGCCGTGCCTGCGAAAAGCTGGAAAAGGCCCTCGCGGATCAGCCTCTGGCGGATCTGAAGGGTCAGGTCTTCTATGGGGAATACCTGGCGAAAACCGACCCTCTGGGCGCCGACGTGCCGAACCCTGTCAGCCACGTGGCCTACGGCTACGCCACCCAGATGTGCGTCCTGGACCGGGAGAGCGGCCGGATCAAAAAGCTCATCGGTATCCACGACGTGGGAAAGGCCGTCAATCCCCTCTCCTGCGAGGGGCAGATCGAGGGCGGCATGGTGATGTCCATGGGCTTCGCCCTGACGGAGCGCTATCCCATCGACGACAACTGCAGACCCACCGGGAAATTCGGCACCCTGGGTCTGTTCAAGGCCGATCAGATCCCGGAGATCAAGGCCGTTGTGGTGGATAAGCCGGGGCTCCCCTACGCCAACGGCGCCATCGGCATCGGCGAGATCACCTCCATCCCCACCGCTCCCGCCATCGCGGAGGCCTATTATCAGCGGGACGGCCTGCGCCGGACGAGTCTCCCCCTGACGGGAACGCCCTACGAGCGGAAGCGCTGATCCAAATCCAGCGCCGCAGCTTACGGCCTATCCCGTGGGCCGCTGCACCCCGTCTCTGCTCCTTCCTTTCCAATCAAAAAGCACCCCGATCCGGGCGCTGCCACTGTCTGAGTGTCATTGCCCGGTGGGGTGCTTTTTGTCTGCTGCGAAGGGGCTGATACGAATATTTGATCAAAAAGTCAGAAGCTTTTTTATCCGGCATCCACTTTCTGTGGATGCCGCCCTGGGCAAAGCCCAGGGAAATATGCCGTACAAGATCTATTATTCCTCCTCGCCCAGGGGGATCGGAGCCAGGATCAGGTCCTTGTAGTTGACCGTCAGCTTCGCGGGGGAGATGATATCCTGCAGCAGCTTGTCCATGGTCTCGCTCTTAAGGTTGTCTTCGGCAACGGCCCTCCAGTGGTAGCTGTCCGTCTGCTTGACGAAATACATCACATGGAAGCCGTAGCTGGTCTCTACCACATCCACGTCCCCGGGCTTCCGCTCCTTGGCAAAGCACCAGTCGTTGAAGGCCGCCACCATCTGCCCGGGATAGACCTCTTCATAGAGACCGCCGTTGTTCTTGGAGCCGGGATCATCGGAGTTCTCCTTGGCAAGCTCCGCGAAGTATTCCTCCGTGAGATTGGCCCGAACGCCGGCCAGCAGCTCCTCCGCCTTGGCCTGGGCCGCGGCGCGCTCCTCCTCGGTGGTTTCACCGTCGCCGTCGGCGTCGGAGGAAATCAGGATGTGCCGCACATTGATGTTCGGCGTCTCGGTATCCGAGTCCTCGAATTCGTCGGGGTGCGCGGCAAGATAGTCCTTCAGATCCTGCTCCGTACAGCTGATGCTCTCATAGAGATGGTTCTCGTAGGACATGGCCTTGAAATAGACCTTCAGATACGCTTCGTAATCCGCATAGCGGACGCCGGGGCCGAAGGAGGCCTGAATATAGGCGTCGACGGATTCGTACCCATACTGCGTCGCTTCCTTCTCCATGCTGTCGCGCAGTCCGCTCAGCTTTTCGGCTTCCTCCGCCGTGATCTGATATCCCTGGGCCTCAGCCTCGGCATAAACCGCGGCATATTGCTGATACCGCTGCATGCCGTCCATCAAGAAATACTGCTCCCAGGTCAGATCGCCCGCCAGAGAGGGCTGTTCGCTCAGAGCCTTCGTGGGATCCAGACCGAACATTTCCGCGTAATCGCCGTACTCTCTCATGAAGCTGTAGAATTGGAGCAGATAGTAGATCTGCGCCTGACGATTGGTGATGCTGCTGTCCTCGCAGCTGGCAACAGTCAGGTCCAGCCGGGGATCGTCGCTCTGCAGCTCGTCCACGGTGTAAACCTCCTTGGCCTTGACCGCCTCCATCTCCTCGGGATACTCCAGGGGCTCGGTGGCGGCTGCCGCATCCGAGGTAACGAGCGGCGTCTCGCCGGTGTCGACGGGCTTCGTGTCAGTAGCGTCGTTCACAGCCGACGTGGAATCCGCGGCGGAGGAGGGCGTAAGCTGGGCCGTCTTGTTTTTCAGCGCCTGAACGCCGAAATAGAGGCCCACGATCAGGGCGGCTGCAAGGAGTATGCCGCCGACCAGATAAAGTGCTTTCTTTGTCTTCATATTGTATGCTCGCTTTCTTTTTTTATGGTGTGAAATCATGCAGATTATCAGCATCATAGCATATTTTCCGTGAAGTTTCAATGGGGAAAAAGCGAATTTTCTGTAAATTGGGTACAAAAACAGATCGGCCCACAAAATGTAGCCCCATGCCAAAAATCCCCGGCGTTTTTTGTGAGAAGTTCTGATAAGTCTCCGGCTTGTACGCCGGGGCATTCTGTGATATAATGTTGTTTACTGTCAATTGGAGGTGAAACGCCATGTCTGAGGTGATCCTGTCCAGTCAGAGCATTCGAAAGCTGCTGGCTGCCGGCAACGGAGACAGCGCCCTTCTGTATCTGTGCAGAGCGGCGGAGCTCAGCGATGTGGTCACGGGCTTCACCGAGGCAAGGCTGGAATGCGCCAGCACCCTGCTGCGGCAGCTGGGACTGGATGAGAGTCGGAATCCCCGGTTTCAGGAGGCCGCTCAGCGGCCGGAATATTCGGAAGAGGACGTGCGCAGGCAGATGGATCTGCCGCGGGCCGGCTTCAAGCCCCTGGTGGGCGAGGTCCAGCGCTGCATGGGCCGTATGCTGAGCACGGAGGAGCTGAAGATCCTGCTGGCGATGGTGGAATACCTGGGCCTGCCCGGAGAGGTCATCAACGTGCTGGTCCACTACTGTGTGGAGCGCAGCCGCTCCCGGGGCGCAGGGCGGATGCCCTCCATGCGCATGATCGAGAAAGAAGCCTACCGCTGGGCGGACGCCCGGATCGACACCCTGGAGAAGGCCGCGGCCTACATGCTGAACGAGACGAAAAAGAACACCCGGATGGGCGAGCTCTGCACCCTGCTGGGGATCACGGGCCGCCGTCTGACCCCCGCCGAGGAGCGATATCTCCAGGCCTGGGGGGATATGGGCTTCGCCAACGACGCCATCGAGCTGGCCTATGAGAAGACCTGCGAGAATACCGGCGGTCTCACCTGGAAGTATATGAACAGCATTCTCGAGCGCTGGAACACCCAGGGGCTCTATACGGCCGATCAGATTCGTGCCCTGGACCGCAAGCCGGCGGCGGTGAGCCGCAAGGGCGGCTATCAGCGCCACGGCGAGGCGCCCAGCTCCGCCATGCTGGACGCGGCGAAGCAGATGCTGGAGGAGGGTTGACCATGGCCTACACCAATACCGTTCTGAATCGGGCCAAGGCCCGGCTCAGCCAGGAGAACGAACGCAAGCGGGCGGAATATCAGGACCATCTGGCAAAGGCCTATGCCCTGCGGCCCCGGCTGCGGGAGATCGACCGTGCCCTGCGGAGCACAGCCTCCCGGCTGGCCATGCTGGTTTTCCGCAGCGAAGCAGACGCCCGGGAGGAGCTGGCCCGGCTGCGGGCCGAAAACGAGTCTTTGCAGGCCGAGCGCCAGTGGATCCTGGACGAGGCGGAGCTGCCGGACGGCTGGCTGGACGACAGCCCCATCTGCTCCCTCTGCGGCGGGACCGGCTATGTGGGCTCGAAAATGTGCGAATGCCTGCGGGAGCTCTGCCGACAGGAGCAGAAGCGGGAGCTGGCCTCCCTGCTGCCCACCGGAAAGGAGCGCTTTGAGAATTTTTCGCTGGAGCTCTATCCGGATCGATTCTATCCGGAATTGGGCGGCTCCGCCCGGACGCTGATGCAGAAAAACCTCAACTTTTGTAAAAAATATGCCCAGGACTTCCGGCCCGGCGCCCGGAGCCTGCTCTTTTCCGGGGCGACGGGGCTCGGGAAGACCTTCCTCTCCGCCTGCATCGCCCGGCAGGCAGCCGAGGGCGGCCACAGCGTGGCCTACGTCACGGCGGGAAAGCTCTTCGCAGATTTTGAAGCCGTCAAATTTGAACGGGCGGAGCCGGAAAGCCTCCGGGATTACCGGGACTGCGATCTGCTGATCATCGACGACCTGGGCACGGAAATGACCACGGAATTCGTCAAGGCGGCCCTCTATGAGATCGTCAATTCCCGTCTGCTGGCCCAGAAAACCTGCCTGATCTCCACGAATCTCAATGAGCACGACCTGGAAGCCCGCTATGGCGGTCAGATCGCCTCCCGTCTCGTGGGCAGCTACCGGGTCATCTACTTCCTGGGGGACGATATCCGGCGGATGAAAAAATAGAAGACAAAGCCCGGAAAAAACAGGCGTGACCGCGAAGGTCACGCCTGTTTTGCTCTGGACTCCGCCTCCGCGCGTTTTCCTCGGGAAGGCGGGTTTTATTTCGGCCGCATGGCCTCATAGCTTACGCGGGCGGCACGGATGTTGAGGTTGCTCTGCAGGCTCCAGATGGGGACGGTCCGGCAGCACTCGTCCAGCAGAGACAGGAGCTTATCGGCCCGGGCGGGATCCCTGGGCATGTAGATCTGCCGGATCAGGAAGCGGATCATCTCCTCCGGGCGGGCCGGGGCGATGCGGATCTCCTCTCCCCGCTGCAGGAGGCATAGGCCCTGGATGGGACGTTCCGCGTTGATCCCGTGGCCCTCCTTCCCGCGCCAGGGCGTACCGCAAACCGTAAACCCGCCGGGGTCCCTGCGCAGGATGGGCTTGTCTCCGTTCAGGACCCAGGCGCCGCAGTCCAGCCCGTAACGCCAGAATCGGGTCAGCGTGGTCTTGCCGGTGCCGCTGGGTGCGGTGATCAGATAGGCCAGATCGTCCACCACCACGGCGGCGCCGTGAAAGACGAAGGCGTCATAGTCCGGCATCCGCTCGGCGATGTGCCGATAGGCGCAGACGAACTCCAGGTACTCCCTGGGCAGGCCGCGGCCCTCATCCTCCCGCTCCAGCTCCTCCGGAGCCACCCGGACCGTGAAATCCGGCGCGCCATCCGCGAGCCAGAGCCGGACGCGGTCGGAAAAATCATATTGGTTGTCGATCCCGACCGTGACGCCGGCCAGCCGTAGTATCATCATTACAGTGTGTTCTTCCTCTCTTCCCACTGATCGAAAGGGATCTTCCGGAGCACCACCCGCCGGATAAAGCGGAAGAGCGTCTCCTCTCCCCTGTCCCGCAGCAGGGTCAGCAAAAAGCGCATCCTGGCATAGCTGTCGGGGTGGAGCTTATCGGCAGCGTGTTCCCTGTCCATATAGGCCAAAGCCGCGCCGTCGTCATAGCGCTCGCCAAGATAGACCTTGGAGGCGGCGATCCGGTCCATGACAGATTCCACCAGATACCGGATGGGCATGGGAACGGGCTTGTAGTCGTGCTCCCCCGGCGGCACGTCGGTCCAGTATTCATAGTGGTGCTTGTTGCGGCCCTTATGGTGCATCCAAGCGGTGGAATAACCTTCCGCCTCCCGGGCGCCGGCGTTGGGGCTGCGGGTGCCCTGCCAGTATTTGGCCCCCTGCCAGAATTCCGCGGGACTGTACTTGCTCAGGTCGTGGGCCAGACCCTGCCGGATCAGTCCGACGCGGATGCAGGAGACCATCACCATGTGGCGATGCTTCGTGATCGTCCTGAAGTGCTTGATCGGGTGCATGGCCACGCTTCCTTTCCGTCCTCTGATCCCTGATCCGTAATCCTTAATTCTTGATCCCTATTCCTTCTGTACCCGCTTTTTGATGGCCCGCAGCTCCTTGAGCATCCGGAAGGTGTCCCGGAAGACGTGGACCTTGGAGGCCCGGTGGTTGATGATCTTGACGGGCATCTCAAGTATCCCGCAGCCCAGCTTCTGGGCCCACAGGATGGTCTCAAAGTCGAAGGCAAAGCCCTTGGTCTCGGTGCGGGCGAAAATGAGATCCGCGACGGCGCCCCGATAGGCCTTGCAGCCGCACTGGGAATCGGACAGGCGGAAGCCTCCCACCAGGTTCAACACCTTGATGTAGGTCGCGGAGGCCAGCTTGCGAAGGGGGGTATAGCCCGCGTAGCCCTCCGGGTGGATGGGGCGGGAGCCGATCACCAGATCCTTCTCCGGGTGCTCCGCGAAGAGCGCCGCAGCCCGGCCGATGACCTCGGTGCCGTAGGCCACGTCGGCGTCCAGGAACATACGCACGTCTCCCGTCGCCGCCAGCATGCCGGTCCGCACCACGTTGCCCTTGCCCTGGTTAGGGGTATAGCGGATCACCTGCGTATCGGGCAGCTGCAGGGCCTCCACCCGGGCCGCGCAGTCGTCGGAGGAGCCGTCGTCCACAAAGATCAGCTCGAATTCCTCGAAGTGGGTGGAGAGGTATTCAAAATAGGTGCGGGCGCTGTCCGCGATTATGGCAGCCTCGTTGTACATGGGGACGATCAGAGAAAGCTTCATGGTAGTACCTCACACTTTCGGATAGGTCTCGAGGCTCCGGGAGCTTCCGGAGCCCATCATTCTGTTACAAGTCTTCCGCGTTTTTTCTGTTCTCGAGCATGCGTATCCGCTCCACGGGGAAGCTGTCCTCCAGATCCACAATCTGAAAGGCCCCGGGATCGAGCCGTTCCTGTCCGGTCATGGCGCAAACCGCGGCAACGGCGCGGCGGTCGATCCGGATCGGCGTCCGGGCGCGGGCAGCCCAGTGGCGATTGCTTTCATTCTTTTTGACGCCGGAAATCCAGAATCGTTCCCCGGACTCCACGTCCACGTAATTGGAGTTCCCGCCGTTTTCTGGCTGAAAAGCTCTGTCGTTGAAATACAGGGTCCTTCCCGATTTGGAGGGCAGCACATAGCCGATCCAGGCCGGCCCGTCGTCGTGGAAGCCGGATTTCAACTCGATATACCTTAATTCTGTTTGTTTCATGGCAGTTTCTTACGCCTTGACCTTCTCCCGGTCCAGCGCAAAGCGCTTGTCATTGGCGGGGAGATAGTCCACCTCCTCGCCGGCGGGGAGCTCCAGCAGCTCGGGGTTGGCCAGCAGGTATTTGACCAGCTTCATGGTCTTGGAGTAGTAATAGCCGTCGGCGATGCGCTCGTCGAGGGTGACGCCCACGTTCAGCACGGGGCGGACCGTGACGGAGCCGTCCTCATGGCACTCCGGCGCCAGGTGCTTTTTCCCGATCACCACAAAGCAGGAGCAGGTGCCCCAGTTGGACAGGTGGTGGTAGCCGCAGCTCAGATCGATGGAGCCCAGGTTCGTCAGGAAGATGGAGGAATAGTTGGGATCCTCCTTGATCAGATCGTAGGGGACCTTCCCCTTCTTATCCAGGCTGAACAGGACCTTCATGATCCCCCGGAGGATGAAGCGGGGGAATTTCAGCAGGATCCCCATAAAGTGGGTGGAATTGTCCACCACGTTCTCCCGGCGCTGGGTGTGGATCTCCTGGCAGAGGCTCTCGTGGAGCTTGTCGATGGTGGAATCCGCGTCGAACTTGCGGAAGGCCAGACCCTCCTCGGAGCGGTCGGAGAACTTCTTTTTGACCACGAAGGCCACGGAGAGGTAGTTTCGCTGATACATCCGGTTGCCGGAGATGAAGCGGTTCATCTTGGGACGCAGGACGAAGGCCTTCACCACGGCGGCACAGATGATGTGGAAGTAGGTGTACTTGTCTTCGGTGCGGCCTGCGTTCTTCTTCGCCAGGTATGCCTCGATGGGCCGCAGGTCGATCTCCTCGTTGATGTAGGCCTCGTTGTCTGCCCGGTTGGGATAGAGATAGGCCATGAACTGGTTCAGCGCGGGCTCGTCCCGGAGCCAGACGCCGTCCCGCCGGTCGCCCCGGCGGATCTTTTCTTTCTTCTCTTTCGGCATGGTTTCGATCTTCTCTTTCTCTTATTTTGGGGAAGCTTCTGCCTCGGGCGGGCGGCGGTGGCCGCCCCTGCGGCGCATTACGCCAGCAGCATCATGACGGCGCCGAGGATGGGAAGGTGCAAAACAAAGATATACAGGGAGTTCCGCCCGCACCAGCGGAGGAAGCGGAGAACGGGGGTCTCGGCGTTGACATTCGGCAGGCGGGTCTTCTTCTCCGCGTAGAGTCTCCTGCCCAGGACGATTCCCAGGCAGAACCAGCCCAGATGGGGGGCGATGGGGAAATAATCCCCGGAGGAAAAGCCCGGATAGCGCAGCCCCAGGGGGAAGAGCAGGCGGCTGTCGGTCACCGCCCCCTTCGCGTCCAGCCAGTAGCCCAGCGCCAACAGGGCCAGGCCCAGGATCAGCAGCACCGTGTCCGGCAGCTTCTTCAGCAGCGGACAGAGCATCATGCAAAAGCCCAGCAGATGCAGGACCCCGAAGCGAATGATCATGTCCTCCGACAGCCAGCCAAACTGCGCGGCGATGATCGACCCCACCGTCAGCAGCATGCCGCCGACGAATACGATGAGCCCGCGGCGAAAGCTCCGCCGGCCCAGGGTCGAGGATAAGCCCGAGAGGATCACGAAGAGCAGGCCGCCGTACTGCATCACGAAGCGGATCAGGGGCGGCAGGCGGAAGCTGTGGAGCACATTCGCCAGATAGAACAGGGCGTGTGAGACGATCACGCAGAGGATCAGCAGGCCCCGCAGGGCGTCGATCTCCCAGATCCGTTCCCGATTCGCTTCGTTCATGCTTCCACCTGGGCGTTGGCCTCTTCCTCCAGGACCCGATAGGCCACCTTGCCCACCAGGGTCTTGGGGAGCTCCTCCCGGAACTCGATCTCATAGGGCATGGCGTACTTGGCGATGTGCTTGCGGCAGTAGGCCATCAGCTCGTCGCGGATCTCATCGGAGGGCTTGTATTCGGGACGCAGGACCACGTAAGCCTTGACCTTCTGCATCTTGTACTTGTCCTTGACGCCCACCACGCAGGAGAGCAGGACCTTCTCGTGGCCGTCGATGATGTTCTCCAGCTGGCTGGGGTAGACGTTGTAGCCGGAGGTGATGATCATGCGCTTGATGCGCTGGCGGAAGTAGATGAAGCCGTCGGCGTCCATGGTGCCCAGATCGCCGGTGTGACACCAGATGCGGCCGTCCGCGTGGCGGCGGAGGGTCTGCGCGGTCTCCTCGGGGTTGTCGATGTAGCACATCATCACCGAGGGGCCGGAGATGCAGATCTCGCCCTCGATGTTGGGCTCCACCTCATCCTCGGTGCCGGGGTTGACGATCTTGTAATATGTGTCCGGGAAGGGTACGCCGATGGAGCCGGATCGGGCATAATCCTTGGGGGTCAGGCAGGAGGCGGTGACGCATTCGGTGGTGCCGTAGCCCTCCCGGATCTGGATTTTCGCTTTGTGCTCCTTCAGGAAGGCGTCCACCTTCCGTTTGAGCTCGATGGAGAGGGAGTCGCCGCCGGAGAACATGCCGTCCAGGAAGCTCAGATCGGTGTTGTCCAGCAGGTCTGTGCGCAGCAGGGCCTCAAAGAGCGTGGGCACGCCGGGGATGAAGTTGGGCTTCTTCTTGATCAGCAGCTTGGCGTAGGTCTCCACGCTGAAGCGAGGCACCAGGATGCAGCGGGCGCCGCCCACCAGGGCGGTGTGGATGCCGATGCCCAGGCCGAAGCCGTGGAAAACCGGCATGACGGAGAGCATCTTCTTCCCCACGATCTGCTTGCAGCCGGAGGCCGCGATGGTCTGCAGCGCTGTGGCGTTGAAGTTGTCGGAGGAGAGCAGGATGCCCTTGGTGGTGCCGGTGGTGCCGCCGGAATAGAGAATGGAGGCGCCCTCGCGGCTGGTCATCACGTCCTCGGGAGGCAGCTCCTTCACCTTCTCCCCCCTGCGGAGGAAGTCCCTCCAGAGGAGGTAGTCTCCGCCCTTGGGCAGCTTGGGGACCTTGCGCGCATCCTTGGAGGCGGGATAGAGCAGCTTCAGCGGGGCGGGCAGCTCATCCTTGATGAAGGCCAGGATGATCTTCACCGGGTTTTCAAGCTGGTCCCGGATCTCGTTGATCTTGGGGTAGAACTGATCCAGGGTCAGAATGGCCTTGGACTTGGAAAAGTTCAAATAAAAAGCGATCTCCGTCGGAGCGGACAGGGGGTGGATCATATTGGACACGGCGCCGATGCGGTTCAGGGCGTAAAAGGTGTCCAGGGCCTGGGGGCTGTTGGGCATGCAGATGGTGACCCGGTCCCCCTTGCCGATGCCCAGGGCTGTCAGCGCCCGGGCTGTCCGGTCGATGCGCTGCATGAACTGGCTGTAGCTGGTCTCCTTATTCATAAACTCATAGGCTGTCAGGCCGGGATGCTCCCGCGCCGTCCGGCGGACGATCTGCCAGAGGGTCAGCCGGGGATAATCCAGATGCGCCGGCATATCGCCGTAGAACTTCAGCCAGGGAGCTTGTGCGGAAATGCCCATAATGTAATTTCATCTCACTTTTCTGTTTCTCTGTTGCGTACAACTTTTTTTATTATATGGTATGACGCACAAAATTGCAAGCAATTTCGTGCGTCACAGCGTTTTTTCATTTCAAATCCCATCCGGGCGTCGGCCTCTGAGGGGATATCAGCGCTCCAGAAGCCGGGCCAGGAACGGACGATTCACTCGCATAGCCCCCTTGGGACAGAACTCCTGGCAGCAGAAGCAGCGGATGCAGGCCCTTCTGTTCACCACCGGACGGCGCCGTTTCATGGTGATAGCCTTCGCTGGGCAAACCTGCTCGCACTTGCGGCAGCCGACGCAGAGCGCCTTCTCCACCCCGGGGCGGGCGGCGATCAAACGACCGGCAAAGCTGCTGAACAGCTCTCCCCGCCGGCCGCCGCCCATCATCTGCTGGAACTGCAGCCCGTTGCGCTCGGTGATGATCGCAAAGTCGTCGGTCACAAAGTCCCGCCAGGGGCCGTCGATCTGAAGCGCCTCCACCCGCTCCGGACAGAGCCCCCGGGCTTGCGCCGCCCGCAGGGTCGGGACTGTGGCCGGGTCCAGGCCGATGAGCTTCGCGCAGAGCAGGTCGATCCGGTGGGGGTTCTCCCCCGCCAGCAGACAGCCCAGGGCCCTGGGCGTCCCGGCGGTAGGTCCGTTGCCCTCCATGGCGACGACGGCATCCACGATGTGGAGCTTCGGCCTCCAGAACTCGTCCAGATCCACCAGCATATCGGCAAAGTCAGCCGGGTCCGGGAAGCGGTAGTGGTATTCGGGCTTCATGGTGCCCGGAATGGAGCCGAAGAGATTTTTGGCGGCGGCGGAGAGGCCCATCATGCCGTGGGATTTCAGCTTGGCGAAGTTGATGACGGCGTCGCAATCCAACAGCCAGCCGGTGACGGCGGCGGTCTTGCATATCTTCCCTTCGGGGAGCCGGATCTCCCGGGTGGAGAAGTCCCGGTTCAGCTCCGCTCCGGTTTGATCCATACCGGATGCCGCGTAGACCCGGTTCAGATGGACCGCGTTGTAGAGGCCGCCGGGGCTGTCGCCCAGCACCGGGACCGCGCCCTTCTCTTTGAGGATGTCAACCAAAGCGGACGCCAGGGCCGGATGGGTGGTGGCGGCGGCCTCCGGCGCCATGGCGGAGACCAGGTTGAGCTTGATCCCGATCCGCATTCCGGGACGGACCCAGTCCAAGCCGCCCGCCCCGGCCAGCAGCTGCGCCATGGCCTCCCGGCAGCGGGAGGGCTCGTAGTCGGCGCAGGGAACGCAGATCACATCAGCCATCCAGCTTTCCCCCTGTGAAGGCCTCCAAACGGGCGCGCAGCAGCAGATAGCGCCGGTATTTCTCTTCCTTGGCGAAATGATCCGCCCGGCGCTGGATCGGATTGTCGGAATAGTCCAGACGCTCCCCGTGGAACTGCTCGGAGCTCAGGTCGAAGACCCGGCCGTTCACCATATTGTAGCAGTGGTAATTCCCGTCCGGCAGCGGAACGCCCCGCACCTCGCCGCCGAAAAGCTCCTGGGCCAGAAAGGCAGTGACGGAGCACTGGCCCCGGCTGGGGTCCTCCTCGGACCAGTCCGCCCGCATCCGGGGCGCGCAGGTTTCGGCGCACCAACAGGCCAGCAGAGCCCGGTATAAGCTCTGGGGCGTCGTGATCCCCGGCAGCCCGGTGTCCACCGGGGGAAATACAGTTTCAGAACCGTAAAAAGACATAAGACCTCCAAGAAATGTACAGATTCGGATTTATTTCATTGCAGCGCGGGCAGTCTGCCCGCTCGATACCTGCCAGCGTGTCGTTTTTGCGGGCAGATTGCCCGCGCCACATTCTCTCCCGATTCGCGTTCTATTTTACCACGAATCGAGGCGGCGCACAAGGCGCGCTTGCAAAATTATTGAAAAAATGCTATGCTGTAGCTGCAAGCTTTTTTCGCGTTTCCCGTCATTACGGGTGAAGAGATGGGAAAGGAGGCGGCCGCCTTGGAAGACAGACAGATCGTGGAGCTATTTTGGGCGCGGGATCCGCGGGCCATTGAAGAAATGGAACGGTCCTACGGAGCCCATTGCCGGAAGCTCTCCCGTCGGCTCCTGCGGAACCAGGAGGACGCCGAGGAGTGCATCAACGACAGCTATCTCCGGCTCTGGCAGCGCATTCCGCCGGAGCAGCCCGACTCCCTGGGCGCCTATCTGACCCGGACCCTGCGAAACCTCTGCCTGGATCGGCTCCGCAGAGAGGGCGCCCGCAAACGGGGCGGCGAGGCGATCACCGTTTCCCTGGACGAGCTGCGGCAGATCACAGGCCGCAGCGATACGGAGAGCCGGCTGATGGCCCAGGAGCTGGGCAAGGCGGTGGGGCGCTTCCTGCGGACCCAGCCCGAGCGGGTCAGAGCCGTTTTCCTGCGGCGCTACTACTTCATGGACAGCCGTTCCGACATCGCCGCCCGCTATGAGATCTCCACGGCCCAGGTCTCCGTACTCCTTTCACGGACCCGAAAACGACTGAAACGCTATTTGAAAGAGGAGGGCTTGCTGTGAAACCCGAAGAATTATTGTACAGTATGGATCACGTGGGAGAGGATCTGCTGGCGGAGGCGGAGCAGACCATCCTGGTCCGGAAACGCCGTCCCTGGCTGGGCGCTGCCGCGGCCGCCGCGCTGGCCCTGGCCGTGGGCGTGAGCGGCTTCCTGCTGCTGAAAAAACATCTGCCCGGAAAAACGCCTGCCCAGCCCGGCAATTCCGACACCGTCGCCACGTCGGAGCCCGAGGACGCGCTGCCCATGTTCTCTGTGGGCAGCAGCTATACAGACCGGAGCGTCTGGTCTTTTGACGATCCCGAGCGCTCCCTGGCCGTGAACCGCTGGACCCTGGAAACCGGGGTGGAACGCCTGCCGGTCTACGCCCGCACAGCGGCCCAGTCCGATGCGGAGGCCGCGGAGGGCTATTCCGTAAAAGAACTGGAAGCAATTTGCTCTGAAGCCATCCAACGTCTGGGCGCAGCCCCAGCCAAGGATATTGAGGTCCACTGCAACGAAGCCGGCACGGTCGATCACCTGGAGGCCGGCACGGAGCTGGGGACCCTGACTGTGGACGCCGCGGGGCGGGTGTGCATTCTCTTTGACGAGGCCCATGCTCTCAGCGCCTTCGTCAAGCTCGACTTTGCCCGGGAGCTGACGGAGCAGGAGATGGAGATTGAATACCGAAACGCCATTATGCAGCTCTGCGGCGAGCAGGTGGAAAAACTGCTGGGCTTGCCGCCCTGTCATCCGGCGGTCTGCGACGACTGGAACAGCTTTTCCAGCGCTTATCAAAGCTATCTGCTCTATCCCATCCGGGAGGATCCGGCAGAGCAATTGAAATCCCGCTTCTTCGAAATGGTTCGGCTCCTGACCGTGAGCGGCAGAGAAGTCGTCGCTCTTGCCTGGGATCATCTGCCTCAGGCGGGCGAAAGCGGCGCGTCGCCCCGGGACTACGAGCTGATGGGCAACTATCCTGTTGTCTCCCCGGAGAAAGCCCGAAGCCTGGCCCTGGCAGGAGATTATTTCTCTGAAACCAAGGGGCTTGCGCCGCTCAGCGAGGACGATCTGACCCTGGCGGAGCTGGTCTATCTGCCTGCGGAATCCAACGAGATCCTGCTCCCCTTCTATCGCTTCTGGGTCAGCCAGCCAGTCCCCTGGGATGTCAACCCGGAATCCGGCATCCGCATTGCCGTTCTTGTTCCGGCGGTGGACTCCGCCTGGCTGGCGGACTATCCGGTGCGCTCCCAGTCGCCGGAGCCGGACACAGAGCCTGCTCCGATCGATACAGACCTGACCGAAACCACGGAAGCTTATGATCCAACGCAGGACCAGCTTCCCGTTCTGCAGAATCCGGAGAACGGACGTTTCACCATCAGCGGCCCTGCCGGAACGGTGGAAGCTCTGCACTATATGGGCATTTGGGATCCGGAGCCGATTTGGGCGGACCTGGACGGGGACGGCCAGCGGGAGCTGGTCTACTGGTGCAGCGGACCCACCTCCGGACTTTTCACCGCGGGGCTCTGCGTCTACGGGCTGGAGGATGGCTGGCCGGTGCTGAAGGCAGGGCAGTTCTACAATCTCTATCATTACGCCCATATCTCTCTGTCCGCAGAGGATGACACGGTCTTCCTCCACTTATCCCGAATCGACCATTTTGCTTCCGCGGACGAAGCTGTTATGAAGCCGGAGGAGCTTTATCCCGTCACCATGAAGGACGGCAAGCTTCTGCTGAACGGCGGGGAACTGCCTGAGGGCTGTGAGCTCTGGGGCGGTCCTGAATGGACCTGGTTTGGAAGCTCCTTCGCGGCGATGAAAACAGTCGCTCTGGAAGCAGGCTTCATGAACGACATGCCTCGCCTGCGCGTCTATGAAAACTCCTGCGTCGTCTGGATCCAGATCTCTTTGTCCTCCGTTCCCCCAGCCAGACAGCGGGTCTTCGCCGCGGTGACAGACAACGGCGTTACGGTGACGGGCCTGCTTTGCTATGAGCCCAAGGAGAACGGCGAATACTTCTGTGCCATGCAGGGGATCGAGACCATAGAGGCGCCGGCGGATCCCGCCGCGCTGATCGGTCTGTCCGCAGAGACGCTGGAAGAACGCTTCGGGCCCCGCCACTTTGAAACGGACGACCCGACGCCAAAGCCCTGCTGGTTCACAGCAGACTGCCGCCTGCTGACGGTTTCCGTTCAAGACGGTTTCGTCACGGAGGCCGCGCTGACAGCGCTTTCCCCCCAGCCGTTGACAGAGCCTTCTCCGCAGGCCGACGATTGACAAGGTTTCCCTTTCCGCGTATAATAAAGCGGCCCGCCCTCCGGGGCGGGCTGCTTTGCGTATCGGGATTTGTAGGGATCTTTCTTTCGTAGGGGCCGATGCCCACATCGGCCCTATCCCGTATCGGTGTGAGGGCCGATGTGGGCATCGGCCCCTACGGAGCGACTCTGTCGTCGATACCTCCCCTCATCCGGCGCTCCGCGCCACCTTCCCCCGAGGGGGAAGGCAGCTCCACAAATCCGAATTTTCTGAAAAACTGCAACACTTCCCCCCATCTTTGCGTTCTTATTCATGAAGGGAGATGAAAGCCATGCGGGACGCCTTGCTGTTGGAACGACTGCGGCAGAAGGATCCGGACGCGCTGGATCAGCTGGCGGCGCGCTATCGGTCCTACGTCTGTACCGTGCTTTCGAATATGCTTCTGGGCACGGGAACCCGGGAGGACGTGGAGGAGCTCTGCGCCGATGTGTTTTTGACCCTCTGGCAACACGCGGCGGATCCCGAGGCCGGACGGCTGAAGCCCTGGCTGGGGACCGTGGCCCGGAACCGGGCCAAGAGCTGGCTCCGCCAGCGCCGGGAGCTGCCCATGGACCTGGACGAGATTGAGCTGCCGGACCCGGGACCGGGTCTCGAGGCCGAGGCCATCCGCAAAGAGCTGGAAGCGGCGGTCCGCCGGGCCGTGAACAGCCTGCGGTCAAAGGACCGGGACGTCTTCCTTCGCTACTATTTCTACCTGCAGCCCGTGGAGACCATCGCCGCCGAGCTGGGCCTGGCCCCGGCCTCGGTGCGTTCCCGCCTCTCCAGAGGCCGGGAGCTCCTGCGGAAAAAGCTGGAAAAGGAGGTCAGACCATGAAGATGAAGATCACGGATCTCATGGATCTCTATGCGGACGAGCGCAGTGCAGGGGTACTGAAAGAAAAAGACGGTGGCGCACAGGGCGCGCCGCTGCAGAACGGAGAATACAGCTCCGGGGAGGTGACGGAAGTGAAAACGAGCAAACACGCCTTTGGCTGGAAGGAAGCCTTGTCTCTGGCGGCAGCTCTGGCTCTGGTGGTGCTGGGGGGCTTCGGAGTCAAGAAGCTGATTGATCGGAGCGGCCCGCCCATCCAGGCCAGCCAGTCCCCGGTCAACGCCGATCATTCGTTGTCGGACCCAGCGACCACAGAGACGGAGCCGGATCCGACCATCGTAAATGGGCTCACGGAAGCGGATTACGCGGAGCTCAACCGTCTGCTGAGCCGCATTGCCGAGCAGGGAATCAGCGACCTGGATACGGAGCTGGACGAGGAGTACGAGCTGGCTCAATTCGCGCACATCTGCCTGAAACGCCACGAAGACTCCCTGGACCCCAGAATCATCTACCAAAGCGACGAGACCGGGACCTATGAAACAGTCGGTTTGAACTGGGTCAACGCGGTCCTGGAAAGCATGCTCGACAAGACGATCTCCCCCGCTGAGGGCACGGACTATACCGTCCTGCGGGGCGACAATTACGCCCAGCACGAGAGCTTCCACGACGGTTTCTTCTGGTGGCCCGCCGCAGACGGCGACACGAGCACCCGCTTCGCGCGCTGCGCCGACTGGACATGGGTGGAGGACGGGCAGATCAAGGCCTCGTTCGTCGTCTATGAAGCAGACCCCGCGTATCTGGAGCAGCAGCTCAGCCAGGACATTACCCTGGACCCCGGCGTGGAGCTGGAGGATTGGGTCTGGAATCAGCTCCTCGGGATGGACGAGGCTGAAGCCCAGGCGCATATCGACGCCGGTGAGATCACCCCGGTCCAGAGCGGCTCCGCTCTGCTGAAGAGCGTCACCTCTGATTTCCGGCTGCTGCAAT
Organism: Oscillospiraceae bacterium; assembly: GCA_017540945.1. The sequence continues at coordinate 33,675 of JAFYAB010000088.1, read as the reverse complement.
ATAAGGCTGAAGCGCTCGCGCCGTCCTCCGTCCCGCAGGAGGCTCCGACCAAGCCTGCGGACCCGGAGACCGAGGCGGCGGTGCGGGCCCTCTTCGAGGATTCCAACGGCTGGTACAGCCAAGCTCTGCACAGCAGCTTCACAGACCCGGCCAGGATGGATCTGCGCGGGTTCTTCTACGCCGGCATTCCGGGCGAGGAGCCCATCACGGACGCGGAGCGGGCGGCTCTGCTGGAGGCTTATCCGGAAACCGCCGACTGGTATGCCGGAGACTGGCTCCGGCTGCCCCGGCAAAAGATGCTTGAAGTCCTGGCCCAATACTTCGGGCTGGACGCGGAGCAGGCCGAGGCACGGATCAGAGCGACCTACCCGCACTATCTGCCCCAGACCGACAGCTTCTATTTCCACGTCAGCGACGTCAACATGACGCCCCGCCAGGTGCTGGAGGTCCGGGAGCGGGAAGACGGGACCGTCCTCTTCACCTACCGGAACGAGATGTGGTACGGGCTCTTTGAGCGGAACCCCATCTGCACCGTATGCCTGCAGCCCGACGGCTCCGGCCGTTATCTGATCCGCTCCAATCTGCTGGGCGAATGGGCCACGGCGGAGCGTCTGGGGACTCTGAACGCCTTGTATCAGGGCACCATGGCCACGCTTCAGACCGAGACGACAGACTCCGACGGCACCAAAGCCGTCCGGGAGCTGACCCTGGATGCCGACGGTCATCTCTCCTACCGGGAGGGGGACCCCAACTCCGAATACTCCATCTGGAACAGGGGCGAGTGGCTGCTGGGAGACGGAAATATCCTGTACTGCAGGATCTACCCGGCCGACGAAAGCGGCAACGCCATTGAACCGAATTACTACGCCTCCTTCCGCTGCTCCCTCTCCGGTACTGAGGAAACGGTCTTCGAGCGATATCTGAGCCTGGTCCAGCAGAGCGAACAGGGCTTCGGAAACGATCCCGCCGGAACAGAGCTGAGCTTTGTGTACTATACGAAATAAGCGCCTGACATGCGCGGCATATGACAAACAGAACGACCCGTCCCTGCGGCGGGTCGTTCTGTTTGCCGGGATTCGCAGAGCCGTAGGGAGGCATCCGCTGATGCCTCCGCCGCCGGGACGGCGGCGTCATTGCCTAAGACAATGACAGGGGCGATGTGGGCATCGCTCCCTACGACTGGAGCCGCCCTGCGCAAGAACGCGGGAAATCCGGGTTTTGCGGGCAGATTGTCCGCGCTACATGCTCAGCGCGTTCTTCGCCGTTTCCACCGCGTTTTCCACGGTATCGGCGGCCTTGGAGATCGCCTTTTTCACCTGGGGCTGCTTGGGCAGGACCGTGGCCGCCACCGCGCCGCCCACCATGCCCAGGCCGAGGGCCAGAGCAAAGCCCTTGATCGTCATAGTATTCACCCCCTTTCGTTTCCCCGTTTCAAAGGAACAGCGCCGTAGGGGCGCTCAATGAGCGCCCGGTCCGCCGACGGCGGACAATTTGCCGGAGGCAAATCCTGCGCGGCTACGATTCGGAACGCGGTCAAATCGTTTGCTGACGCAAACGATGCTTGCTCCGCAAGCGCGGGCGCTCAATGAGCGTCCCTACGGCGTATCTGTCGCCTTTCTCTGCTATTTTTCCCGTTTTTCGAGAAAAAAAGCTGTCTTTTTTTCTGTGTTTCTGGTATAATATATAAAATACTGAATCTCAAATTCTGAACCGGAGGCGGCTGCCATGTCCATTGACGTTCTGCAAAGCAAGATCCGCAAACTCAAAACGCCCATTATGGTGGGTCTCGATCCCACCCGGGAGCTGATCCCGCCGGAGATCCTGGAGGAATGCGAAGCCCGGATGGGACCCGGGCCGGAGGCTCTGGCGGAGAGCTATGTCATCTTTTGCAACGGCCTGCTGGGCGGGCTGCGGAAGCTCGTCCCGGCGGTGAAGATCCAGTCCGCCTGCTTTGAGGCTCTGGGCTGGCAGGGCGTCCGGGCCATGCAGGAGGTGCTGGCCTACGCCAAAAAGCTGAATTACTATGTGCTATTGGAGACCATGCGCGCCGACGTGGGCCACATCGCCGCCCTGACGGCGGAGAGCGTCTTCGGCGGTCTGGACTTCGACGGGGAACGGGTCTTCCCCTATCCCTGCGACGGGCTGGTGATCAACGGTTATCTGGGCAGCGACGGCGTGAAGCCCTTTTTGCCCTATCTCCGGGGCGAGAACCCGAAAAACCTCTTCGTGGTGGTCAAGTCCTCCAACCGCTCCTCCCCGGAGGTCCAGGATCTGCTCTCCGGCGACCGGGTGATCCACACCGCCATGGCGGATCTGACCCTGCGCTGGAGCACCGATCTGTTCGGCAAATGCGGCTACGGCGAGGTGGGCGCGGTGGTGGGCGCCCTGGCGCCCAGGGCCATTCAGGAGCTGCGCAAGCGCTACGACACCCTGTTCTTCCTGGTTCCCGGCTACGGTGCCCAGGGCGGCGTCGCCAAGCACGCGGCCTACGCCTTCGACCGTCTGGGCCACGGAGCCGTGATCTGCGCCTCCCGCTCCATCATCGGCGCCTGGCGGGAGCAGGGCACGCCGGATTATGTGGAAACCGCCCAGGCCGCTGTGGAGAGGATGAAGCGGCAGCTGGAAAACTATGTCACGGTGCTGTAATATGACGAGGCTCTATTTGATCCGCCACGCGGAGGCGGAGGGCAATATCTACCGCCGGATGGACGGCCATTACAACTCCCGCATCACCCAGAACGGTCTGCGGCAGATCGACGCTCTGCGGCAGCGCTTCGCGGAGATCCCCATCGACGCGGTCTACGCCAGCGACCTCTTCCGCACCCGGAAGACCGCCGAGGCCATCTGCGTCCCCAAGGGCCTGCCCCTGCGGACGGACCCCCGGCTGCGGGAGGTGCTGGTCGGGATCTGGGAGAACGTGCCCTTCGGCGAGCTGGAGCGACGCTGGCCCGCGGAGCTGGCCTGCTACAGTCGGTCGCCGGAGAACTGGCACATTGCGGGTGCGGAGAGCTACGAGCAGTACGCCGGCCGCTTTTGCGAGGCTTTGACAGAGATCGCCGAGGCGCACCCGGGGCAGAGCGTGGCCGTCTTCACCCACGGCTGCGTGCTCTCCGGAGGCCTGCACCGTCTGATCGGCCTGCCCCATGACGCCTCCATCAGCGACAACACGGCGGTCTCCCTGCTGGAATACGAAAACGGGGTCTTTTCTCCGGTCTTCCTTTTTGACAATTCCCATCTGAGCGAGGCCATCTCCACCCGGGCCCGGCAGCGCTGGTGGAAAAAGCAGGGCGGTAAGTTCAATCTTCACTATCGGGCAGCCGGGCCTGAGGACGCAGCCCTCTATGATCCCGCCTGGGGCCCCGGCCCCGGGGATCGGGTCTGGATCGCCCTGCTGGAGGACGAGGCCGTGGGCTATGTGTCCGTCACCAAAACCGGGCCCTCCGCTCTCTGGCTGCGGCCTGAATACCGGCATCGCCGCTTTGGGGACCAGCTGCTGGGTCAGGCGGTCGTCCGCCTGCGGGCCGAGGGGATCGAGGTCCTGAATATCGGGATCCCCACGGCAAATCCGGAAGCCCTCGCTTTCTTCGCCCGCCATTGCGGAAATCCCGTCCAAATGGATGATGTGTACACAGTATACCGTATGGAGATCGGCGTAAAATAAAGCTTGTATTTCTTCGGAAATATGATATAATTTAGTTGTCAAATTAAAATAAAGGAGTGTGTACTATGCCTCTGGTAACTACCACCGAGATGTTCAAGAAGGCCTATGCTGGCGGTTACGCCATCGGCGCCTTCAACGTCAACAACATGGAGATCGTGCAGGGCATCACCGAAGCCTGCAAGGAGGAGCATTCCCCCGTGATCCTCCAGGTCTCCAAGGGCGCCCGCGCCTACGCCAACCACACCTATCTGGTGAAGCTGGTGGAAGCGGCCGTCATTGAGTGCCCCGAGATCCCCATCGCCCTGCATCTGGACCACGGCCCCGACTTTGAAACCTGCAAGTCCTGCATCGACGGCGGCTTCACCTCCGTCATGATCGACTGCTCCTCCATGCCCTTCGAGAAGAACGTGGAGATCACCCGCAAGGTGGTTGAGTATGCCCATGACCATGGCGTTGTGGTCGAAGCTGAGCTGGGCACCCTGGCCGGCGTCGAGGACGACGTTAAGGTCTCCGCCGAGGACTCCTCCTACACCCATCCCGAGGAAGTCGAGGAATTCGTCTCCAAGACCGGCTGCGACTCCCTGGCGATCGCCATCGGCACCTCCCACGGCGCCTACAAGTTCACCCCCGCCCAGTGCACCCGCAACGAGAAGGGCATCCTGGTGCCGCCTCCCCTGCGCTTCGACGTGCTGGAAGAGGTCTCCAAGCGCCTGCCCGGCTTCCCCATCGTACTGCACGGCTCCTCCTCCGTCCCCCAGAACTACGTTGCCATGATCAACGCCAACGGCGGCAAGATGCCCGACGCCATCGGCATTCCCGAGGAGCAGCTCCGTCAGGCCGCCCGCCTGTCCGTCTGCAAGATCAACATTGACTCCGATCTGCGTCTTGCCATGACCGGCACCATCCGCCAGTACTTTGCCGAGCATCCCGATCACTTCGATCCCCGCCAGTACCTGAAGCCCGCCCGCGCCAACATCAAGGAGCTGGTCCGCCACAAGCTGATCGACGTCCTGGGCTGCGCCGGCAAGGCCTGAAGCCAGGCTCTCTCCACATGATCTTGCGGCGCACGTCTCTTTCCGGGAGACGTGCGCCTTTGATAAAACACTGAAGAGGAGTATAAAAGATGAATTACGCATTCAAGCGGATCCTCGCCCTGCTGCTGGCTCTGACTCTGTGCTTCTCGGTCCTTCCCGCGGCCAGCGCGGCAAACAACAAGACTCCCTTTGACGACGTTCCCGACGGCAAGTGGTACACCGCGGCTGTCAACTACGTCTACGCAAACGGCCTCATGAGCGGCACCTCATCCACCACCTTTGGCCCCTTAAATCAGCTGCAACGGGGTCAGCTGGTAACCATCCTCCATCAGTTGGCCGGAAGCCCCGAAGTAACGGGCAGCAGCCACTTCACAGACGTGCCCGCGGGCAAGTACTACACCAAGGCCGTGATCTGGGCCGTGGACAACGGCATTGCCTCCGGCAAGACCGATAAGCTCTTCAAGCCCAAGGACAAGGTCACCCGGCAGGAGCTGGCTGTTTTTCTCTTCAAATACGCCGAGCTCTTTGGCTATGACACTTCTGCCCGGGCGAATCTCGTTACCTTCCCGGACTATAAGGACGCCAGCTCCTGGGCTGTGAATTCCCTGTCCTGGGCCGTAGCGGAGGGGATGCTCAGCGGTGTCTCCGAAAACGGCGTCACCTATCTGCGTCCCAAGAAACCCACCACCCGCGCTCAGGTGGCCAGCGTCATCATGGCCTTCTTCAGCACCCACTCGCCCAAGGTCGGCGGAGAAATCACCTGCGGCATCAGCACATCGCTCAACGGCGATCTTGGCAACGGCTGGTGGCAAAACAATTCATCCGACAAGCTCATCCGGGATCTGATCGACGACTACGACGTCGTCACCACAGGCAAGGGCGGCAAGTATGAAATCAACAAGTCCGTGGTCGAGTCCCTGAGCTCCGTCATGAATGCGGACGGCACCAAAACCTATACCGTCCAAATCAAGGAGGGCCTGAAGTACAACAACGGCGACCCCATCACCGCGGCGGATTTCGTCGCCTATGCTATGGTGGGCCTTTCTCCCCTCCTGCAGCAGGTCAACGCAGGCATGTACGCTCCCTGGATTGTGGATGCCAGCAATTACCAAAATGGTGAAACCACCACCCTCACCGGCCTGCATCTGCCGGACGAATATACCTATACCATTACCCTCAGCGCTGATTACGTTCCCTATTTTTATGAATTGGCCTATGTTTCCCTGCGGCCGCTGCCCTTGAAGCAGTATTCCTCCGCGCCGCTGCAGGTCAAGGACGAAGGCAACGGCGCATACCTGGCAGGCGGCACACTGAACCTTGATGAGCTCGACGCCGCACGTTACCTCTATTCTGACCGCATCTCCGCCGGTCCCTACTCCCTGGTGAGCCTGGACGCCGACGCCGGCACCGCCACGCTGACGGTCAATCCCAACTATGCCGGAAACTTTGAGGGCCGGAAGCCCCTGATCGAAACCGTTCACGTCAAATATGTCGGATGGCAGAGCGGCGCGGATGTTGTCACCTCGGGCGAGGTTGATTACATTTCCGGTGTTACAGATCCTTGGGTAATCAGCAATGCTCTGGATCTGGAGCAGCAGGGCCAGGTCGTCACCCATTCCTATGAGCGCAACGGTTACGGCAAGATCACGTTCCATTGTGACTTCAGCCCCACGCAATTCCCGTCCGTGCGCCGTGCTGTCGCCTATCTGCTGGACCGTGAGAGCCTTTCGAACTCATACGCCGGCGGTTATGGCGCTGTGGTAAACGGACCCTACGGCCGGTCCATGTGGATGTACCAGCAGTCCGAGGCGGAGCTGCAGCAGCGGTTGAATCCCTACAAATTCAGCGTGGACGCCGCCAAAGCCGAGCTGGAGGCTGACGGCTGGACGCTGAACGAACAGGGCAAGCCCTACGCCGGCAGCGGCCTCCGTTACAAGCAGGTCACAGCCGCGGAGGCCGGCAATTACGCAGGCGTTGTGCGGCTGAACGACGGTCGGATCCTGATGCCTCTGATCATCCGATGGGCTGCCTCTGGTGGCAACTATGTTTCCGAGCTGCTGGATGACGCGTTGATTCAAAACGGAATCGCCGAGTCCGCCGGTATGCAGATCGAACTGACCTACATGTCCTTCAGTGAGCTCATGAATGCTATGTATCGGGATTCAGGCGAAAAAATATACAGCATGTACAACCTGGCCGTCAACTATTACGGCGGCTACGATTTGTCCTACAGCTACTGCCGGAAGGGCACGGCGTATTGGGATATGGGCTACAATAGCAATTATATCGACAATTCGCTGCTGGATGAGCTGTCCATGCAGATGGTTTTTGACGTGGAAGCCGGCGATAATGATTCTTTCCTCCAACTCTGGGTAGACTTCATCGACGAGTGGAACGACTGCCTCCCGGATATTCCCATCTATACCAACATGTATTACGACGTCATGTCCAAGAATGTCGTAAACCTCAAATGCGATACGCTCTGGACGTTCCAGCAGGCGGTCCTTTACGCTTCCGTAAAATAAGCCCCCATTCCCGGTGAACTGCGATTCCCTAAAAACCGATAAGGAAGATGAGAGCAATGAGCAACATTCCCTACAAGATCTATCTGACCGAGGCTCAGGAGCCCCGGGCCTGGTACAACCTCCGGGCCGATATGAAGCAAAAGCCCGCGCCGCTGCTGGACCCCGCCACCGGAAAGCCCATGACCAAGGAGGCCCTCTCCGCCGTCTTCTGCGAGGAGCTGGTAAAGCAGGAGCTGGACGACAGCACCCCCTACTATTCCATTCCCCTGGAGATCCGCAGCTTCTACCGGATGTATCGTCCCTCCCCCCTGGTCCGGGCCTACTGCCTGGAGGAAAAGCTGGACACCCCTGCGGAGATCTACTACAAGTACGAGGGCAACAACACCTCCGGCTCCCACAAGCTGAACTCCGCCATCGCCCAGGCCTACTATGCCAAACAGCAGGGCCTCAAGGGCGTCACCACGGAGACCGGCGCCGGGCAGTGGGGCACGGCTCTGGCCATGGCCTGCGCCTATTTCGGTCTGGATTGCCGGGTCTATATGGTGAAGGTCAGCTATGACCAGAAGCCCTTCCGCCGGGAGATCATGCGGACCTACGGGGCTGCCGTGACCCCCTCCCCCTCCGACACCACCGCCGTGGGCCGGGCCATTCTGGCGGAGCACACGGACACATCCGGCTCCCTGGGCTGCGCCATCTCCGAGGCCGTGGAGGACGCCATGTCCCGGGAGGGCTACCGCTATGTGTTGGGCTCCGTACTGAATCAGGTGCTGCTGCATCAGTCCATCATCGGTATGGAGGCCAAGGCAGCCATGGATCTCTATGGCATTCGGCCGGATCTGATCATCGGCTGCGCCGGCGGCGGCTCCAACCTGGGCGGGCTGATCGCCCCCTTCATGGGCGAGCGGCTCCAGGGCAAGTCCAATTGCCGCTTCCTGGCGGTGGAGCCGGCCTCCTGTCCCAGCCTTACCCGGGGCGTCTACGCCTACGACTACACCGATACAGGCCGGATCTGCCCCCTGGCCAAGATGTACACCCTGGGCAGCGACTTCATCCCCGCCCCCAACCACGCCGGCGGCCTGCGTTATCACGGTATGAGCCCCATCCTCTCCCAACTCCGCCACAACGGGTATCTGGACGCTGTGGCTGTGTCCCAGCTGGAGGTATTCCAGGCCGCCGAGGAGTTCGCCCGGGTGGAGGGCATCCTCCCCGCCCCCGAAAGCGCTCATGCCATCAAGGCCGCCATCGACGAGGCCCTTCGCTGCCGGGAGACCGGCGAGCGGAAGACCATCCTCTTCGGCCTCACCGGCACCGGTTACTTCGATCTGTCCGCCTACCAGAAGTTCCACGACGGGGAAATGAGCGACGAGATCCCCACGGACGAGGAGCTGGCCGCAAGCTTTGCAAAGCTGCCCAAATTCTGATTTCAATCTGCGGGACTTTTTTCCGGTCCCGCAGATTTTTTGCTTGACAACGTAACAATGTTATGCTATTATACTATCGTAACAGTGTTACATCACAGTGTTACGAAAGGAGGAGCTATGGATCCCATCTATATCTCAAAAAAAGAGCTGCTGGAGCTTTACGGTATCTCTTACGGCGCCCTGTACCGCTGGAAACGGATGGGGCTGATCTCCGAGGACTGGTTCATTCGCCGATCCACCTCCACCGGGCAGGAGACCTTCTTTCGCCGGGAGCAGATTATCCCGCGGATGGAGCTGATCCAGGCGCGCAAGGCCTCTCTGGAGGAGCTGGCCGCAGAGCTCAACCACCGGGAGCCCGTCTCCCCCGCTCCGAAGCCGGCGCTGCTGGTCCAGGACGCCTACGGGCTGCACCGCTACCCGCTGGAGGACTTGGATTCCGTCCGGCTGGTTCTGGGGGACAAACAAACTGAACTGTTGGAAAACCTGAAAGGAGTGTTTCAGAATGAGTGACTACAGAAATCTGGAAATTTACAGCGTCGGAAGTCAGAGCGGCGGACGCTTTGCCAAGGTCTTGATCGCCGGGTCCGGCAAAATCAACGGCGACGTGGAGTGCGACAGCTTCGAGTTGCCCGGCGCGGGCAAGATTGAGGGCGGAAGCCTTACCGTTCACGGCCCCATCGAGATCAACGGCGCGGGCAAGGTCGAAGGCGCGGTCCGCTGCGGGAGCCTGGAGGTCAACGGCTCCTTCAAAATCGGCAAGGACTGCGAAATTCACGGCGATCTGGAGGTAAACGGCAGCTTCAAGGTCGAGGGCGGTCCCTGCAGCGTCGGCGGCAGCGCGGAAATTGACGGCAGCTTCGCGGTGGAAGGACCGCTCAACGTCGGCAAGCTCGAGGCGGACGGCTCGGTGAAAATCGAAGGCGGTATCCGGGCGACAGAAATCGAAGTAGACGGGGTGCTGAAGTCCGACGGCGCGGTCCAGGCGGAGCGCTTCCGTGCCAAGGGCTCCGTCAGCATCGACGGTCTGCTGAACGCGGAGAGTGTCGAGCTCCTCCTGTCCGGCGAGGATCTGATCGAATCCATCGGCGGCGGCAGCGTCACAGTCCGCCGGGGCAACATCAGCTTCGGTCTTTTCGTCCGTAAACGGCCGCACCTGGTCACGAATCTGATCGAGGCCGACGAAATTGATCTGGAATACACCGACGCCCGGACCGTTCGGGGCGTCAACGTCCGCATCGGCCCTGAATGCGTCGTCGACCGGGTGGAGTATTCCGGCACCCTGAGCACCGATCCCTACGCTACCGTGGGGGAGAAGGTCAAAATCTGAACAGTTTGTAAAAAGAAGAAAAAGGGCTTGCTTTTTCCGGAAAGCTTGCTATAATAGGGTTAGCACTCAGAGATAAAGAGTGCTAACCCTATTCCAATTTCTATGAAAAAGAGTGATTACTATGGCGAAAAAGCAATTCAAAGCGGAATCCAAGCGGCTGCTGGACATGATGATCAACTCCATCTACACCCATCAGGAAATCTTCCTGCGGGAGCTGATCTCCAACGCCAGCGACGCCATCGACAAGCTGGCCTATACGGCTCTGACAGATCAGAATGTGGGTATGAACCGGGAGGACTTTGCCATCGACCTGCGGGCCGATAAGAAGCTGGGCCTGCTGACAGTCTCTGACAACGGCATCGGCATGAGCAAGGATGAGCTGGAGCAGAACCTGGGCACCATCGCCAAGAGCGGCTCTTTGCAGTTCAAGCAGGAGCTGGAGAAGGGCCGGGACGACGTGGACATCATCGGCCAGTTCGGCGTGGGCTTCTACTCCGCCTTCATGGTGGCGGACACCGTCACGGTCCTGTCCAGAAAATACGGCGAGGAGGAGGCCTGGATGTGGCAGTCCTCCGGAGCGGACGGCTACACCATGAGCCCCTGCGACAAGACCACCGTGGGCACCGACGTGATCCTGAAGCTGAAGCCGGACGGAGACGACGAGAAGTATTCCCGCTTCCTGGAGCAGTACGAGCTCCAGAATCTGGTCAAGAAGTACTCCGACTACATCCGCTGGCCCATCCGCATGGAGATGGAGAAGAGCCGCCGCAAGGAGCTCCCCGAGAACGAAAAGGACGAGGACAAGGAGCCCGAGTGGGAGACCTACACGGAGCTCACCACCTTGAACTCCCGGATCCCCGTCTGGCTGAAGGCCAAGAAGGACGTCACCGACGAGGAGTACGACGGCTTCTACAAGGACAAGTTCTTCGACTACGAGAAGCCCCTGGCCCACATCCCCATCAGCGTGGAGGGCGCCGTCACCTACAAGGCGCTGCTCTACATCCCCGCCAAGGCTCCCTACGACTTCTACACCAAGGAGTATAAAAAGGGCCTGCAGCTCTATTCCTCCGGCGTGATGATCATGGAGCACTGCGAGGATCTGATCCCCGACTACTTCCGCTTCGTCCGGGGCGTGGTGGACAGCGCCGATCTGAGCCTGAACATCAGCCGCGAGATGCTCCAGCACAACCGCCAGCTGACCATCATCTCCGGCAACCTGGAGAAGAAGATCAAGCAGGAGCTGCTGAACATGCAGAAGGACCGCCGCGGCGACTATGAGAAGTTTTTCGCCGCCTTTGGCCGTCAGCTGAAATACGGCGTCGTCGCCGACTACGGCATGCACAAGGACGCCCTGCAGGATTTGCTGCTCTTCTGGTCCGCCCGGGAGCAGAAGCTTGTGACGCTGAAGGAATATGTGGACGCCATGCCCGAGGGCCAGAAGCATATCTACTTCGCCGCCGGCGAGAGCAACGCCCGCCTGGCCCAGCTGCCCCAGTACCAGCGGCTCCAGGAGAAGGGCTACGACGTGCTCTTTATGACCGAGGACGTGGACGAATTCGTGCCCAGGACCCTGATGACCTACGGGGAAAAGGAATTCCGCAACCTGGCCACCGACGATCTGGATCTCAGCACCGAGGAGGAAAAGAAGGCAGCCGAAGCCGCCGCCGCGGATTGGAAGGACGGCTTGGACTTCATCAAGACCGCCCTGGATGGCAAGATCGTCCGGGCGGAGATCTCCGCCGATCTGGGCAGCCATCCGGTCTGCCTGATTCCCGAGGGTGGCATGAGCTTTGAGATGGAGAAGTACTTCAAGCGGATGAACCCCGAAATGGCCATTCCCGTGGAGAAGGTGCTCCAGCTGAACCCGGAGCATCCTGTGGTACAGAAGCTCAAGGGCCTGATTTCGGAGGATCCGGAGAAGGCAAAGCAGTACGCCGCTGTGCTCTACGCCCAGGGCCTGATCCTGGCGGATCTGCCCATTGAGGACGCCCAGGCCTATACGGATCTGATCTGCGGCCTGCTGTAAACGACAAGATTGCCAGGGATTGAAAACGCTCCCGCGGGAACTCCGCGGGAGCGTTTTCAGTATCTTCAGGGGCCTTCGGGCTCCGGCTCCCAGCAGGCCTTGATCGTGCCGTCGGGGTAGACGGTGTAGGCGGTCTTTTCGTCTGTGGTGAGCCCGTAGACGGTGACGGAGCGGATCTCCGCGCCGGCCGCGGTCCTGGCGGCGGCCTTGAGGGTCTCGGCGGTGGCGTAGTTCCCCGCCGGCAAGGCGCGCAGCTCCTCGATCTTACCGCCGTACTTCTCCATCTGCTCATAGCGGAAGCGCAGCGGATAGTCCAGCTCCAGCGCCCCGCTCTTCTCGTCCCAGCTCCGGAGCCGGAAGACGGTCCAGTTTTCGGCGATGTAGCGATCCAGGGGCTGCTTGGAGCCGCCGGGCAGGAGGAGCAGCAGCGCCGCGAGCGCCAGGATCAGCGCCAAGGCGATAACGCCCAGGACGATCATCCATCGTTTTGTGGCGGGACGAAGCCCCTTCCCTGCCGCGGCGTCCGGATGCTTTCTTTCGTTTTGTGTCTGTTTGCGTTTCTGTCCCATTTACAGCCCCCTGATCAGATATCCCCCCGCCGCCAGCTGGAGCAGGAAGATGACGGGCACGCCCCAGACAAAGGCGGGATGGGCCCGGGCGTCGGTCTTATGGCGGAAGAGCGTCATGGCAAACATGGCGCCGACGCTCCCGGCCAGAACGCACAGACTCAACAGGGTCGCCTCCGGCACCCGGCGCTTCTTCCCCACTGCCAGAGCCTTATCCAGGCCGAAAACCAGGAAGGTCATCAGATTGATCCCCAGCAGGCAGAGAACGAGCTTGTACTGTGTTGACACTTGAACGCACCTCCGGTCTCAGGGCAGGCTCAGCTCCTCGAGCGTACAGCTGCCGTCCGGCGCGTACAGCTCCAGAGCGATCCTCAGCGCCCCCGTCTCGGTCATGTAGATGCGGTTGGTGCTCAGGGACGAGAGCGCTCCCTGGGTGCGGTTCAGGGCGGTGGTGACCTCCACGCCGGCCCCCTTGAGATCGCCGAAGCGGCTGGTAAAGAGCGCGATCACCGCGTCGTTGATCACCGTCTGGGGATCTCCGTCAACATTCGCCGCGGCGAAGAGCTTTTCCAGGCTCACCGCTTCGCCGTTCTCGGCGTCCACGGTGTAGTACGCCTGCGTGCTGTTGCCGTCATAGTCCAGGCGGTCCACCCGAACAGTCAGGACGCCGCCAAAGCTGTAGCTGGTAAAGCTCAGCCGTTGGAGGATCGGGTCCTCATAGCGCTCCATGGCGTCCAGGGACTGCCGGATCAGGGTGCCGTACAGGTTCTCGATCTCCTGATTGCAGCCGACGGCCTGGGCGCCCGCCAGGTCGATGAAGGGCAGGCGGTAGCTGTAGCTTTGGACGGGCTGGGAGAGCGGGATCTCTCCGTCGTAGGAGCGCACCGTTTTTACCGTGGTCTTCCCCGTGGGCTCCGGGGAGACATTGTTCCCCTGGGTCCAGGCGGGGTCCATCTGATAGCTGTCGTTGGGGATTTCTTCGGTTTCATCCTCGCCGAAGATCCCGCAGCCCGCCAGCAGCAGCGCAAAAAGCAGCGCCAAAAGCGGGAAACAAATCCATAATCGTTTCATAACTCATTCTCCCAGTGACAGAGTCAGCTGAACGGGGTTGTGATCGGTAAAGGAAAAATCCTCGTCCAGCGTTTCCACCTTTTCCACACGCAGGTTCGGTGAGACCAGGAAGCCGTCGATCACATAATACTGGGTGTTGGCCTCGTCGGAGGGATCGTAGGGCTGGTTCAGCAGACGGCAGGTGGGCACGGAGGCGTCCCAGACATAGCGCCAGCCCTCCGCCAGCTCCGCCTCGTCCAGATAACCGGGAGTCCAGAGCTCCTTGTGGGTGTTGGGCCAGGATTTCTCGGACTTTGGGAAGATCTGGTTCCAGTCGCCGCCGGCGATCACATAGTTGCCCTTCTCATACTCCTGCTCCACGAATTCCCGCAGCTGCCTGGACTGGGCCAGCTTGCCCTCGCCGCTGTCGTAGGCCTCCAGGTGCAGATTCACCAGCACCAGCTCCTTGTCGGAGTCCGCGATGGGAACGCGGCTCACCAGCAGGCAGCGCTTCAGGTTCACCATGGAGACCGGCCAGGAGAAGGGGCAGGGCAGGCTGATCCGGGTGGACTCTGTGATCCCATAGCGGGACAGGGTCTGCAGGCCGGAGTTCACCTTGCCGATGGGCGGCCAGGGATACGGAACAAATTTGGTGGAAAAGTTGAGGGCAAAGGTGGAGACATACTCGTTCAGGCTGGAGCGGAAGGAGGATTCCTCCGTCAGATTGCTGCGGTCCGAGTTGGTATCCACCTCCTGCAGGAACAGGAAATCCGGCTTCAGCTCCATCATTCTCTCGCAGATGCCAAAGAAGTTCTTCTTGACCAGCTCGTCGCTGAGGGGCTGGACCTGTGTGCCGCCGTCCATAAAGAAGTCGCTCTCCTTACCCAGTCCGCAGTATCCCACGTTCCAGGACAGGATCGTGATCGTGTCCTTGTCCAGCTTCGGCTCCGGAACGGACTCCACAGTTTCCAGACCGGCGTTGGGCGCCCAGATCTCCGCAGGCTGTACCGGCTCTGGCCGGTATTCCGTGATGGTCAGCCAGGTAAAGAGGCCCACAACCGCCAGGAGTACGACGCCAAGCAGGATTGCGAGGGTCAGCAGGATCTTCTTGAACACTTTCATATTGATGCCTCCGTTTCGATATTCGAGCATCGGGCCCACCGTCCCGATGCCTTGCGGCTCAGATCTCCCGGTACATGCCCGCCGCGTCTTCCTTGCGGACGTTGTCCTCCACCCGGAGGACCTCCACGTTCAGGGTGTTGGCGCCGAAGCGGATGGAGATCTGATCCCCCACCTTCACTTCGTAGCCGGCCTTGGCGGGGCGGCCGTTGACGGTGACCCGCTCTGCGTCGCAGGCCTCGTTGGCCACCGTGCGGCGCTTGATGATTCTTGAAACCTTTAAAAATTTATCAAGTCTCATGGTTCCTCCTTGGAATTGACAAATGACAGTTGCCAGTTGACAGTGTCGGAGTTTTTCAAATGGCAATTTGAAAAACACATTCATTTTCAACTTTCAACTTTCAATTTTCAACGCTTTTTTTAAATACTCTCCGGTGAAGCTCTCCGCGACCTCGCAGATCTCCTCCGGCGTTCCGGCCGCAACCACGCGGCCGCCGCCGTCGCCACCCTCGGGGCCCAGGTCAATGATCCAGTCGGCGCATTTGATCACGTCCAGGTTGTGCTCGATCACCAACACCGTGTTGCCGGCGTCCACAAACTTCTGCAGCACGTCGACGAGCTTGCTGACGTCGAACATGTGCAGGCCCGTGGTGGGCTCGTCGAGAATATAGAAGGTGGAGCCGGTGGAGCGGCGGGACAGCTCCGTGGCCAGCTTGACCCGCTGGGCCTCGCCGCCGGAGAGGGTGGTGGAGCTCTGGCCCAGCTTGATGTAGCCCAGGCCCACGTCCACCAGGGTCTGGATCTTGTCCCGGATCCGGGGCAGGTTCCGGAAGAAGTCCAGGGCCTCGTCACAGGTCATCTCCAGTACGTCGGCGATGGACGCGCCCTTGTACTTGACCTCCAAAGTCTCCCGGTTGTAGCGCTTGCCCTGGCAGACCTCGCAGGGCACATAGACGTCCGGCAGGAAGTGCATCTCGATCTTCACCAGGCCGTCGCCGCCGCAGGCCTCGCAGCGGCCGCCCTTGGTGTTGAAGGAGAAGCGGCCCGGGCCGTAGCCCCGAAGCTTGGCGTCCTGGGTGGAGGCAAAGAGGTCCCGGATGTCGTTGAACAGTCCGGTGTAGGTGGCGGGATTGGAGCGGGGGGTCCGGCCAATGGGGCTCTGGTCGATGCAGATGACCTTGTCCAGAGCCTCGATGCCCTCAAACCGCTCATGCTTGCCCGGCCGGATGCGGGCGTGGTTCAGACTGCCCGCCAGCTTCTTGTGGATGATCTCGTTTACGAGAGAGGACTTGCCGGAGCCGGAGACGCCGGTGACGCAGCAGAGCGTCCCCAGAGGGATGGCAACGTCGATGGCCTGGAGATTGTTCTCCCGACAGCCAAAGACCCGCAGGGTTTTGCCGCTGCCCGGCCTGCGGACGGCGGGGACCGGGATGCTCCGCCGGCCGGAGAGATACTGGCCCGTGATGGACCGGGGCTCCGCCTCCAGGTCCGCGATGGAGCCCTGGGCCACGATCTCGCCGCCGTGGATGCCGGCGCCGGGTCCCACGTCCACCACGTAGTCCGCGGCGCGGATGGTGTCCTCGTCGTGCTCCACGACGATCAGGGTGTTGCCGATGTCCCGCAGCCGCTTCAGGGTCTCCAGCAGCTTGTCGTTGTCCCGCTGGTGCAGGCCGATGGAGGGCTCGTCCAGGATATAGAGGACGCCCATCAGGCTGGAGCCGATCTGGGTGGCCAGACGGATGCGCTGGCTCTCGCCGCCTGAGAGGGTGGCGGCGGCCCGGGAGAGGGTCAGATACTGCAGACCCACGGAGCGCAGGAAGCCGAGGCGGGCCTTGATTTCCCGCAGGATGGGCGCGGCGATCATGGCCTCCGTGGGGGGCAGCTCCAGCCGCTCCATAAAGTCCAGAGCCCGGGTCACGGGCAGATCGCAGTAGTCCATGATCCGCATGCCGCCCACAGTGACGGCCCGGGAGATGGGCGAAAGGCGCTTGCCCCCGCACTCCGGGCAGGGAGAGCTGGACATGCACTCCTCCAGCTCCTTGCGCATGGCGTCGGACTGGGTCTCCCGGTAGCGGCGCTCCAGGCTGGGTACGATGCCCTCAAAGGCCTGCTCCAGGGTGCCTCGGCCGTTGGCCCGCTCATAGTAGAGCTTGAGCTTTTCCCCCTTGGTGCCGTAGAGGATGGCGTTCAGACCCGCCTCGGGGATCTTCTCGACGGGGTCCGTCAGCCTGAAATGATAGCGCTCGGCCAGGGCGTCGAAGTACATTTTGGAAATGGAGTCGTTCCGCACGTTGCCCCAGCCGCTGGCCTGGATGGCCCCCTCCAGGATGGAGAGGCTGCGGTTCGGAATGATGAGATCCGGGTCCACCTTCAGCTGGAAGCCCAGACCCGCGCAGTGGGGGCAGGCGCCGTAGGGGTTGTTGAAGGAAAACATCCGGGGGCTCAGCTCCGGCATGGAGATCCCGCAGTCCTCGCAGGCGTAGTTCAGGGAGAAGGGCAGCTCCTCCTCCGTGTCCATGCGCTGAATCAGGGCCAGGCCGCCGCCGTGGGAGGTGGCGGTCTCGATGGAGTCCGTCAGCCGCCGGGTGATATCCCCCCGGAGAATCAGCCGGTCCACGATCAGCTCGATGTTGTGCTTTTTATTCTTTTCGAGAACGATGTCCTCGGTCAGATCGTAGAGATTCCCGTCCACCCTGGCCCGGGCGAAGCCGGATTTCCTCGCGTCGGAGAAGACCTTCTGGTGCTCGCCCTTTTTGCTCCGCACCACCGGCGCCAGCACCTGGAAGCGGGTCCCCTCGGGCAGCTGCAGCACCTTGTCCACGATCTGGTCGATGGTCTGCTTGCGGATCTCCCTGCCGCACTTGGGGCAGTGGGGCACGCCGGTGCGGGCCCAGAGCAGACGCAGATAGTCGTAGATCTCCGTGACGGTGCCCACGGTGGAGCGCGGGTTTTTGGAGGTGGTCTTTTGATCTATGGAAATGGCAGGCGAAAGGCCGTCGATGGCGTCCACGTCGGGCTTGTCCATCTGGCCCAGAAACATCCGGGCATAGGAGGACAGGGACTCCACATAACGGCGTTGGCCCTCGGCGTAGATGGTGTCAAACGCGAGGGAGGATTTCCCGGAGCCCGAGAGGCCCGTAAAGACCACCAGCCTGTCCCGCGGGATCGTCAGGTCAATATTCTTCAGATTGTTCGCCCGGGCGCCCCGGACGGAAATAAATTCATTCATCGCCTTCACCAGATAAAAAAGTTACAGATACCGTATCGTATATTATAGCATAAACTTCCAAAATAAGCAATAGGAAATCGGAACCAAAAATTCCGATTTCCTATTGCAGTTTCCACGATCCGGACCGCGGTCCGGGCGCGCGTCTTTATTTGTGCTCGATGGAGTCGCTGATGCCGTCGTGGTCGTGGTCAAAGAGATTGGGCATCATATCCTCGCGGATGGAGACGCCGTGAGAGCTGCGCTGCTTCTCCACCAGGTCGGAGAGCATTTCCTTGACCTCTCTGGGATTCTTGACGTGCTTGATGTCGAACTCGGAGGCGGTCTTGTCGGAGGAGCAGCAGTGGATGGTGCCCACCCGGTCGATCCGCTCCCGGAAGGTCCGGGACAGAGACATATCGAGGATCCGGTAAAGGCGGATCTCATCCTCCGTCTGCTTGATAAGGCCCTTGACAATCAGGAGCTTTTCATCCGTCAGAATATACTTGGTAAAGGACCAGGGCAGGCCGAAAAGCGTGCGTTTGCGGTCGGACCAAACGGTATTGTTGGGAAGCTTCATTTTATACAACCTCACTTTCAAGATCAATTGATAGGAATTGCTTGACGGCGACAGGTTTACTCAACGGTAACGGATTTTGCCAGGTTGCGGGGCTTGTCTACGTCGCAGTCCCGGAGCAGGGCGATGTAATAGGCGAAGACCTGCAGCGGGATGATGGTCAGGCTGGGCTGCAGCAGCGGATGGGTGACGGGAACGGTGATGACCGAGGGAACCGTCTTCTTGATCTCGTCGGCATACTTCTCCGTGGTGACCGCGAAGACGTCGGCGCCCCGGGCCCGGACCTCCTTGACGTTGGACATGGTCTTGTCGAAAAGCGCGTCCACGGTGGCCACCGCCACCACCAGGGTCCCGTCCTCAATCAGAGAGATGGGACCGTGCTTGAGCTCGCCGGCGGCGTAGGCCTCAGAGTGGATGTAAGCGATCTCCTTCAGCTTCAGGCTTCCCTCCAGACAGATGGCGCTGTCCACATTCCGGCCGATGAAGAAGGCGTCGTGAACCTTGAAATGCTGCTCGGCGTAGTAGCGGATCCTGGCGATGCTGTCCGGCGTCAGGCAGAGGGAGATCTTCTGGTCCAGCTTGACCATCTCATCGACGATCGCGTTGTACTCCTCCGGTTTGATGGTCTTCAGCAGATCGGCGATGTAGAGAGCGATCAGATAGATGACGGAGAGCTGGGTGGAGAAGGCCTTGGTGGTGGCCACGGCGATCTCGGGACCTGCCCAGGTGTAGATCACGTCGTCGGCTGCCTTCGCGATGGCGGAGCCCACCACATTGACGATGGCCAGGGTCCTGGCTCCCTGTCGCTTTGCCTCCTCCAGGGCGGCCTTGGTATCGGCGGTCTCGCCGGACTGGGAGATGATCAGCACCAGGGTATCCTTGCCCAGAACCGGCTCGGAGTAGCGGAACTCCGAGGCCAGGATGGGCTCCACGGGGATGCGGCAGGTCTTTTCGATGATATGCTTGCCCAGACAGCCCACATAGTAGGAGGAACCGCAGGCCACGATATAGATCCGTTTCAGCTCCTCCAGGTAATCCTTGGTGAGCTTGATGTCGTCCAGCACCACCCGGCCGTCCCGGATCCGGGGGGACAGGGTCCCCTTGACAGCCTTGGGCTGCTCGTGGATCTCCTTGATCATGAAATGGTCGTAGCCGCATTTCTCCGCGGCGGAGATGTCCCAGTCGATGACCTCGGGGACCTTCTCCACGGGATCGTAGAAGGCGTCGTAGAAGCGGACGTTGTCCTTCGTGAAGATGACGGTGTCGCCGTCGTTGAGGTAGACCACCTTGCGGGTGTACTTCAGAATGGCGGGCACGTCGGAGGCGATAAAGTTCTCGCCCTCGCCGAAGCCGAAGATCAGGGGGCTTTCCTTCTTTACCGCGATCATGGTGCCCGGGAAATCCTGACAGAGAATGCCCAGGGCGTAGCTGCCCTCCAGCTGGCCCACGGCCCGGCGGACAGCCCGGGGGAAGTCCTGGAGCCGGTCGTAGTAGTACTCCACCAGATTGGCAACGACCTCGGTGTCCGTCTCGGACTGGAAATGCTTGCCCTTGCGGATGAGGTCTTCCTTCAGCTTGAGATAGTTCTCGATGATGCCGTTGTGGACCACGGCGATCTTGCCGGCGTCCGCGATATGGGGATGGCTGTTGATATCGGAGGGCGCGCCATGGGTGGCCCAGCGGGTATGACCGATGCCATAGGTGCCGCGAATGGCATTGCCGCCGTCAATGAGACCGCTCAGATTCGCCAGACGGCCCTTGGACTTCGCGACCTTCAGGATGCCGTCAGACATGACGCAGACGCCGGCGGAGTCATAGCCGCGGTATTCAAGCTTAGTCAGTCCGTCGAGCAGGATCGGGGCGGCCTGCCGGCTGCCAAGATAACCTACGATTCCACACATAATTCAGTGACCTCCTGGGTATTTGTTCTATTAGTATAGCACATTTTTCTTAAGATTACAATGGTTTTTTCACGGATTCAGACTCAGCGGGATCGCCGCAGGGCGCAGGGCGGAAAGCGAGCTCAGATCCTTCAGGCTGACGGGGGCGGCGCCCAGGTCCGCCAGGGCGGCGCAGCCGGGTCCGCCGTCTGTGTTGACAAAGAGCGGGCTCCAGCCCCGGCGAAGGTTCTCCTCCGAGCCTCGCCAGCTGCCGCCGAAGCGGCGGGACTGGGCCACGAGGACCTTCTCCCCCAGGGCATGGATCAGGCGGTTGCGCTCCAGGGCGCGGTAGGCGGCCATGGGCAGATGCCAGCCCCACAGACAGAGATAGACAATGCTGCGGCCGGCGGGATCGTGGTCCTGCAGGCCCTCCGGCAGAACGGAGACCACGCTGCCTCCGGCGGCCAGGCAGGCCTCCTGGGCGGTCCGGTCCGCGCCCCGGGCGTTGCCGGAAACCAGGATCAGCCGCTCCCCTGCCGCCAGCTCCCCGACCCGGCGGGCAAAGGCCTCCCCCGCCGGCGTCAGCTCCCGGCTCCCCACCAGGGAGACCGCAGGCCGGTTCAGAAGGGCGGCGTCGCCCCGGCAGAAGAGCACGGCGGGAGCCGAATCCCCCAGACAGCGCAGCCGGGCGGGATATTCCGCTGAGATCCGGGTCAGCGGCCGGATGCCCCGCTCCGCGGCGACGGACAGATAGGCTTCCAGATTTTGCTCCCGCTCCAGCAAGCGGCAGATTCGGCCTGCAAAGGCTTCGTCATAGCCCATCGCCCGGAGATCCGCCGCCTCCAGGGGCCGATCCTCCGCCTCCTCTCCCCCGTCCCGGGCCAGGACCCGGGCCCGGAGTGTCCGGAGCTGGGCGGGCGTCAGGGGCTTTTGCCCATCTCCAAGCTCCCCGCAGAGCAGCAGGAAGCCCTTTTCCGCCGCCGTCATCTGCGTCGGCGGGAGACCGGTGCCGCCTGTCGGCGCTCCACGGGCACCAGACCGGTTTCGGTGATGGCCATTGGCTGCACGGTGAAATGGCAGTATTTGGCGATCTCGTCCAGCTTGGCCTGTTCCGGGAAGGAGCCGATCACGGTGTAGCTGACGCCCTTCTTCTTGGCCCGGCCCGTGCGTCCGATGCGGTGAACGTAGTAGTCGTTCTCCTGGGGCACGTCATAGTTGATCACGCAGTCCACATCGTCCACGTCGATGCCCCGGGATGCCACGTCGGTGGCGATCAGCACCGGCAGCTTGCCCTTGCGGAAGGACTTCATGGTCCGCTCCCGCTGGGCCTGGGGGATGTCCCCGTGGATGCAGTCGGCGTCCACGCCCACCCGGCGCAGATCGTCGGAAACCCGCTGGCACATATTCTTGGTGTTGCAGAAGATGATGACCCGCTCAAAGCCTCCCAGGTGGAGGATCCAGCGCACGGCGTTGAGCTTCTCAAGAGCCGGGACTGTAACGGAATACTGGTCGATGTCGGGCCGGTCCTCAGACTCGGGCCTGACGGTGATCTCCACCTCGTCCCGCTGGTACATCCAGGAGACAGTCATGACCTCCTGGGACATGGTGGCGGAGAAGAGCCCCAGGTTTTTCCGGTTCTTCACCTTCTCCACGATCCCGGTCACGTCCTTGAAAAAGCCCATATCCAGCATCCGGTCCGCCTCGTCGAGGATCACGGTCTGGATCTTATCCAGGCGGATGGAACGGCGCTTGTAGTGGTCCATCAGGCGTCCCGGGGTGGCCACCACGATCTGGGGCTTTTTCTTGAGCTGGGCGAATTGAGGCTCCAGCTTTTGTCCCCCGTAGAGGACGGCTACGCGGATCTTGTCGTAGTGGGTCAGCAGACCCCGGAGCTCGTCGCCGATCTGGAGGGCAAGCTCCCGGGTGGGGGCCAGGATCAGGCCCTGGACCTCCTCGCAGGCGGGGTCGATGTGGGCGATCATGGGAATGCCGAAGGCGAAGGTCTTGCCGGTGCCCGTCGGAGCCTTGGCGATCACGTCCTTCCACTCCATCAGCGGCCCGATGGCCTCCGCCTGGACCTTGGTGGGCCAGGCGTAGCCCTTTTCCTCCAGGGCCTGCAGGATCGGCGCGGGAATGTCCATTTGCTGAAAGCTGATCATTTCGTTCATAGCTTGTATCCTTTGCTTTGGTCTATATTTTGTTTATTTTATCATATCGGGTCAATATTTGCAAGTGGAAGAAATTGTATTGCTTTTTCCGTCATATAGTGGTATAATAATGAGAAAATGGGCGAAAACCACAAGTTATTGCGAGGGATCTGTTTTATGTTCTTCAATACCATACCCTTTCTCTGGTTCCTGGCTGCTTTCCTGGTGCTGTACGGGCTCTGTCCGGCCCGGTTCAAGCGCTGGCTGCTGCTTCTGAGCAGCGCGTTCTTTATCGGTTACGGCTCCCTTTCCGCCCTGCTCTGGGCCCTGCTCTTCACCGCGGTCAACTATCTGCTGGGCATCTGCATCCAACGCACCCGCCATCCCAAGGCGGTCATGGGGATGGCTGTGGCGGTCAACGCGGTGGCCTTGGTCAGCTTCAAGCTGCTGAACGCCCACGCCCTGGGCCTCAGCTTCTACCTCTTCTCCTTCATGGCCTATTTGGCGGAGGTCTGGCGCGGCACGGTGGAGGCGGAGACCGACCCGGTCCGTTTCGCCGGCTTCGGCCTCTTCTTCCCGAAGTTCCTCCAGGGCCCCATCACCCGCTACAGCGAGCTGGGCGGGCAGCTGGACAAGCCCCGCGTCTCCGCGTCCAACATCCAAAAGGGCCTGGAGGAATTCACCCTGGGCTTTATTCTGAACATCCTGGTGGTGCAAAAGCTGGGTGAATTCTTCGGAAGCGGCTACCACGCCCTGATTACCGCGGGCTACGACGCCATTTCCACAAAGCTGGCCTGGCTGGGCGCCGTGGTCGCGAGCCTGCACATCTACATGGATTGGATCTCCTATATGTACATGGCGCTGGGCATCGCGCGGCTGCTGGGCTTTGAACTGCCCCAGAACTTCAACTTTCCCTATATTGCCCGGACCGTGGGCGACTACTACCGGCGCTGGCACATGACGCTGACCCGCTGGTTCAAGGACTTCGTCTATATCCCCCTGGGGGGCAGCCGGAAGGGTCTGCTGCGTACCGTCGTGAACGTGCTCTTCGTGTGGCTGCTGACCTCCCTCTGGCACGGCAACGGCCTGGCGCCCAAGTACCTGCTCTGGGGCGTTCTCTCCGGGGCTTTCGTGGCGCTGACGCCCCTCTGGCGCAGGGCGGTGCTTCGCCGGGCAGGCAAGCGCCCCGGCGCCGGGGCGCGGCTCCTGGGCTGGCTGCCGCTGCTTCTGCTGATCCCCCTGAGCTGGATCATCCTCCGCAAGCCCGACAGCGGCTTCAACTTCATCCTCTGGGGCATGAGCATTGGCCTCATGATCGTCCTGGAGCGGCTCTGGAGGACCTTCGTGGCGGAGCGCTTCTGCATCGGCAAACGGCTGGGCGACGGCTTGGCCGGGAAGCTCTGGAAGCTTGTGGTCTCCCTCCTGGCCCATATCTGGGTGGTGATCCCCATGGTGCTGAGCTGGGTGGTCTTCACCATCAAGGATATCGACCAGCTGGCCCTCTATTTCAGCCGCCTCTTCCCTGCCGCCGGCGCCTCCGCCGGGGCGGACCCCGCGGACTTTGCCAAGAACTGGAAGCTGGTGGGTCCCTACGTGGTGGTGGGCGTGATCTTCTGCCTCCCCGTCCTGGATTGGCTGAAGGCCCTGCTCAGCCGCTTCAATCTCGGCAAGCGCATCCTCCGCTTCCTGGACTCCAGACTTGCTGCCTGGATCGTCTCCGCCCTGCTGGCCGGTCTGTTCTGGTACGCGGTCTATGTACTGACCCAAACCGGCAGCGACCCCATGGGCTACGCCGCATTCTGATCTGAACGAACAGGAGTATACTATGAACGAACAATATACCAATTCCCCCAGGCGGCGGAATGACCGCGGCCGCAGGGCGCCGAAGGGCGGCGCCTCCATTCTCTCCGCCATCCCCATGCTGACCCTGGTGGTGGCCTTCGGCTTGGTTTTCCTGGGCATTATGGGTATGAAGGGCTGCGCCGCCGGCAGCAGCGATTCCACAACTGTCCCTTCTGCGATCCAGACCGAAGCAGTCCCAAAGACCGAAACGCCCCGGGATCCCGATGAACGGCCTGTTTCCACCGAGGAACGCCCCGTCAGCTCGAGCTCATCGGAGCCCATTTCCAGCGAGACTGCGCAGCTCACCACGGAGCCCTCCACGGAAGCCCCGGTGACGGAGCCTCCCGGACCCGTCATGACGACGGTGGACGACCGTTACTTTGAAGACGCCCTGTTCCTGGGCGACTCCCGCACCGACGGCCTGTACCTCTACAGCACCCCCGGCGCCTGCAAGCACTACCCCTTCCCCGCCACCTCCATGACCATCTACAAGATCATGGAAAGCGCGGACGAGGACAAGCGCTATGGCTTCGCCACCACCCGCGATCTGCTCAAGGGCATGCAGTTCGGCAAGATCTATCTGATGTTCGGCATCAACGAAGTGGGCTATGGCACCGAGAGCTTTTTCAGCCAATACGAAAAGGTCGTCAAGGAGATCCGTTCCTATCAGCCCGACGCCCTGATCTATATTCAGAGCATTCTCTACGTGACCCAGAAACATGAGGCTGATTATCCGGTCTTCGCCACAGCGAATATCAAGGAGAAGAACGAGGCCATCAAGAAGCTGGCCAACAATGTGGACATCTTCTATCTGGAGGTCAACGACTGTCTCAACGACGGCACCGATCATCTGCCCGCCGATTACAGCGGCGACGGCGCCCATCTGCAGGCCAGCAAGTATTCCATCTGGCATGAATACCTCCTGGAACACGCCATTGTGGACGCCAAGCATCCCTGGGAGCCTAAGACGCCTGAAAGCTCGGAGCTCCAGCAGCCCTGACAGCCATGGGAAATCCCCCATGCGGTACGCGCCGCATGGGGGATTTCTCTGTAATACTATTATTTGACTAATACTAATATTTGATAATAAGTTTCTAACTTTATCAAATATATGTAAAAAACAGTGCTTCTATTGCTCCGGCACAATGACGTTCAGGCTCCTGACAAGCTCGCCCCGGAAGCGGATGGAAACGGTTCCGCTGCCGGCCTTCTGCGGGGAAACCAGCCAGAGGAAGCCGCGCTCGTGGCTGCCGACAACGCTGACCGGATTGTCGGATTTCCGGATATTCAGGAGCTCCGGCACGTCGGTCACGATCTCCGGGAGCTCATAGGAATCGGGATTCGGGGCGTCCTCGCCCTCGGGCAGGACCGGATAGCGCATGACGACAAACAGAGCGGTCTGTGGCTCCACGGGCAGGGTGATCGGATCCGCCGTGCTGGTCTCCTCCCCAATGATCCACTCCGCGGACACGAAGCTCGGATCTGCGGAAGACAGGATGGTCAGGCTCCGGTCCGTCTCTCCGCCGATGGCGCAGGAGATCGTAGCCGTGCCGCTTCCAACGATAACGACGTCCCATTCGTAGACCTTCTCGCCGTTCTCCTCCTCCAATCCCTCGTTTTTGCTCTGGGGGATCAGCTCCACCACCTCCGGATTGTCGGTGCTCAGGACGGGCTCCTCGTCGCCCCGCACCGTGACGCGCAGAATGTCCATATCGCCGGGCAGAAGATCGGAGCGGTCCATGCCCTCTCCGCTAAACTGACTCCAGCGCCAGTCCAGCACGACGGAGGGCTCCGGCTCGGCGGTCAGCAGCTCATAGGCCTTGTACAGGAAGGTCACGGTCTGGGCGCGGGTGCAGGTCTTGCTCGGGCCGAAGCTGGTCTCGGTGACGCCGCCGGTGATGCTGTTCTCGTAGGCCCAGAGTACCGCCTTATAATAATATTTGTCCTCACTGACGTCCGTGAAGGGGTTCTCCGTCAAGGTCGGCTCCGGCTTGCCCGCGGCGCTCCAGAGGAAGGTCACGATCTGGGCGCGGCTGCACTCGTCTCTCCAGCCGAAGGTGTTTTCCGTCTTGCCGCCGGTGATGTTGTGCTCATAGGCCCAGAGCACCGGCTTATAGTAGTATTTGCCCTCCTTCACGTCCTTGAAGGGATTCTCGGTCAGCGTGGGCTCAGGCTTGCCCATGGCGGTCCAGAGGAAGGTCACGACCTCGGCCCGGGTGACCTTGGCCTTGGGGGCGAAGGTCGTGGGGGTCTTGCCGGAGGTGATGCCCTTGAAGTAGGCCCAGTCGATGGGATTATGGGCCCAGTTGCCCTCGGCGGGCATGTCCGTGAAGATCAGGCCGGCGCAGAGCTTATCCTCTTTCGTCTGCTGACAGCGCTGACAGGTATAGAGGGCGGTGCCGTGCTCGCTGTCCACCGTAGGAGTCAGGGTCTTGGTGTATTTCCAGTCGTGCCCCAGGGCTGCCAGGGCGGATTCCCGGATCTCGCCGCAGCGGGCGCAGGTTTCCGCGAGTTTTCCTTCCTCCGTGCAGCTGGGCTCCACGGTTTTCTCCTGATCCTGCCTCCAGTCGTGGCCCAGCGCAGGCACGACCTCCGATTTCGTAGCGACGCATACCGTGCAGACATACCAGGTCGTGCCGTCCTCGGTGCAGGTGGGCGGCGTGCTGATGCTGGGATCGTCCTCTTTCTTCCACTGGTGCTCCCCGGTGGCAGGGATCGACTCATCCTGCGTTGTTCCGCAAACCCTGCAGGTATAGGTTTTTGTGCCCGGATCCCCGCAGGTGGGCGTCTTGGTGACCTTGCCCTTGTCAAAGGCGTGGACCCAATCGCACTTCTTGTAGCCTGTCATGCCCAGGGTGGCCAGGGTGTAATCCTGTTCGTTGATCACGGCGCGGGTGTATTCCAGCACGCCGGGAAGGAAGGCATTCAAAAGCTCCAGCATAGCCGTCTTATACGCGCTTTCCCCGGAGAAGGTCTTGAAGGAGCTGTATGCGCCGCCGCTGTAGTTGGCGGGGAGCACCACAACGCCGTTGGTATCGGCGGCGCTGCTGCCCTTGTCGTAGACCTCCACGTAGGCGTTATAGGAGGGGGAAGGATTGCTGGAGATCTTCCAGGTGACCTCATAGCTCAAATACTCGGAGCTCGACGCAAAGAAGACGATGGAGTTGTGGACATACTTTGTTTTCTCCATGTAGCTGACCACGTAGAAGAAGGTTCCTTCGCTGTTGCTGCCGATCTCAAAGCCGTCATACCAGGCGTGCTCCGCATCGTCGTAGCTGCCCTCCTTGGCAATGTTCATCAGATAGGTGTGGACGTCCTTCGCGCTGGCCGCGCTGGCGGGCAGAACCAGCAGGCCGATCAGCAGCACCAGGGCCAGGAACACTGATAGCGCACGTTTCATCATTCTTTGTCCTTTCTTTCAAATCATTCTGAGATGGGAGCCATTCCTCGATTCCATGTTACCATATCCCCCGCGGTTTTGCAATCGAAATATGCTCTCTATTGATATAGACGCTTTGACTCCGCGTATGGTTGACAAATCATAAAATATTACGGCGCAGGTTCTGACTATCAGATGCAACAGACGGCAAAAAGGTTTACACGGAACAAATAATACCGGGAAAAAGCCCATCCTGTTCCGAAACAGAACAGGATGGGCTTTTGTGAAAGGGTTCAGTTCGAGGCGGAGGAAGAGAAGGAGCTGGAGGAGCTGCTCCTCTCCCGATCCCGGATCATATGTTGGAGGGTCACCAGGATGGCCACCACAATGCCCTCGTACTCCGGGCGGTAGATATCAATACAGTATTTGTCATGGAGAGAAATGGCCTTCTGGCTGATCAGCGCAATGATGCCGCCTTCGGCGTCGAAGAGCTGGAAGTTCCAGCCGAACACGTTGCCCCGAAGCTGCCAGCCCAGGCCCTCGATGTTGATCACGTCCTTCACGATATGGAAGAGCTCGCTGGACAGCTCGAAGCGGGTCCCGTCCGCCATGGTGACAAAATGGCGCTGGTGCAGAGTCAGGATCTTGCGCTCGATGTGCGCCACCTGCTTTCCGGCGGCGTCGGTGACGTCCGTTTTGTCATGCAGGGTGAAGAATTTGGATTGCGCCCGGTAGACGACCTCCTCCTGCTTGTTCGTGATTTCGATTTTATGATGCAGGGTGAAGACCTTGGTGGAGGTAAACAGGGATCGCGCGGGAACGCCATACATCTCGACATTGTACTGGTTGGCGTCCTGTCCCGCCTCGCGGAAACGGTGGTGCTTGGAAAAAACGCCCATGATCTGCATTCCTTTCTGTTATATTGATGTTGTCATAATACCATATTTCGTTCCCGTATGCAAGTGTTTTGTTCCTGTCAGAGCCTTATCTGCCGTAGACAAACGCCTCAGGGCTCCTGCCCGTCAGCGGCGGATTCCTTCCGGACCTCGACCCGGTTCACGGCGGGCGTCTCGACGCGCTTTGCCAGATAGACGCAGTATGCCGCGGAAATGACGAGGATCGCTGCGTGTGTGATCACGTTCAGAAGCACAGACCCTTTGTCGGGTGCAAATACAGCGGTTGCGTCGATGAAGCTGTGGGCCAGAATGCAGGGCAGCAGGCTCCCGCCTTTGTAAAACACCATGGTGAAGACAAGTCCGACGGCGACCGCAAAGAAGACCTGATTGAGCGTATCGACAAGGTTCTGTCCGGTAAACAGGTTCATAATATGGCCCAGCGCAAAGGTAGCGGAGGAGACGATGACAGCCGCCTTGACGCTGCCGTCCTTCAGCATCGCCTTGAACAGGAAGCCCCGGAAGAGCTGCTCCTCCGCGTATCCGACCAAGGCCATGGATACCGCCGCATAGATCAGGCCCGGCACCGGATAATCCGGCTTGAAGCCTCCGACGAGATTGATACAGGACAGGAGCCACAGAGGGATGAGCCACAGCATGGCCCTGCTGTTCTTTGTCCAGCCGGACAGGCCGTACTTCTCCGCGAGGCCGTTTTTGATCACAAGCAGGAGCATCGCCGCGGAGATGGCGATCATCCCCAGCATATGCCACAGCGTATCGAGCCCGAACTTGTTCTTCAGGCTGCCCATGACCACGGTGTAGATCACGATCCAGAGGATCGCAAAGCTGATCTCGCTTTTTTCATACAGCTTTTTCATGTTCGTTTTTCTCCCCGGCAGCCGCGAGCACCGCGCCGTCCCAGCAGCGTTCCAGGTGCTCCGCGATCAGTTTTTCATTATATTCCAAACCATTGTTGGCGATGATGCTGGCATAGCCGTGGGCAAACAGCGCCACGGTCAAAAATATCTGCCTTGTTTTTTCCATGTCCAGCCCGGCACCCTCCTGCATGGCGGCCAGGACCGGGACCAGCTCTTCGGAATCGATCATTTCCAGCAGACTGTTCTCCTCCGCGTATCCGGATTGGAACAGAAAGCGGAACAGCTGCGGTTCCTCCACGGCGAAGCGGATATAATTCAAGCCGATCCCCAGGACCGGGTCCTGCTCCGCCGGAATGTTCATCATATATGTCCCATGGAGCCGGTCTACCCGGGCATAGGCGGCCCGCTTCAGGCTGTCGATGGTGGAGAAATGATACATCACCGGCTGCGTGGAACAGTGCAGCCGCCGGGAGACCGTCCTGGCGTTGACGCTTTCAAATCCGCTTTCCCGAACGACGGCGACCGCGGCGTCCAGGATCATATCTTTTGTGATCCTTGATTTCGGCGGCATGCGCAGATCCTCCTCTCTGAATGCAGGATACGAAATCCATATCAAAGACCGCGTACTATAACAATCGTTATGTAACAATTGTTATAATACGCGGTCTCCCGTGATTTGTCAATAGGAAAAACGCAAAAACTCTAACTGCCTTTTGCGGGGAAATTTGCCGAGCTCCAGGCAGCTTTTGACAAAACGCAGCCTGCGCCTGCCGCCCTTGCGGCCGAATTCGTTTTCTCCGACGGGATAGCGCTGAATGGTCATCTCATCTCCGTCAGGTCGAAGTTCTCCAGCCAATGGACAGCGGTTTCGCAGATCTCCCGCAGACAGGCCTCGTCGAAGGGGGTGGTAAGCCCGGCGTGCTGCAGCAGCTCCACAAAGGTCCGGCTGCCACCCTGGACGGTGTAGGCCATATAGTGCTTCCAGGCGTTCTCCCGGTCCTTCTGGATCATGGCCCAGATCTCCAGAGCCACGGTCTGAGCCAGGCAGTAGTCAATGTAGTAGAAGGGAGTCTCGTAGATGTGTCCCTGGCGCTGCCAGCGCTCGCCCTCGGCATAGAAGGGGATCTCCCCGTCCAGCCGGATCCAGGGCATGTAGATCCCCATGAGGCGCTTCCACTCGGCGTGGCGCTGGGCGGGCGTCAGCTCCGGCTTCTCATAGACGACGTGCTGGAAGTGATCCACCAGGGTGCCGTAGGGAATGAAGGTCAGAGCGTCGGACAGGTGACTGTACATGAACTTCTTCGCGTCGGGGCCGAAGAAGCCCTCGGCGTTCATCCAGCCGAAGAACTCCATGCTCATGGAGTGGACCTCGCAGGCCTCGGCGGTGGGGCAGGCGTACTCGGTGGGGATGCGGGTCCGGTTCATCCAGTATTCGAAGGCGTGGCCGGCCTCATGGGTGACTACCTCCACGTCGCCCTGGGTGCCGTTGAAGTTGGCAAAGATGAAGGGGACCTGATAGAGGGGAAGCTCGGTCTGATAGCCGCCGCCCTCCTTGCCCTCGGTGGAGAGCACATCCATGAGCTCGTTCTCCCGCATGGCCCGGAAAAATTCGCTTGTCTCGGGGGAAAGGGCGTCGTAGAACTTCTGGCCCTGATCCAGAATGTCCTCTGCCGTGCCCACGGGGCGGGGATTGCCGCTGCGGAAGCTCAGAGCGGCGTCGGCGTAGGACAGGGGGTAGGGCTTGCCCAGGCGCTTCGCCTGCTCCCGCATGATGGAATCCGCCACGGGGACCAGGTACTTCTGCACCGCGTCGCGGAACTTCTCAATGTCGGCCTTGGTCCAGCAGTTGCGCTCCATGCGGTAATAACCCAGCTGGGTATAGCCGTCATAGCCCAGCTTCCGGCCCATCTTGTCCCGCAGGTGCGTCAGCTCATCGTAGATGGCGTCCAGCCGGGGCTGCTGCTCCTTGCACCACTTGCCGTCGGCGATCCAGGCGGCCAGGCGCTTTTCGTCGTCGGCGCAGGTCTTGAAGGGCGTGAGCTGGGACAGGGTGTAGACCCCGCCCTCGAAGGGGATCTGGGCCGAGGCGATCAGCTTGCCGTACTCGGTGGTCAGCTCGTTCTCCCGCTGCAGATCCGGGATGATCTCCGGGGTGAAGGTCTTCTTGGCGATCTGGGCGTTGACAAAGAGCAGATCGCCGTATTCGGCTGCGAAATCCTTCCGGAAGGGAGAGTCCAGCATGGCGTCGATCCAGGCCTGCTGGTATTCCTCCAGCTCGGGCCCGATCTCGTCCCAGAACTCCACCTCGCCGTCATAGAATTCGTCCCGGGTGTCGATGGAATGACGGATGTAGGCCAAGGTGCCCATGGTGTCCACGGCCTTTTCCTGCTCCTCCTTCTCCAGGAAGACCGCGCGGGCTTCTTCATAGCTCTGCGCGTTTTTAAGCCGCTCGGTCAGCGCCGTCAGCTCCGCCTTGACCTGCTCGGGATTGGGTCTCTTGTAAGGCATTTCAGAAAATTTCATGATAACACTCCTTTTCGTGATCAGTTACAGCTTTTTGCAGGTATAATCGTCGAACGTCACGCAGCCGTCGCCGAAGGTCAGCTTCAGCAATCCGCCCTTCCGGCCGAACTCGTTTTCCCCGATGGCATAGAGGCGGAAGGACATGTCATCTCCGTCCTCGTCGATGCACTTCGCCCAAAGCTCGCCGTCCTGCATCCGGACCTCGTCCACGATGAAGTCCGCGTCCTCGGGGTGCTCGTACTTGCCGCAGAAGCGCTCCCACTTCGACTTGTCCGGGTTTTGGATCGCGATATCCTCGATGCACACGATGGGATCCGGCTCCTTGTCTCTTGCGATCGCTTCCATGCCGTCCCAGTAGCCCAGATACGCTCTGACGTCCCGGTAGTCCCGGTTGCTGAGGATCACAAGGACCCTGTCCGCGTCGAGGAAGCGCTCGAACCAGGTGGCGACGCCCGGCATGCCGCCGCTGTGACTGACGACCAGTCCAAGGGCCTCGTCGTGCCCGACGGCCCAGCCGAAACCGTAGCCAAGCCCATCATCCTCATCGTAAACAGCATCCTCACCGTTGTTGAGCTTTCCGGGGGTGTACATGAACTGCTGCTCTTCAAGAGTGAGCACCTTACCCTCGCGCAGTGCCCTGTCCCATCTGAGCATGTCAAAAATGTTGGTGTACACATAGTCGTCGCCGTTCAGACCGTCAAAGGCGACCACGTCGCCTTCCTCTGCGGAGTCGATGTCAGCCACGCATTTTCCATCATCATACACCGTCGCCTGAGCGTAATTTTCAAACGGAACGCCGTCTCTGCGGATATGGCAGCAGCGGGTGGAACTCATGCCGGCGGGCTCGAAAATATTCTTTTGCAGGAACTCTTCATAGGGAACGCCAGAGAGCCGCTCCACCAGCAGCGCCAGGAGATTATAGCCGGTGTTGGAGTAATGCAGGCCTTCCCCCGGGGCGAAGTACGGTTTCGCCTTGGTTTCCCGGAGAAAGCGCAAAATCTCGTCGTTGCCCGGCACCCGCTTTTCTTCCTTCCAGATCTTGATGAACCAATCCGCGTCGTCAAAGTAATCGGGAATGCCGCTTGTGTGGGTCAGCAGATGCCGTACCGTCACGCCCGGATACGGGATCTCCGGGAAAAACTTCGTGATCTCGTCCTCCGGGCTGAAAAGGCCCTGCCGCATCAGCAGCATGACCGCCGCCGACGTGAACGTCTTGCTGACCGAAGCCAGCTGGAAGATCGTGTCCTCCGTGATCGGCAGCGTGTCTTCGGGATCCCGGAAACCGAGAACGCCCTTGGACACGATCTCGCCCTTTTCGGCGTAGAGCCAGGCCCCGTTGAAGCCGTCCTTTTTATTCAACTCGCGGGCCAAATTATGTATCATGGTATTTTTATCCATCCGTGTATTTCTCCTTTATTCCTTCGCGTTTTTATAAATCTCGCAGGCGATGTCATTTATCGCTTCGTCGGCGGCTTCCGTGACGTTGTTGTACATGATGGCAACGCAGATGTCTTTCTTGCGGGAAAAGACCCAGCTGGTCAGAAAGCCCCAGTTTTCTCCGGTATGGCCGGCAACGCTGTCTTCTCGCGCTGCTGATTCCCAAACATCGAGGCAAAGGCCAT
>JAFYAB010000042.1 GCA_017540945.1 Oscillospiraceae bacterium | reverse complement strand
GTACCCCATCGCCGTCAAGCGTCTGCAGATCGCCATTGACCAGGCCCGCGAGTACGGCCTGCTGGGCGACAACATCCTGGGCACCGGCTTCAAGTTCGACATCGGCCTGCGCCTGGGCGCCGGCGCCTTCGTCTGCGGCGAGGAGACCGCGCTGATGACCTCCATCGAGGGCAACCGCGGCGAGCCCCGTCCCCGTCCTCCCTTCCCCGCTGAGAAGGGCCTGTTCCAGAAGCCTTCCATCCTGAACAACGTCGAGACCTGGGCCAACATTCCCCAGATCATCCTCAAGGGGGCCGAGTGGTTCGCATCCATGGGCACCGAGAAGTCCAAGGGCACCAAGGTCTTCGCCCTGGGCGGCAAGATCACCCACACCGGCCTGGTGGAGATCCCCATGGGCACTCCGCTGCGCAAGGTCATCGAGGAGATCGGCGGCGGCATTCCCAACGGCAAGAAGTTCAAGGCCGCTCAGACCGGCGGCCCCTCCGGCGGCTGCATCCCGGCCGAGCATTTCGACGTTCCCATCGACTATGACAACCTGATCGCCATCGGCTCCATGATGGGCTCCGGCGGCCTGATCGTCATGGACGAGGACAACTGCATGGTGGATATCGCCAAGTTCTTCCTGCAGTTCACCGTGGACGAGTCCTGCGGCAAGTGCACCCCCTGCCGGATCGGCACCAAGCGTCTGCTGGAGATGCTGGAAAAGATCACCAAGGGCCAGGGCACCCTGGAGGACCTGGACAAGATGGAGGAGCTCTGCTACTACATCAAGGCCAACGCCCTCTGCGGTCTGGGCCAGACGGCCCCCAACCCCGTGCTTTCCACGCTGCGTTACTTCCGCGACGAGTACATTGCCCACGTGGTAGACAAGCGCTGCCCCGCCGGCGTCTGCAAGGACCTGCTGAAGTTCGTGGTGAACAAGGAGAAGTGCATCGGCTGTGGTCTGTGTATGCGCAACTGCCCGGCCAACGCCATCACCCGCACGGACTACATTGCCCCGGGCCACAAGCTGGCCTCCGTCGAAATTGACCCCGAGAAGTGTGTCAAGTGCGGCGTCTGCATGGGCAACTGCAAGTTCAAGGCCATCAGCAAGCAGTAAGGAGGACAACATGGAACAGTATACTGTCAAGATCAATGGCATTGAGGTAACTGCCCCGAAGGGTACTACCATCCTCGAGGCGGCCCGGATGGCCGGCGTGACCATCCCCACCCTGTGCTATCTGAAGGACATCAACGCGATCGGCGCCTGCCGCATCTGCGTGGTGGAGGTCAAGGGCGCCCGCGGCCTGTGCGCGGCCTGCGTGTATCCCATTGCCCCCAATATGGAAGTTTTCACCCACACCCCCCGCGTCGTGGCCTACCGCAAGAAGACCCTGGAGCTGATCCTCTCCGATCACAACTGCTCCTGCCTCTCCTGCGTCCGCTCCGGCAACTGCGAGCTTCAGGCCCTCTGCAAGGAGTACGGCGTGGAGAACCAGGACGCCTACGCCGGCGAGAAGAACCCCTCTGTGATCGACGAGTCCGCCGCCCACATGGTCCGCGACAACTCCAAGTGCATCCTCTGCCGCCGCTGTGTCGCCGCCTGCGAGAAGTTCCAGGGCATCGGCGTCATCGGCGCCAACGAGCGCGGCTTCAAGACCAACATCGGCTGTGCCTTTGAGATGGACCTGGCCGACACTGCCTGCGTCTGCTGCGGCCAGTGCATCGCCGTCTGCCCCGTGGGCGCGCTGTATGAGAAGTCCAACATCGACGACATCTTCAAGGCCATCGCCGATCCCGACAAGTACGTGGTGGTTCAGACGGCTCCCGCCGTCCGTGCCGGCCTGGCCGAGGAATTCGGCAAGCCCATCGGCACCAACGCCCAGGGCAAGATGGTCGCGGCCCTCCGCCGTCTCGGCTTCGACAAGGTCTTCGACACCAATTTCGGCGCCGACCTCACCATCATGGAAGAGGCCAGCGAGTTCCTGGACCGCGTCAAGAACGGCGGCAAGCTGCCCATGATCACCTCCTGCTCCCCCGGCTGGGTCAAGTTCTGCGAGCACTACTACCCCGAGTTCACCGAGAACCTGTCCTCCTGCAAGTCTCCCCAGCAGATGCAGGGCGCCATCACAAAGAGCTACTTTGCCGAGAAGATGGGCATCGACCCCAAGAAGATCGTTTCCGTCTCCGTCATGCCCTGCACCGCGAAGAAGTTCGAGATCGGCCGCGACGATCAGGCCGGCGCCGGTCTGCCCGATATGGACTACACCATGACCACCCGCGAGCTGGCCCGCATGATCAAGCGCGCCGGCATCCGCTGGGACGATCTGCCTGAGGAAGACTTCGATCATCCTCTGGGCTCCGGCACCGGCGCCGCCGTCATCTTCGGTGCCACCGGCGGCGTTATGGAAGCCGCCCTGCGTTCCGCCGTGGAATGGCTCACCGGCGAGACCCTGCCCCGTCCCGACTTCGTGGACGTCCGCGGCGTCGAGGGCATCAAGGAGGCCACCTACCACGTGGCCGGCATGGACGTGAACATCTGCGTCGCCTCCGGCCTGGCCAACGTCCGCAAGGTCCTGGATATGGTCAAGTCCGGCGAGAAGAACTACCACTTCATCGAGTTCATGGCCTGCCCCGGCGGCTGCGTCAACGGCGGCGGTCAGCCCCAGGTCCACGCCTCCGTCCGCAACTTCGTGGACATCCGCGCCCTGCGTGCCAAGGTCCTGTACGATCTGGACGAGGCCAACACCATCCGCAAGTCCCACGAGAACCCGGATATCATCGAGCTCTACGACAAGTACCTCGGCAATCCCGGCTCCCACAAGGCCCACGAGCTGCTGCACACCAGCTACGTCAAGCGCGTGGTGCATCAGAAGTTCTGAGCTTCGAAGCCTTAAGCATCAAAATGATCATCTCCCGGTTTTTCCGGGAGGTGATTATTTTTTGCTTGACATACCTCGAAGTTCGTGGTATATAGATGATAGAGGTACATAGAACATCGATGTATCTATGCAAAACAAAGCTTGTCTGCTGCGGGGTACCGGGAGGGCTGCGCCATGGGAATCAGGAAAAAGGGAAGTGCGGAGGTTTCCGGCATCTACGACTGGATGGACAGAGCCCTGAAGGGCCTGTACGATCCTCTGGACCGCAGGCGTGTGCGGAAGGAGCTCTGGGCCCACTATGGAGACCGCTGCGCAGGCTATCAGAGCGTGGGCCTGCGCTATGCCAAGGCCGCGAAGAAGGCACTGGCGGATCTGGGAGACCCGGAGGAGACGAGCCGCCTCCTGCGCAGCGTCCACAAGCCCTGGCTGGGCTTTAGCCTGCAGCTTGCCCGGCTGCTGCTTCTGGTCGGAGTCCTGCTGGTGGTTGTGAATCTGTTCAAGGGAAATCTCAGCCTGAGCGCGCTTGGCTTCATGTCCCGCACAGAGCAAAAAGAGATACTGGGCCTTGTATCAGATTACGAAAAATTTGAATACAGGGTACTGGCCCGGCGGGAGGGCCGATGCAGCGACGAATTTGACTACGGCGCTTTTCGGGTCAGCCTGGGCGATACGGCGTTTGCCTTCCTGCAGCAGGACTCCACCGTGGAACGGCAGCTTGTCCGCAGCTTTCATTATGAAAGCGAGCTGCTGCTGCACTTCCGCGCCGCGCCCTGGCACAATTTGAATGAGGAGACCATCCGGCGCTGCCTGCGCGTGATGGATGACCGCGGAGAGGAGATCGGGCGTGATCGGCTGTCCATATTGGTCCGCCGCATTCGGCCCTGGCTGACCGGCGTATTCATCGGAATACGAAAGCCCGGAAGTCTCGTCACCGATACGAAGTGGCTGGAGCTGCGCCTGGAGCAGGAGGATGAAACCAAGGTCCTGCGGGTCAGCTTCGACGACTGGAAGCTGGAGGACTGGTATTACCCCAAGCTGGAGGACGAGGCTGACGCCGTTCTGAACGCCAGCTATCGCTTCCTGGAGCTGGATCGCTTATGCCTGGGCTATCCCAAGAAGCTGTCTGTCCGGCAGGGCATTCCGGTCCGGGCGGAGGCCATGGGGATTCAGCTGTCAATCCCCATGGCCAGAGAGGAGCTGCTCCGGGAGGACCCGGAGGGCAGGGCAGAGGTCATTGCCAGTCAGCTTGAATGGAATCCGGATTGGAAACCGAAGATCGACTCCGATACGTATTATCTGACGAGCTGTGTGCTGGAGCTCCGAGGCAGGCCGGAACAGTATCCGGTGCTCTGGAGCAAAATCGGAGAACGGCTCAGTGTCGTGGCCATTACAGCGGATGGGGAAGTGTCAGAACCGCCGATCTTTTACGTGTCCGACAAACCGCTCTGGTATCGAGACGCCGCCTTCTGGGCCCTGCAATGGGAAAGCTGCCCGAAGGCGGAGCGCTACGAGCTGCGCTATACCGCGGAGGACGGCAGCGTGACCCGGCTGGAGCTGAAGCTGGAGAAGGAGCGCATGCCATGAAAAAGCTTTGGAATCGACTTCCCCGGGGCCTTCGGTTGGCCCTGGACCTGGCTGCCATTCTGATCCTGCTGGTCTGTGTCTGGGCGATGCTGGGGTATCACGCCCTGTTCCCTGGGTGGGCCTACCGCTGGGGCATGGAGGATGCGGGCCTTCCGGCGCTGGAGCCTTCGCTGCTGGTGGATACGGAGAAGGGGCAGCTGGCCCTATACGAGGACGGGGAGACAGCCTATCTGGAGGAGCTTCAAAAGGAATGGTTCGGCTGGACCGCAAGCCTTCGTCGTTCCTGTCCTGCCGTGGATGGCGTCCTCTATATGCCCCTAATCTGGGATTTTGAGTATCCCTATGAAGGAAAAACCGATCTGTATCGCTACGACGAGGAGCGGGAAGTGTATGTGGAGCGGATGATTCCCTGCTTTGCCGTACGGGCGGGGCAGGCGTCGGAGGCGACGCTGACGCTTGTGGTGGCCAGGGACAGAGATCGTAGTCATACGGTCGGTGGGAGCTTCCGTTTGCCGCTGCTGGAGAAGAAAAACGACTGGTTTCTCTTCCGCTTTGACCTGGCGGATATTCTTGCACACTGGAGGCTCCTGGATTCGGGTGGATGGCAGGAATGGATGGACGATGAGGAAAACTACTATACTGCGCCCTATAACGGACTGATTCAATGGATGAGCCATTACAACCGCTCAAACGAAGGCGTGTTGTATCGCATAGCTGAGGCCCATTTGGAACTGACGCTCTACGATGCGGCGGGGCAGGTGCTTCGAAGCGTGGAGCTGCCCACACAGTTTGAGCCGTGAAGCGGAAGCCAAAGCCAGCGGCTGTCAAATCAGAGAGAACGGAGGGATCAAGATGAAGATCGACAAAAGCCTGCTTTCCGGCAGCACCTCGCTGCTGGTGCTGAGCCTGCTGAAAAGCGGGGACAAGTACGGCTACGAGATGATCGCCCTGCTGGAGGCTACCTCCAACGAGGTCTTTCAGATGAAGGAGGGGACCCTTTATCCCATCCTCCACAACCTGGAGAAAAAGGGCTTCGTCCGGGCCTACAACCGGGAAACCGACAAGGGCCGGACCCGCCGCTACTACCAGCTGACGGACAAGGGTGTCCGTCAGCTGGCGGAGGAGACCCAGCAGTGGGAGCTCTTTTCCGGCGCGGTGGACTCCGTGCTCCGCTATGCGGCGGGGGGCTAAGCCCATGGACGAGAAGAAAGAAAAGCAGGAGCTGCGGGAGGCCCCGGTCTATCGGCTGGATTCCCAAGGCAATCTGCCGGGAGAAGCGCAGCCGCCGGAGCCGCTGCCGGAATTTGACTGGGACGAGGCTGCGGAAAGCTCCGCGGAACAGGAGGCCGCAAGCCAGGAGGACCCGTCCGGCTTCCAATGTTGGCTGGAGCTGGCTGTCAAGGGCCTATACTATCCCCCCGACCGGAGGAAGGTCTCCCAAGAGCTGCGGGATCATTTCACCGACCGGGTGGAGGATTACCGCGCCAAGGGCCATCCCATGCAGGAGGCCTACCGCCTGGCGGTGAAGTCCCTGGGAGATCCCACCGAGACCGCCGCTCTGCTGCGGACAGTTCATAAGCCCTGGCTG
>JAFYAB010000087.1 GCA_017540945.1 Oscillospiraceae bacterium | reverse complement strand
GATCCCGGCAACTCCCGATCCGCGTGCCTGTTCTTCCCGGCACATCCTATTCTCGCACGTCCGCGATTATACCGTTGACGAAGCTGTGATAATACGATATAATATCGGCGAAAGCCCCAAACGCGTCACGCATCTTTTTGAACAAATGAGGGATTCTGTGAAAACACATGACTTTTACTATGACCTGCCCCCGGAGCTCATCGCCCAGACGCCGCTGGAGCGGCGGGACAGCTCCCGGCTTTTGGTGATGCGCCGGAACGACGGCTCCGTAGAGCATCGCCATTTTCACGATATCATCGACTATCTCCGGCCCGGCGACTGCCTGGTGCTGAACAACTCCCGGGTCCTCCCCGCCCGGCTCCTGGGCAAGCGGGCCAGCGGCGGGGCCGTGGAGGTCCTGCTTCTCAAGGACACGGGGAACGATACCTGGGAGTGCCTGACCAAGCCCGGCCGCAAGACCCCCGTGGGGGCGGAGCTCTCCTTCGGCGAGGGCCTGCTGACTGCCACCGTCGTCGGTGCGCGGGAGGACGGCAACAAGCTGGTCCGGTTTCACTATGACGGCATCTTCCTGGAGATCCTGGAGCAGCTGGGCAAGATGCCCCTGCCCCCATACATCAAGGAGGAGCTCCAGGATCAGGAGCGCTACCAGACCGTCTACTCCAAGGTCAACGGCTCCGCCGCCGCCCCCACCGCCGGCCTCCATTTCACCCCGGAGCTGCTGGAGCAGATCGAGGCCAAGGGCGTGAAGCTGGCCTGGGTCACCCTCCACGTGGGTCTGGGCACCTTCCGCCCCGTCAAGGCCGAGGAGATCACCGACCACCACATGCACGCGGAGTTCTGCATGCTCTCCGCCGAGACCGCGGAGCTCCTCAACCGCACCCGGGCCGAGGGCGGGCGGATCGTCTGCGTGGGGACCACCTCCTGCCGGACCGTCGAGAGCTTTGCGGCGGAGGACGGGAGCTTCACCGAGAAGTCCGGCTGGACCGACATCTTCATCTATCCGGGCTACCGCTTCAAGGCCATGGACGCCCTCATCACCAACTTCCACCTGCCGGAGTCCACCCTGATCATGCTGGTTTCCGCCTTCGCAGGCCGGGAGAAGGTCCTGAACGCTTACCGCATCGCCGTGGAGGAGCGCTACCGCTTCTTCTCCTTCGGCGACGCCATGTTCATCCATTAAGGAGGCCCTATGTTTGAGATCCTGAAAACCGAGGGCAAGGCCCGGCGGGGCGTGTTCACCTGCGCCCACGGCGTGGTACAGACCCCGGTATTTATGAACGTCGGCACCCAGGCGGCCATCAAGGGCGGTCTCAGCGCCGAGGACCTGAAGCGCATCGGCTGCCAGGTGGAGCTGTCCAACACCTACCACCTCCACCTTCGCCCCGGCGACCAGGTGGTGAAACGGCTGGGCGGTTTACATAAGTTTATGACCTGGGACGGACCCATCCTCACCGACTCCGGCGGCTTCCAGGTCTTCTCCCTGGCCAGCCTGCGGAAGATCAAGGAGGAGGGCGTGTATTTCGCCTCCCACATCGACGGGCGGAAGATCTTTATGGGCCCGGAGGAGAGCATGCGCATCCAGTCCAACCTGGGCTCGGACATCTGCATGGCCTTCGACGAGTGCGTGGAGAACCCCTCTCCCCGGGAGTACGTGAAAAAGTCCATGGCCCTCACCTACCGCTGGCTGCTGCGCTGCAAGGCTGAGAACGCCCGGCTCAATTCCCTGCCCGACACCGTGAATCCCCGGCAGATGCTCTGGGGCATCAACCAGGGCGGGGCCTACGCCGATCTGCGCATCGAGCACGCGAAGATGATCGCCGAGCTGGATCTGCCCGGCTACGCCATCGGCGGTCTGGCCGTGGGCGAGCCCACCGAGGTCATGTACGAGATCATCGAGGCCGTGGAGCCGTATCTGCCCGCGGACCGGACCCGCTACCTCATGGGCGTGGGGACCCCCTCGAACATCATCGAGGCAGTCTGGCGGGGCGTGGACTTCTTCGACTGCGTGATGCCCGCCCGGAACGCCCGGCACGCCCGGCTGTTTACTTGGGAGGGCGCGATCAACCTGAAAAACGCCAAATACGAGCTGGACGACGGCCCCATCGACCCCCGGTGCGACTGTCCCGTCTGCCGCCGCTACTCCCGGGCCTATCTGCACCACCTGTTCAAGGCCGAGGAGATCCTGGCCCTGCGGCTGAGCGTGATGCACAACCTCTATTTCTACAACAAGCTGATGGAGCGCATCCGCGAAGCCCTGGACGAGGGCCGCTTCGCGGCCTTCCGGGCGGAATACTCGGAAAAGCTGAGCCGACGGATCTGATCTTCTGAACGAAAAGCGGCAAAATAAATTTTGTGCTTGCATTCTCTGTCGGAGGCGTGTATAATAAACAAGATTTCAAAACGGAGGTAATCCTATGCTTCGCTTTTTCATGACCGCGGGCGACACCGCGCAGTCCGGCGGACTCTTCGGAGGCCCCTACATGATCATTATGCTGGTCGTCTTCATCGCCATCTTCTACTTCATGATCCTCCGTCCGGAGAACAAGAAGAAGAAGGAGCAGGAGGCGCTTCGCAGCTCCCTGCATCGGGGCGACAAGATCACCACCATCGGCGGCATCATGGGCAAGATCGTGGACATCAAGGACGAGAAGATCGTCATCGAGACCGGTGAGGACCAGGTCCGCCTGGAGCTCCAGAAGTGGTCCGTCATGACCAACAACACCGCTGAAAAGGAAAAGACCAAGCGCGCTGAGGAGGCCAAGGCCGCTGCGCAAAAGGCCAAGGAAGAAAAAGCTCGCGCCAAGGCCGAAAAGAAGGCCGGCCTGAACTGAGCTTCCGCCCAGGAAACCAGCCCGGAATGCATCCTTGGGACGCATTCCGGGCTGTTTTTGCTTTTCTGTTTCACAGGGCTTGTTTTTTTTGCGGCTTCGGTGTATAATATATTGACCCTTTGAAGGAGGTGTTCCCATGCCCCACGGCTTTATCAACGATATGCTGGACGTCAAGCTGCTGATCCTCTACATCACGGACAAGCTGCTCTACCCCGTGGACACCCAGACCCTCTATGAGCTCTGCCTGCAGGACGACAAGCTGAGCTACTTCGACGTGATGCAGGCGGTGCCCCAGATGGTGGAGACCGGGCATCTTTCCGAGACGGAGGGCGGCTATGTGATTACCGACAAGGGCCGCGAGGCCGCCCGGATCACCCGGGATTCCCTGGCCTTCCCGGTGCAGCAGCGGGCCTCCCGGGCGGTGGAGCGCTTCAACCGGGAGGTGCGGCGGGAGAGCTTCGTCCGCACGGAGGTGCTGGAGCAGCCCAACGGCGAGGCTCTGGCCGTCATGCATCTGGACGACGAGCTGGGCAGCCTTGTCACCATCGAATACACCTGTCCCTCCGCCAGACAGGCCGCGTTTTTAACAAAGGCTTTTCCCGGAAAAGCGGACAAGCTGTATCAGCTGATTACGGAAACCCTGACCGCGAAGGAAAACACGGACGAAAATACTCCTTGATTATATCCCAAATTGTGGTATAATAGTGTCAGAGGAGCCAATCGGTTTCTCAAAGCACTTGAAAGGAGCGACGCAATATGAAATTCCAGATCAACGAGAAGAAGGTCTCCCTGCCGAAAGAGGTCCACGCCTACGCCGAGAAGAAAGTCTCCAAGCTGGATCGCTATTTCCGGGATGACGCAGAAGCCTTTGTCGCTTTTTCCGTCGAGAAGAATCGCAATAAGGTGGAGCTGACCGTCCATGCCTCCAACATGTACTTCCGCGCCAGCGAAAGCACCTCGGACATGTACGCCTCCATCGACGCAGCCGTTTCCGACATTGAACGCCAGATCCGTAAGAACAAGACCCGTCTGGCCCGCAGACTGCGCCAGGACGCTTTCGTCCGCAGCGCGGAGGCCACCACGTCCTTTGTCCCCGACGTCGAAGACAACGAGGAATACAAGCTCATCAAGATCAAGGAATTCACCATGATGCCCATGAGCCGGGACGAGGCCATCCTGCAGATGAATCTGCTGGGCCACAA
Source organism: Oscillospiraceae bacterium (assembly GCA_017540945.1). The sequence continues at coordinate 1,710 of JAFYAB010000087.1, read as the reverse complement.
CTTCTTTGCCTTCCGCGACGAGGACGCCGACGGCGCCTTTGCGGTGGTCTATCGGCGGAACGACGGCGACTACGGTCTTCTGGAGGACGTTCGTTGATATACGACTGTTGTTCTGTTGAACGACAGTTCCGGAAAGTCAATTCGTTTCAATTGCTTGAACAAAAAGCTGAGGTACGGTTCGCCGTACCTCAGTTTGTAAGACTCCAATCTCCCCTGTTCGAAGGAGAACGCCTATGACACGACGTATGGTTCTATACGAGGCCGGAAAGCTGCTCCTGCTGCTGGCGGAGCTGGCCTGCGTGGCCCTGATCGGCTTCGCCACAGCCCGGATCCTCTGGTTCGCCATCCAATATGTGCTCTCCGCCTTCAGCCCGGAGCTGCTGAACTCCATCGCCGACGGGCTGCCGGAGCGGGTGGCCTTCGCGGGCAAATATATCCGCGTCTTCGTCACCGGCATGACCGGCTCCGAGGCCATCCGCCACCTGATCCGGCAGGCTCTGATTCTGGCGGCGGGTCTCGGCGGGCTGACCCTGGCCCGGCTGGGCATGCGGCGGCTGGAGCGCAGCTTCAAGCAGCGCTATATGCCAGAGGTGCTGGAGCAGACCTTCTCCGATCTCTCCTACGAGGCCAAGCGCCGCCCCGCCGTGGAGGAGACCCTCTGCGACGTGGGCCTGCTGAGCACCGTGGAGCGCTACTACACCGCCAACCGGCTGGAGGGCCTGTACCGGGACTGCTGGGTGGCCGCCCAGGAGATCATCTGCGGCGGCGTCTACGCCGACGACTACACCAGCCACAAGGTGAAGGTCCGGGGCCAATGGCTGACCATCCGGCTCAACGTGGACTTTGACGGAGTGGTGATCCTGGAGAACCGGGGCACCCGGAACCGCTTTTCCCACCGGGGCCTGGCCAAGCGCATGGTGGAGCTCCAGCCGGACCACGAGGGCCTGGCCCAGCAGTTCCGCTGCTTCGCCGACTCCCCCGAGGACTTCCGCAGCCTGGTCACCGTGGAGATGGCGGAAAAGCTCCTGTCCATGACGGAGCGCTACCCCGACTTCTGTGTGATCTTCCGCCGGGGCTGCATCCACGTGCTGATCCGCCGCCGTTCCTTCAACCGCCGCTGGGAGCCCCTGTGCCCCTTCTGCTTCCCCCAGCTCAAGCGGGAGGCCCACCGGCTCTACGGCCCGCTGATGGATTTTACGGATATGCTGCTGGAATAATCTGACCGCAAAAAGAAGAGGCGGGAAGCCGATGAGCTTCCCGCCTCTTCTTTTTGCGTTTATACTATTCTCTAATTAAATGCTTCAATTATCCAATTCCGACCTGTGATGCTTGCTATCGTGGCAGCGGAAAGGGAGCAGATCGTCTCACAAAGACGATCTACAACCTTCCCTAGGGTCTGAAACACTTGGTTTCGAAAACCTCGTTTCCGTATCTCTTTCCAAATCTGCTCAATTGGGTTCATCTCCGGAGTATACGGCGGGATATAGAACAACCTGATATTGGCAGGTACTTCAAGGGTTCCAGATTTATGCCAGGCAGCTCCGTCACAGCATAAAACAATGATGTCGTCAGCATATTCTTCCGAGAGCTTTTGAAGAAACAGATTCATATATTGCGTATTGCAATATGGCATAATCCAGAAATAGGATTCTCCTGTGAACGGCTCTACGCTTCCGTAAACATAACGATACTCCCGGATATGGTGGCAAG
>JAFYAB010000086.1 GCA_017540945.1 Oscillospiraceae bacterium | reverse complement strand
GTTTCATGGCCGATTTCAAATCGACCATTTTTGTTTGACATGGTGTTTGTTCATGTTTCTCGTTGTTTAATTTTCAAGGTACAACCGCGCTCTCTCCGGGGTTTTTCAGGCCCTTTTCGCGAGCGCTTCGATATAATAGCATGCACCGCCCTAAAAGTCAAGAACTTTTTTGGTTTTTTTCCAAATATTTTTTTGTTTTCCACATCTTGTATCAGGCCTTTTCATCCTGATCAAGATAGGGCTTGCGCAGGGCGGCGATTTGTGGAAAATGACGGGAAGCAGCGGACAGAGCCTCTTGTTTTGCTCTGTCCGCCGCTGTTTCATTTCGTTTTTTCCGGGTCCGGCGCCGGGAATTGCGGGGTCCCGATCCCGCCGTCCCCCAGGCCGACGCGCAACGTATCGCCAAGCTGCGATTCTGATCGCTCCCTCTGCCGCAGTCCGGCGGAGCCCCCGCAGCCCAGGGATCAGAAGGTCTTCAGCCGATAGCCCCAGATCCGGAACAGGCGAAGCACCTCAGGCAGAACATTTGATCCGTTTTCGTCAAAGCTGCACTGCATGGTGTTCCCGCTCTTTGTGACGTTGAAAAACCGGGTATCCACGTATGGATGGAAGAAAAAGCTCATCAGTCTTCCCTTGTTCTTGCAGGTCTCCAGGAGCGCGCAAAAGCGATCCCTGTCGTCGTGTCCGTTTACGTATTCGCCCGGCGTGGGCACCCAGCGGCACCTGTGATTTCCGATCACGCGGGTCTCGATCTGATACATGACCTGGGCGTTGGGATACTGCTGATAGATGACGTCAAAGTGTTTTTCCGCCACAGAACGCTGGAAGGCCGTGGAGGCATAGTGGGGAAATTCAAAGAAATACCAGCGATACCCCAGCTTTGTCGCCGTGTCCTCCGCCTTCCGGAATCGCTCCAGCATCTCCGCCTCCGTCAGATTGTTGCCAGAGCCGAATTCATAACCGTCCGCCGAAATGCTGTCATGGTCCTGGTGGGTATAGCCGTGCAGGCCGATTCTGCCGCCATCCCGGATCAGCGCGTCCAGAGTAAAGACGAAATCCGCGTTGTAGAAATTGAAGCGTTCCGCGATGTTGTTTACAACCTGTTCGCCCGGGTTTACATAACAAGGAATCCACGCCAGGTAGAAGCCGTCGCTGTTTGCGCCGAGGTAATCTCCGAAGAAGCGGATCCGAAGCAGCTGCTCATGGGTGAAGCGATTGTTTAACCCATAATCCGCCATCAGATCCTCCAGGCGAATATAGGCAGCTTTTTCGCTGCCGTTCGCTGCTCGGATCGTCCAGGATACCCTGCTGATCCGATAGAGGTGAACGGAGCTGTCCTCCTTCCGGAATTCGGCTGCCAGCTTGAACATAGCCACCGCGTCATCCAGCGCGAGATACTGTCTTCCCTGCTTGGTCACGACGGGCCGGCTGGGAGTCCCATTCGGGGAGCCGTAGCGGGCCCGCATCTGCTCGTAGTCCACATAGCCGCGGTTGCCCCTGCAAAAGAGTCTGCCGCTGATGGCGGTATCTCCGTCCCAGAGGGGGAAGGACTGGGTCCAGATGGCCTGATCCGAGGCGGAGCGGCTGTTCTTGTAGAGGAAGGCCATAATCTGCGCCCGGGTGCAGGGCTTTTTCGGGGCGAACTCCGTGGAGGTCACGCCGCCGGTGATGCCATTGGAAACAGCCCACATGACGGAGCGGTAGTAGTATGCGTCCTTGCGGACGTCCCGGAAAGGATTCTCTCCGCCGTTCCCGGCGGGCTTGTTGTTGTAGACCCAGAGGAAGGTAATCACCTCGGCACGGTTGCAGGGGGCCTTCGGGGCAAAGCTTGTCTCGGTCTTGCCCGCGGTGATGCCGTTTTCCACCGCCCACAGGACGGCGTTGTAATAATACGCGCTCTTTTTGACGTCCAGGAAAGGATTCGTCGTTCCGCGGGGCATGGGCTTTCCGGCGGCAGCCCAAAGGAAGGTCATGACCTCCGCGCGGGTGCAGACGCTCTTCGGCACAAAGGTATTGAGGGTCTTGCCGGAGGTGATTTCGCTGAAATAGCCCCACTCGATGGGTTTGTGGGCCCAGTTGCCCTCCTGGGGTATATCCAGGAAGATCTCGCTCGCGCAGCGCTTGCCGGATTTCTTTTTGCCGCAGCGTGAGCAGACAAAATTCGCTTTTCCGTGATCGTCAGTTTCGGTCTCCACCTCGGAGGTAATTTTCTCCACCCGCCATGCGTGACCCAGCGCGGCAGCCGAGCGCTCCTCCTTCGCGCCGCAGACGGTGCAGGTGAAGATCTTTTTGCCGCTCGCGGTACAGCTTGGCTCCAGGATGGTCTCTCCGTTGTTCCACGTGTGGATGCCGGTCGCAGGCACGGGCTCGGCAAAGGTCGCGCCGCACAGACGGCAGGTATAGGTCATCACGCCCTGGTCCACACAGGTGGGCGGGAGCGTCAATATGCCTTCGTCGTACTCGTGCTCGCAGGGCACGGGAAAGGCGGTGAAGCCCAGCGCCGGAACCAGATCCCAGTTTTCAAACACGGCGCCGGTCTGCCTGATAAGCTCCGGGAAGCTCTGCTGCGCCAGTTCCAGAAGGGCGGCGGCAGTTTCCGCGTCCCCCTCCACAGCGGAGGCTGTCAGCTCGGTTTCCGGCGTGTAGCTGCGGGGATCGATCTCAAAGCCAATCCTGGTTTGGCCTTCCATCGCATAGCAGGCATAGCACGCCGGGAATTCCGCCGGCAGAGGCAGGAAAACTGCGCAGTCGCCGAAGTCGATCCCCACTTCTGTCAAATCTTCATGTCGAAGAATCACATAGCTGCGGTCTTCCTCCAGGGGGATGATCTTGTAGTACAGGCCGGATTCCGGCGATTCCTCCGTGGCCTGCTCGCCGATGGTCCGGATTGCCTCCGCATAGCTGACGTCCGCAGCAAGAACGGTGACGGTGAGCGCCAGAAGCAGCAGCACGGTCAGCAGCAGCATCCCAAAGTGTTTTTTCATCGTTGCGCCTCCTTCACAGCAAAAGGCAGCCTGGCTGCAGGCCGCCTTTTTGCAGATCATATCCTTTTCCTGACGGCCTGTCGGACCAGAGCACGGTGGAGCTTGGCCTCCGCCAATTTCAGGTCTCGCTCGTTCAGATCGTTCCGGGCGATGATGTCGCGGGCCTTCTGCTCGGCGGTCTTGGCCCGCTCCATGTCGATGTCCTCGGCCCACTCGAAGGTGGTGGCCACCAGACGAACCTTGCCGCTGTGAACGGCCACCATGCCACCGATGCAGGCGGCCCGGCGCTCCCGGCCCTCGGACTCGGTGATGACGGCCTCGCCCATGCCCAGGGGCGCCACATAGTCGATGTGGCGGGGCAGAATGCCGATGATACCGTCCTGGGTGCGGACGGAGAGCTTCTCGGCCTCGCCGTCAAAGGCCAGCCCGTCCGGGGTCACCACTTGCAGCTGAAAGGTCATTTCCCTTCACGCCCCTTCTGATACTTGGCTACCACCTCGTCGATGGAACCGGCATAGAGGAAGTAAGACTCGGGGATTTCGTCATGCTTGCCCTCGATGATCTCCCGGAAGCCCCGGACCGTCTCCTTCAGAGGGACGTATTTGCCGTCGTAGCCGGTGAACTGCTCGGCCACGTGGAAGGGCTGGGAGAGGAAGCGCTGCACCTTGCGGGCCCGGTTGACCGTCAGGGTATCCTCCTCGGAGAGCTCGTCCATACCCATGATGGCGATGATGTCCTGCAGCTCCTTATAGCGCTGGAGGATGCGCTGCACGCCGCGGGCCACCTCGTAGTGCTCCCGGCCCACGATCTCCGGAGTCAGGATGCGGGAGGTGGAGTCCAGGGGATCCACGGCGGGATAGATGCCCAGGGAGGCGATGCCGCGGTCCAGAACCGTGGTGGCGTCCAGATGGGCGAAGGTGGTGGCGGGGGCCGGGTCGGTCAGGTCGTCGGCAGGCACATAGACCGCCTGAACGGAGGTGATGGAGCCCTTCTTGGTGGAGGTGATGCGCTCCTGCAGAGCGCCCATCTCCGTGGCCAGGGTGGGCTGATAACCCACGGCGGAGGGCATACGGCCCAGCAGAGCCGAGACCTCGGAGCCCGCCTGGGTGAAGCGGAAGATGTTGTCGATGAAGAGCAGCACGTCCTGGTTCTTCACGTCGCGGAAGTACTCCGCCATGGTGAGGCCCGCGAGACCCACGCGCATACGGGCTCCGGGGGGCTCGTTCATCTGGCCGTAGACCAAGGCGGTCTTGGACAGAACGCCGGACTCCTTCATTTCATAATAGAGGTCGTTGCCCTCGCGGGTCCGTTCGCCGACGCCGGTGAAGACGGAATAGCCGTTGTGCTCGGTGGCGATGTTGTAGATCAGCTCCTGGATCAGGACGGTCTTGCCCACGCCGGCGCCGCCGAAGAGGCCGATCTTGCCGCCCTTGGCATAGGGGCAGATCAGGTCCACGACCTTGATGCCGGTTTCCAGGATCTCGGTGGTGCTCTCCTGCTCGTCGTAGCTGGGGGCGGCCCGGTGGATGGGCCAGCGCTCCACGGTGACGGGGGCGGGCATATTGTCGATGGGTCTGCCCAGCAGATTGAACATCCGGCCCAGGCACTCCTCGCCCACGGGGACGGTGATGGGCCTGCCGGTATCGATGGCCTCGATGCCGCGCTGGAGCCCGTCGGTGGAGGACATGGCCACGCAGCGGACCACGTCGTCACCGATGTGTTGGGCGACCTCGGCGGTCACCTTGGTGTCGCCGTTATAGACTTCGATGGCGTTCAGCAGGGCGGGAAGGCTGCCGTTCTCAAAACGGACGTCCATGACAGGGCCCATGATCTGGACCACGGTGCCTTTATTTTTGGGTGCCATAGGGTCAACTCCTTCGCAAATGCAAAATGCAAGCTGCAAAATGCAAAATGATGATTCAGATTTATGTTTTCGAGACTCCGCCTCATCCGTCATCCGGCTTGCGGGAATCGTCGGATGTCAGCTTCCCCGCAAGGGGAAGGCAAAGAGGAAGGACTGCGTCGATCAATTATTTGAGCCTGCCACGATCTCGGTGATTTCCTGGGTAATGGCGCCCTGTCGGGCCCGGTTGTATTTCAGGCTCAGGCCGGAGATCATCTCCTCCGCGTTCTTGGTGGCGGCATCCATGGCGGTGCGCCTGGCGCCTTGCTCGGAGGTGACGGATTCGCAGAGCGCGCCGTAGATCAGGCCTCCCAGATATTCGGGGATGATGGCGTCGAAGACGGTGATGCCGTCGGGCTCATAGAGGGTCAGGCAGCCGGACTCGGTATCGCCGGGGCGGGGGTGGTACTCCAGCGGCAGCAGATCCAGCACGGCCGGAGACTGAGACAGCATGGAGACGAAGTTGGTATAGACCACGGATACGGAGTCGAACTCCCCTGCCAGGAAGCCCTTGCAGAGCATCCGGGCCACGGTGAAGCAATCTCCCACGGAGACCTCCGCCGCCACAGCGTAGGCGTCGGTCAGGATCTCCACCCTCCGGGCCCGGAAAAACTCCAGGCACTTCTTGCCAACGGGGACCACGCAGCAGTTCTCGCCCTCCATGCGGCTGTAGGCCAGCTTGAACACATTGTGGTTGTAGCCGCCCGCCAGCCCGCGGTCGCCGCCGATTACCACGAAGCAGCTCTTATGGGCCTCCCGCTTCTCCAGATAGGGCGAGGTGAAATCGTCGGTGTTGTTGGCGATGGTGTTGAGGGTATCAAACAGGATCTCAAAGTAGGGACGGGAAGCGGCCACCCGCTCCTGGGCGCGGCGCAGCTTGGAGGCGGCGACCATTTCCATGGCCTTGGTGATCTGCTTGGTGCTTTCCATGCTCTTGATGCGGAGCTTGATGTCCTTCATGGAAACGCCAGCCATGTGTCATGCCTCCTTCCTCAGTGGGTCTTTTTGAATTCCTCGATGTAGGCGGTCAGGGCTTCCTTCAGCTCGTTCTCGCTCTGCTCGGAGAGGACCTTGGTCTCCACGATGGCCCGCAGCAGCTTGTGGGCGTGGGTGTCCAGATAACGGAACAGGCCCTGTTCAAATTCGTGGACCTGGCCGACCTCGATGTCCTTCAGGTAGCCGTTGATCACGGCGTAGATGATGCAGACCTGGAGCTCCACGGGGACGGGGCTGTTGTTGGACTGCTTCAGCACCTCCACAATGCGGGCGCCCTGGGCCAGACGGTCCTTGGTGTCCTTGTCCAGGTCGGAGCCGAACTGGGCGAAGCTCTGCAGCTCCCGGTACTGGGAGTAGAGCAGCTTCAGGGAGCCTGCCACCTTCTTCAGAGCCTTGATCTGGGCGGCGCCGCCCACGCGGGAGACGGAGATGCCCGGGTTGATGGCGGGCATGACGCCGGCGTGGAAGAGCTCGGTCTCCAGGAAGATCTGGCCGTCGGTGATCGAAATCACGTTGGTGGGAATGTAGGCGGAGACGTCGCCCGCCTGGGTCTCGATGATGGGCAGGGCCGTCAGAGAGCCGCCGCCGTATTCGGGGGCCATGCGGGCCGCCCGCTCCAGCAGACGGGAGTGGAGATAGAAGACGTCGCCGGGATAGGCCTCGCGTCCGGGAGGACGGCGGATCAGCAGGGAGATGGCGCGGTAGGCCACCGCGTGCTTGCTGAGGTCGTCATAGATCACCAGCACGTCCTTGCCCTGGGCCATGAAGTATTCGCCCATGGTGCAGCCCGCGTAGGGGGCAATGTACTGCATGGGGGCCAGCTCCGAGGCGGTGGCGGAGACCACGATGGTGTAGTCCATGGCGCCGCCCATGGTCAAAGTGTTGACGATCTGGGCCACGGTGGATCGCTTCTGGCCGATGGCCACATAGATGCAGATAACGTCCTGCCCCTTCTGGTTCAGGATGGTGTCGGTGGCAATGGTGGTCTTGCCGGTCTGGCGGTCGCCGATGATGAGCTCGCGCTGGCCTCTGCCGATGGGGATCATGGCGTCGATGGCCTTGATGCCCGTTTGCAGGGGGACGGCGACGGATTTCCGCTCGATGACGCCGGGCGCCGGCATCTCGATGGGCCGATACCGGCCGGCGGAGAGCCTGCCCTTGCCGTCTATGGGCTCGCCCAGGGCGTTTACCACGCGGCCGATCAATTCCTCGCCCACGGGCACGGAGACGACCTTTCCGGTGCGCCGGACGGTGTCGCCCTCGCGGATGCCGGCGTCAGAGCCCAGGATGACCAGGGAGACAGAGTGCTCCTCCAAATTCTGGGCCATGCCGTAGGTGCCGTTGGGGAATTCCACCAGCTCGTTCACCATGCACTTTTCGAGGCCCGCAGCCCGGGCGATGCCGTCGCCCAGGGTGATGATGGTGCCGGTCTCGCTTTGTTCGATCTTGGTTTCGTAATTCTTGATCTGAGATCGTATGATCTTTGTGATCTCATCCGGTCTAAATTCCATGGCTTACCTGCTTTCTTTTCTCATAATACGGTTTCGGAAAGCGTTTTTTCGATGCCGGCGAGGCGCTGGCGGAGAGTGCCGTCCAGCTGTCTGCCGTTGAATTCCAGGCGGATGCCGCCAAGGACGGAGGGGTCCACCCGATTGAACAGATTCACCCGTTCTCCGGTGATTTCCTCGAGCTTTTTGGAGATCCGCTCCACCTGCGCGACCCCCAGGGGGACGGCGCTGACGGCGGTGGCCTCCAGGATCCCGTGATCCTTCGCCCAGCGGGCGCGGTAGCGCACGTAGCAGCTGCGCAGCTCGTCGAGATGCCCCTGCTCGCAGAGCAGCTTCAGAAAGCTCAGCAGATAGGGATGGACGGAAGCGGCAAAGGCCTCGTCCAGCTTTTCCAGCCGCTCCGGCTTGGGAATGTTGGGGGCGCTGAGCAGACGGAGATAATCCGGGTTCGCGTGAAAGATGTCCCGCACGCCCTTCAGCTGCGGGAGCAGCTCGTCGCTGAGGCCTTCATCCCAGGCCAGCTCATAGAGGGCGTCGGCGTAATTCTTGGCGATCTGTGTCATAGCTGATCCCCCAGATCCCGCAGGAAGCCGTCGATCAGGCGCTCCTGATCGTCAGCGTTCAGCTCCCGCTCCACCACCTTCTCAGCGATGTCCATCGCGATCCGGGAGATGTCGCCCTTGACGTCGTTGAGGGCCTTTTTCCGCTCCAGAGCGATGTCAGCGTCCGCCTTCTGCCGCAGGGCGTCGGCGTCCAGTCTGGCCTGGCGGATGATCTCGTCGCTGCGGCGGTTGGCCTCCTGGGAGGCCTCGGAGATGATCTTGGCGGAGCTCTCCTTGGCCTCGGCCAGCTTGCGGTCATAGTCCGCCCGCATATTCTCGGCCATTTTCTTGGCGTCTTCCGCCTCGGCAAAGAGCTCGTCGATCTCCTTTTGGCGGTCGTCGATCATCTTGTTGACGGGCTTGAACAGGAATTTCTTCAAAATCAGAAACGTAAGCACCAGGTTCAGCAGCGTGAACAAGGCGGTCCAGGGATTAAAACCAATGAAGTTCTCAAACCCTGACATTGGAGTATCCCTCCCTTTCTTTGAACGGTTTTGCGTGTGTCACAGATGGCGCACGCTGTGCGCCGCCCCATGGATCAGAAAACGAAGAGCAGCAGCAGGGCGATGACCAGGGAGTAGATACCGGTGGTCTCGGCAACGGCGCAGCCAACCAGCATGTTGGTCCGCAGGTTGCTGGTGGATTCGGGCTGACGGGCCATGCCCTCCAGGGCCTTGCCCACGGCGTTGCCTTCACCGATGGCGGGGCCGATGGCGCCGATGCCCATGCAAAGACCGGCGCCCAGAGCGCAGGCGGCCTTGACGATCGCAGCAGTAAGTTCCATTGTTTGTTCCTCCTAAGTTTGTGTATTGAAATAGGTTGTTCCTGACGGATTACGGATTTTATTCGTTGGTGGGCTTCTCCTCCGGGGCGGGACAGTTGCTGGAAATATAGATCATTGTGAGCAGGCTGAAGACGAAGGCCTGGATCACGCCGGAGAAGACGTCGAAATAGAGCGACAGCACCGCGGGAATGCCCAGGGTCAGCACCGGGACCCCCATGGGGCCCTCGGAAACAAAGCAGATGGCCAGGAAGCCCAGGGCCGCCAGCAGGATGCCCAAAATCAGGCGGGAGCGCTTCTTGTGGCCGACGAGCAGGACGATGCCCGCCAGCAGCACTGCCAGGCCCGCAAACCAGGCCAGACCCGTGACAAGGCCGTTCATCCGGGGATAGGCCCGGCCCGTCAGGGACCAGAGCCAGTCCGCCAGCCGCAGGCCGGAGAGGGCCAGACAGACGATGCCCAGCAGCAGGGGCAGCTTGCGGCGCTTGCCGTTCTTCCGCTTGCCGGAGAGCAGGACCAGACCCGCGCCTGCCGCCAGCAGCACCAGCGGCACCGCCACGGTGCTGGAAGCGATGAGCCGCAGGACGCCCGCGGAGGCCCCGGACAGGGCCCAGTAGATCAGCGCCGTGATGACGCCGCCGCCGGCGATATTGCCGAAGTGACGGAAGGCCAGAGACACGGGTTGGGCGATCTCAGAGACGATGTTCATGGGGGTCATGACGGCGATGGGCTCCGTAAAGCCCTTGAGCCAGCCAAGGAAGCCGTTGTGCTTGATGGCCTCATACCAGCAGATCAGGCTCACCAGCACGGCCCAGGTCATGGTGGTGCTGATGTCCGCGGTGGAGGATCGGAGGATGCCGGTCATGCCCAGCAGGGTCCCCAGCAGGGAGGACAGGAAAATGGCGGCAATGAAGGGAGTCCAGCGGGCGTTGTGCTCGCCCATGGCCTCCTTCACCATGTTGGTGATGACCGTGACGGCCTTCTCCGTCAGCACCTGGGCCCGCCCCGGGCGCTTTTGGAGCTTCCGGCCCAGCAGCACCCCCGCGACACAAAGGATGACGGTCACGATCAAAGAGGTCACCAGGGTCTGGGTGACGGGAATGCCGCCGAAAATGGGGATGGTGAAGTATATTTTCGGTCCGTTGATCTGCATACTGGATCATCCGTCCTTTCTTCTGAAGAATTCGCCCACGAAGAGCAGGACCCGGAACAGGACCAGCGGGATCACCATGGCGATCACATTGCAATAACCGCTCTTGGCGCCGATCACCAGGATGGCGATCATCAGCAGGTATCTGCCCAGCATGGACAGGCTGACGATGCGCTTGCCCTTCTCCGGCTCCCCCGCCTCAGCCCGGGCGGCGGCGGCAAAGACGCCCACTGCCATGAGAAAATAGTTCAGCACCGCAGTCCCGGCGCCGATGGCGCCGCCCAGGAGCACCTTGCCGTCCAGCTTGCCCAGCAGGGCAAAGGCCCCGTAGATCAGGCCCAGGACCGCCAGTTCTCCCAGGGCCATCATGCGCAGCTCCCGGTAGGTCTGTTGCTTGTCGTTCGTTTCATTCATGTTGGTTGTATCCCTTCGGGGGCTTGTCCTCGTCCTGCTTCAGCATCTGGTTCAGGGTTTTGAAGCTGTTCCAGAGACCGCCCGCGGCCCCCATCAGTCCCAGGGCAATGCCGACGATCACGGTCCAGCCGCCCCAGCCCTTGCTGTTGTGGAGCCAGACCCCCAGCAGGATGAAGCCCGCCAGCGGCACCGCCACGGTGAGGCCCAGCTGGGTCAGCCAGACCAGATATCGCAGGGCCTTCACATATCCGCCCATAGCCGCCTCCGCTTCCGGGGTAGACTTCCCCTTATCTCAGCTTAACAATAGTATTATAACGGAACGGGACGCAAAAAGCAAGGACAAAAATAGACAAAACGAAAACGGACCCTCCGGCCCGTTTTCGTTTTTCTCTGAATTTAAGGATCCCAGCGGACGGTCCGCAGAAGCGACCCCGACTCGTCGTAGGTCCGCAGGATCAGGTGGGCGGGGCAGATATGCCAGGACTCGCCGTAATAGCGATCGATCCAGCGCACCAGGCTGTAGGCAGGCTCGTCAAACCACCGACTGTTGTTTCCCTCCCGGAGATTGGCTTTGAAGTATTCTGAATCAAAATCAAAAATGAACCAGCCGTCCCGCAGTTCCCGGAGGACGAGCGGATAGCTCCCGCCGTACCACTGCTCAGGTTCCGGCGCTTCCTCCCCTTCCATGGGCTCCACAGTGGTGACGCAGTCCTCCAGCACCAGGCTCAGCTCCGCTCGGGCCGCGCCGTCGGCTTTGACGGCAAAGGCCGCCACCGGCCCGTCGTTGGGACCGTCGAAGTCATAGGGGAAGTTGTTGCCGCCCCGCTGATCCCAGCGCAGATCCGCGTACCAGATCCCCTGCTCCCGGGGGATGCTCCAGGCGTCATAGCAGGTCCAAGTGTGATGGCCGTGATAGGCCAGGGTGCTCAGATAGGTATTCTCCTCATCCGAGCCCAGCGCCATAGGGAACCAGTTGGTCTCCAGAAACAGCTCCATCTTCGCGGCGGGGAGGCCCGCGTCCCGCAGGCCCCGGCGGAAGGCCATGCCGGCGGAGAGGGAGGGATAGTCCTCCATGGCCCAGGCTGCCAGCAGGAGCAGCAGAATCGTCAGCAGCGTCATTGCCAGCTTCCAGCCCAGAGGGATCCTGTTCCAAAGCTTTTTCATGGTCTGCCCTCCTCTGCTGTTGCTTCCTCCGCCAGCCCTTCCGGGGTATATTCCCAGGGGCCCAGACGGACGCGAAGCCTGCATTGCTCCGTCCCCTGCTCCAGCAGGATATCCAGATAATCAGAATCCTCGGGAAGGGTGTCAAAATAGATATAGGTTCCGTGGGCGGCGGGGCCGATGCGGAAGGTGTATTGGAAGAAATGGGGCCGATTTCGCCAATCCTCCCGTTCCGTGAACCCGCCCCGGTTCACATATTCCCTTCCCTGCCCGTCTGTGATCCGCAGGATCCGATCCACCACATCCCGCCGCATCTGGTGCCAGGGCGCCGCGTCGTAGCGCAGCAAAAGCTTGCACTCGTACGCGCTTCCACTTTGCTTTGTTCCGTCCTCAAAGGAGTAGCTTTCCAGGACGCGGGTATAGGACAGGCCGCCGAAGCTGACGCGATACGGCCCAAAGGAGGCCTCTTCTTCGCAGAAGCCCCGGCGTCGTGCCTGCAGGATTCTATCCTCGCCTGCAAACATATACGGTGCCTCCAGCAGCTCGTCCACGTCCAGGGTGCGGAACACGTCGCTGTCCAGACCGCCCTTCAGGAAAGCCACAAGCCCGCCGATCAGCACCAGCACCAGAGCGATCCGGGCCAGCCGCAGCATCCAATACAGCCAGGGCTTATGAACTGTCCGCAGCAGAGCGGCGGTCTCGGTGGGATCTCCCAGGGACTTCACCGCCAGGCGGTAGGCCTCCTGCATGGGATGGCCCTTGGCGCGGTAATCCTCCACCCGGTCGGTGAAATGATCCCG
>JAFYAB010000085.1 GCA_017540945.1 Oscillospiraceae bacterium | reverse complement strand
GGGGAGGTATCGACGACAGAGTCGCTCCGTAGGGGCCGATGCCCACATCGGCCCTTTCCCCGGTCCACAGGGAGGGCCGATGTGGGCATCGGCCCCTACGAAAGAAAGATCCCTACAAATCCCGATTTTTCGAAATGACGCTATTTCGGCGCGTCAAGCAGTTTTTTCAGGGCTTCACGGCCCCGGCGGAGGTCGCTGCGGACGGTGCTCTCGCGCCGGTCCAGCAGCTTCGCGATCCGCTCCACCGGCAGGCCCTCGTAATAGTACAGGTAGATCGCCGCCCGGTATTTTTCCGGCAGCGTCCGCAGGGCGGCCAGGGTCTCGTCGATCTCCGGGACCGCCGCGGCGGCGTTCCGCGCCTCCTCCAGGGGCAGCTCCCGCCGCCGTTGGCGGCGCAGCTCGTCCCGGCAGAGGTTTTTCGCCGTGCGGATCAGCCAGGCCTTCACGTGCTCCTCGCTCGCAAAGGGCTGCGTCTCCTGGGCCAGCCGGAGAAAGCTCTCCTGCACCGCGTCCTCCGTGTCCGCCGGGTTTTTGAGAAAGCTCAGACAAATATTCCAGACCGTCCGGAAATTCGCCCGGTAGCGGGCCTCCAAAATCGTCTTATCCTGCAAGCGATCACCTCCGTTGCTTCCTGCGCAGGTACTCTATATACGTTTGAAGCAGGAAAAAAGTTGCAGCTGCGGCTTGTTATCGGTTCCGCTTCATGTTATAATACTGTTATAAAATAATAAAGGAGCGATGTCAATGAAAACGCTGTTCCGAAACGCTGCCGTCGTAAACGCCGACGGATCCCGGATCTGCGACCTGCTGGTCTGCAACGAGAAGATCCAGCGGATCGACGATCACATCGAAAGCCCCGACGCCAAGGTCGTGGACTGCAGCGGGCTGCTGATGTTCCCCGGCGCCATCGACGCCCATACCCACTTCCAGCTGGATCTGGCGGGCACCACCACCGCCGACAGCTTCCGCACCGGCGGCCGGGCCGCCATCCGGGGCGGCACCACCGTCGTGATCGACTTCGCCTGCCCCAACAAGGGCGAGACCCTGCAGCACGGCCTGGAGCTCTGGCACGAGAGAGCCGACGGAAACAGCGCCTGCGACTACGGCTTCCATATGACCATCGACGACTGGAACGCGGGCATTCGCGCCGAGCTCCCCGCCATGATCGAGCAGGGCGTCAGCTCCTTCAAGATGTATCTGACCTATCCCGCCATGATGGTGGGGGACAAGGCCGCCTTTGAAGCCCTGTGCGAGCTCAAGCGTCTGGGGGCCGTGGCCGGGGTCCACTGTGAGAACGCCGGCGTGATCGACGCCCTGATCGAAGCCCGGAAGGCGGCGGGGGAGCTGTCCCCGGCCTCTCATCCCCTCAGCCGGCCAGCGCTTGCGGAGGCGGAGGCCGTGGGGCGTCTGCTGAAGATGGCGGCCATCGCGGACACGCCCGTGATCGTGGTCCACACCACCTGCACGGCGGCGATGGCGGAGATCAAGGCCGCCCGGGCCCGGGGTCAGAAGGTCTATGTGGAGACCTGCCCCCACTATCTGCTGCTGGAGGACCGCTACTACAGCCTGCCGAATTTCGAGGGAGCCAGGTACGTCTGCGCTCCGCCGCTGCGCAAGCCCAGAGATCAGGCCCGGCTCTGGCGGGGCCTGGCGGCGGGGGAGATCCAGACCGTCAACACCGACCACTGCAGCTTTACCCTGGCCCAGAAGGCCCTGGGCCGGGAGGACTTCTCCAAGATCCCCGGCGGCGTTCCCGGCATTGAGAACCGGGTGGAGCTGCTCTACACCTACGGCGTGGCCGCGGGCCGCATCACCAAGGAGAAGATGGTCGAGGTCCTGTCCACCAACAACGCCAAGCTCTACGGCCTTTGGGGCCGCAAGGGGGCCATTCGGGAGGGCTTCGACGCCGATCTGGTGCTCTACGATCCCAAGGGCGAGCACGCCATCCACGCCGCGGACATGATCGCCAACGTGGATTACAGCATCTACGAGGGCTTCCCCGTCACCGGCTCCATCAAGCAGGTCTGGCTCCGCGGCAGGCTCGCCGTGGACAACGGGAAGCTCCTGGAGGAGACCGGCGGCCGCTACCTACATCGGGCCCTGCCTCTGTTCGAATAAGCTCGAAGGTGGAGGAAAAAACACAAAATATGCGGGTTTTTCTGAAAGAAAACCCGCATATTTTGTGATTTCCCCTTGCAGTTTGAAAAAAGCTGTGCTATAATATGACAAAATTTGGATTTTGAGGAGCAATCTGCAATGGGACGGATCGACAAGGAAAACTACTACCTGGACATCGCGGAGACGGTGCTGGAGCGCTCGACCTGCGGCCGTTCGCGCTATGGCGCCATCATCGTCCGCAACGATGAGATCGTGTCCACCGGCTACAACGGCGCGCCCCGGGGCCGGGACAACTGCATCGACATGGGCTACTGCCTGCGGGACAAGCTGAACATCCCCCACGGCCAGCGCTACGAGCTCTGCCGCAGCGTCCACGCCGAGATGAACGCCATCATCTCCGCCTCCCGCAGCGAGTGCCTGGGCGGGACCCTCTTCCTGGCGGGCCGCAACGCCAAGACCGGCGAATACCTGGAGAGCGTCGAGCCCTGCTCCATGTGCCGCCGTGTGATCATCAACGCCGGCATCAAGCGGGTGGTCATGCGCACAGGCAAGGACACCTACAACGCCGTCAACGTCCAGGAGTGGGTCATCCACGACGATTCCATCCTCGGCGAGGACTACGAGATTTAGCAATCTCCGGCGCGGGCAGATTGCCCGCCCGATCTGCGCCGACATATCCAAGGACAGGCTGCGATTATTCGCGGACCTGTTCTTTTTATTCATAAAATATTCCTCCATACAGCCCGTTCCTGCTCCGCCAGGGCCCGAATGTCCCGCAGCAGACCCTCGCAGACCCGCAGGAAGTCCTCCTCCCTTGTCCGGCCCAGCTCCGCCAGGGCCGCGCTGATCCGGTTGGTGTAATTATGGCTCAGCAGGGAAGCGAGGACGCCCTCCTGCCGCTCCCACTCCAGGGCCGCCGTCTCCGACAGACGGCGGCCCTGCTCTGTCTCGCCCCGCTGGTACGCGGCGATGGCCTGCGCCAGGGGAGCAGCCACCGCTTCGGTCCTCTGCCGGAGCTCCCGCTGGGAGAGAAAGCAGCCCGTCAGCAGCAGGCAGAGGATCATCACCCCGATCCAAAAGTATTTCATAGCGTCCTCCGCAGCGGCCGCTGCCCAAAGCGGCCGGAATGTCCTATCGTTTCTGCCGCAGTACGATCCGTATCGCACCGCTTCCGTCCGTGGACAGCAAAAACACGTCCTTTGCACGAAGACCCCGCCGGGCCAGCTCCGCCCGCAGCCAGGCCTCCCCGCGGCCGGCTTGCCGCAGGTTGTCCCGGAGCACCACGCCGTCCGAGATCAGGTTGTAAGACAGCCCCACAGGGGAGAGCTCCGCGCACAGATCCCCCCGGGTGGCGGTCTGATGCTGGGGATAGGGCATCACCGTCAGCTCTCCGTCGGTCTCCAGAATGGCGTAGGCCACGTTCTGATAGTCGAACACGTCCTTCTCCCGGAGCTTCTGCTCCAGCTCGTCGAGGCTGACCCGGCTGGCGGCCAGGGCCCTCTGGTCGATCTCTCCCTCCCGGATCAGCAGGGTCGGCACCCCGTTGAGCATCCGCCGCACGGGCAGCAGCTTCATGGACAGCACCGCCAGGATCAGCTCCAGGGCCAGCACCGTGAAGATCGGCACCACGCCGGAGAGCAGGGGCAGGCCGTTGTCCTGCATGGGCACCGCGGCCAGGTTGGCCAGCAGCATGGTCACCACGAATTCCGCGGGCTCCATCTCCGCCACCTGCCGCTTTCCCATCAGCCGCACCGCCAGGATCAGCAGCCCGTAGAGCACCCCCGTCCGGATCATCGAAATCAGCATCCAACCACCTCATGCCAATAGCATGCCCTACATTATATATATTATTCGCAACATTATTCTCAGGAGCGCCATTTCGTATACCCCGCCTGTAGGGACAAGCATTGCTTGTCCGCCGCGCCCGTAGGGACAAGCATTGCTTGTCCGCCGCGCCGCGCCCGCCTGACACGCGCCGCCGTAGGGGACGCTCTAACCCGCCAGGGTGAGCGTCCCGGCATTCGGGACGAATGCAATTTGCCGCAGGCAAATCCAATGCGCCAAATCTTGTATGCCGATCCTCAAAACCCCACAAAATGTCGTTTTACCACCTGTTTCCCCAACGAAATCCCCGGCTTCAGCAGCTCTCCGCAACACATACATATATACGCCATTACTATACAAAAACCCCTGTCAAAGCCGACAAATGCAGCACCATACAATAAACGAAAATGTACAACATGACCGCTTTCTTAAGAATTCTTAAGATGCGTCCCGAGCTATTGCACGAAGGGCTGGAAGTCTTTATAATTAGGACGAAAGTATGGTCTAATACTGTGTGTTATTATGTCCATCACGAACTCTTTTTGAAAGGGGAACATGAAAAATGACTAAAAAGCTCTCTCGAATCGTCGCTCTGATGCTTGCTGTCATCATGTCCTTCTCCATGCTCCTGATCCCGGCCGAGGCTGCCTCGTACGTGGATGTCAAGGACGGCGCTTGGTACGCTGAGGCCGTGGAGTATGTCAGTGAGAGGGGCTGGATGACCGGTGTCAGCGACACCTCCTTCGCGCCCAACGCACAGGTCACCCGTGCCATGATGGTCACGGTCCTGACCCGCGTTGCGGATGTAGGGGTCGACAACATTTACACTGCTTTCGTAGACGTCGCGCCCTGCAAGTGGTACACCGGCGCGGCTGCCTGGGCAGCGAAGCAGGATATCGTGTCCGGCGTTGGCAACAACCGCTTTGCGCCGAACCGCGCCATTACCCGGCAGGACCTCTGCACCATACTCTACGCCTACATCCAAGCCGCCGGCATCGAGTTGGAGAATACCATTGACCGCACCTTCTCCGACATGGCCAGCGTGTCTGCGTACGCCCGTGAGGCCGTGCAGTACTGCACCGGAGTCGGCTTGATCGCCGGCTTTGACGACAGCACCTTCCGTCCCAAGAACACCACCACCCGCGCCCAGCTGGCGCAGATCCTGATGCGTCTGGACCTGCTGCGTCAGCCCAAGCAGGAAGAGCCTGAGCCCACTCCCACCTGGCCCATGCCCGCCCAGAATTTCAACGGCGAAGCCGGCGAGGACATCAGCATCACCGTGAACGCTCCCGAAGGCGCTCTGCCTGAGAATTCCGATATGTCTACGACCCGTGTCACGGACAACGCGGTTCTGGCGACCATTACTGCGGACATCGGAACTGCGGTTTTTGCCGCGGCGGACATCTCCTTCTTCCGGGACGGCGAAGAGGTCGAGCCCAGCGCCAACGTTGAGGTGCAGTTGCTTGTCGACGGTCTTGAGACCCTCAAGAGTCCGGTTGTGCTCCACGTCAAGGACGATGGCACTGTGGAGTATATCAGCTCCGACCTGGTCTCCGTCAACCGCGGCGGTCAGAAAGCCCTGCGCTTCTTCGCCAAGGACTTCTCGATCTACGTCATCGTTGACGGCAGCACGCTGCCCGAAGCCCGCGCCACCGTCAACTTCTACCGCTCCCTGGAAGAGGGCGCGGAGCCTGTCAGGACCTACTACGTCAAGAACAGCGACACGCTGGAGGAGATGGAAGCCTTCTTTACCGACCCCGGCGTCGGCGACGTGCTGAGCGAGAACCAGCTCTTTGCCGGCTGGACCATCGACGAGGCCGCAGCCAACGTGAATGGAGCGGACGAGAACTACGACACGGAGCACTACGGCAAGAACTATTCCACCACCACCAGAGCTTACTCGGTCGATAAGATCCGCACCTATCTCGAGAAGAGAGCCATGACGGACGGTGACGTGATCAACATCTATGCGATGATCTACGGCGTCTTTACGGTGACCTACATCGATAAGACCGGCGTCACCCTGGCGTCCGAGAACGCGATCATGCTCCCCAGCGAAACCGAGGCGACCTACGTGGTGTCCCAGGACTACACCGTTCTTTCCCAGGAGGAGAACTTCGAGGGCTGGATCCCGCAGAAGGACTCGAACGGCGATACGCACGTTGTGATGGAAGAGGGCAAGGAGCCCACCTACGACGGCGAAGAGGTCAGCGAGCCCTATCCTCAGGGCACCGTCATGGTCATCGACGGCGACGTCACCTTCTCCAATGACGTCTCCAAGGGCCACTGGCTGGTCTTTGAGGAGAACGGCTACGGCGCCACCTACAACGCCCCCATCTTCATCAAGCAGGAAGAGGTCACCCGGGAGCCCGATCTGGAGATGACCCGTCCCGGCTACACTTTCGACGGCTGGTGGACCGGCGCTCCCGCCTCTGAAGGCGCGGCCCCCACCGGCGAGGAATTTGTGTTCGGCAATAAGATCACCGACCGTACCGTTCTCTACGCCAAGTGGATCCAGTCTCCGACTGCGAGCTATACCGTCGTCATCTGGAAGCAGAACATCAACGGCGATGGCTATGACTTCGTGGCGGCTGTCCCGATGACCGGCTCCACCACCGATCCGGTCAACCCGGTCACGAACACCAGCGAGACCAGCTGCACCGTCAACGGCCAGACCTATAGCTACGATGGCTTCCACCTGGGCCAGTACGATACCGACGTCAACGTCAAGCCCGCCGGCGGCACGGTTGCACACGTGCATTTTGACCGGAATGAGCATGAGCTGCAGTTCCAAGTACAAATGAGTGCAGGCTATTATGAGGTCTCGGACCCCGACTGGGATGCTTGGGCAAACAGTGAAGTTGATTACTATTTCTATGCAAGTAATGGTACGCGCTACACACTTGATGTTAAAGATAATCAGGACTACTTTTATCACAGCTTCGGAACGACTGCACCGACTGTATACGGAAATCAAAGTGAAGGCACTTATTTCCTCCTGATCGATAATACTGTATATAGTCTGAGACGCCAGGATCGTACATGGCAGGCATATTACAACGGTACCTGGACAAATGTCAACCAGATCTCCGGTACAAAATACTACCTGATCAGGTCGTCCACTGCCAACCCCACGGTTTATGAATATCACGCGGCTGGCTGGACCACAATTAAAACGATAAAAGCCCTCTACGAGCAGAACATCGGAGACAACTTCCCCATTGTGGGCACAAACGGCACGACCTACAACAACGGTGAGCGTTGGGATCCCCAGAGCGATACGCCCTACAGCGAGGTGCTGATCTACATCGACGTCATGCCCGATGCGGATGTTACCTTCCATTTGGATACTGCCGACCACTCCACAAAGACGATCCATTACTACGTGGAAGCGCTCCCGAACGAAACACCGACCAGGACTTACAGAGGGATGGGTTTCGTTGAGTACAAGTCCGTTGATGCAAACTACAACTTCTTTACTGAAGCCGAGGACTACATCGATCTGGTTGGCTTCTACAAGGGCGGAGAGAATGGAACTGACTATCCGCCCGAAGCGTACAGTTCCAACGGAAACGCACAGAACAATATTTGGAGAAACAGCAGCGCAAGAAACGTCTACTGCTATTACACCCGCAGAAGCTACGACATCGCCTTCTGGGATGGCCTCTATGTGGACGGCCGGAACAACAAGCTGGATATCTCGAGTGCAGGCTTCTATAAGAACTCCGCAAAAATCCTCTACGGCGCGGATATCACCTCCTACAACAAGGACGGCGACGATTATTACGTGCCGAACGCCCAAACGGGATTCGTTTTTGAGGGTTGGTATTATGACGAGACCTGCACGCAGCCGTGTACCTTCACCACGATGCCGCTGAACGGCGTCAAGGTCTACGCCAAGTGGCGCCAGATCGAGTACCGTGTCTTCCTCCATCCCAACGCTACCATCAACGGCGTCCGCGACGAGACCCTGGACTGGGGCTCCGAGAGCCAGGCGACGAACTTCCGTATCGCCTACAACGGCAAGGTCTCCATCCCGTCCGGCCTCCGCACCGGCTATGAGTTCATCGGCTGGTACACCGACGAGGCGCTCACGGTACCCTACAACAAGGACACCCGTCTGACCGACGACACCGTCCCCGCGACCCCGGCTTACGACAAGACCAAGGACATGACGGACAATATTGCCACGCAGGAAGATCCGGAGACGCATGAGGTGGACAACATCCCCATGGACAAGTGGGGCCTTCTGACGGACGCCGGCATCAACAAGGACGTCAACCGTGGATGGATCACCCGCAAGCTGGATCTCTACTGCAAGTGGAGTAAGGTCCTGGAGGGCTCCAAGGGCATCTACGTTGCCTACGACTCCAACTGCAGCAGCCCCAATCCGACGGACGCCCTCCTCTACAAGGAGAACGGCATCGCCGTCGCCCAGGAGGCTGTCACCCCCGACGATCCGGAGAACGAGCAGTTCCTCTACTGGGTCATGCAGAAATATAACGACGCCACCGGCGAGTATGCGGACATCGAGGGCTCCATCATTTATCCCGGCGCGAACTTCAACGTCCAGGCCGAAAACGCCAAGATCGAGCCTCTGCTGGATGACAATAACAACCCGGTTGTTGACAATGAAGGCAGAGCGCAGATGGTCTATACCGTCCAGCTCCGCGCGGAGTTCGGCCCCATCACCCCGCCGGCTCCCACCCACGTGATCTGGTACGGCAACGGCGGCACCCTGGACGGCACGACCACAGGCGGCATTGAAAACGAGTACGTTGAATCCGACGAGACTCCCGTCAACGCGCCCATTCCCATCGAACCCGATCTCTTCACGCATCCTGCCGGATACGTCTTCATGGGCTGGGTGAAGCTGTCGGAGCAGCAGGTCATCAACTTCAACCAGGATAAGACCATTGCGAGCTTCAATCCGCAGGAAGTTGCGGAAGACGACGTGTGGCTGAAGTTCAACGTCGCTGACGCCGACCACGCTAATAACTACTTCACCGTCCACAATGACGACCCCTCCATTGAAGGCAGACCCGTCACGCACGTAGGCGCGGACGAAAAGACTCCGTATGATGTCATGGTCGCAGTCTGGTCCACGACGCCGTACTATTACGTGTTCCATTCTTCTACCGGTATTGTCGAAGCCCGTCCGCTTATCAAAGGCGAGAAAGTCAACCTGCAGAGCATGGTTCCGACCGGATATCTTTACGGTGGTTACTACAAGAACTACGCAGAGTTGGATTCAACGACTGTTTTCAATGCGACCTTCAAAGCAGTTTATGCTGCAGACAAGCAATGCGCTGTCGAAGGTGCGGTACCGTACGACGGCTCTGTCCGCAGCTGGAAGAGAGCGGATGCGTATAAGGCTTCTGAGGAAGCTGATATCGGCACCAATCTGTCTCCTCAGGGAAGTGTAGTTTACTACCTGAAGGAAGTCCCGGATTCCTACCTGCAGAATAAGATCGTCTACATCAGGGATTACCACAACAAGAATAAGATCATTGACATCTACCTGTTGAACGTGATTGACGATGTTGGGTACTCCTACCTGGGCTACGAGCTGGATGGGACGGACATCCCAAGAACTGAGCTGACCGTCGCCTCGACCTTTACGGTCAAAACGAAGGACTGGGGTTCCCTCACCATAACGGCCCATGATATGAACACCAAGCTGAGTAACGGCTACCTGATCATCAAGCAGCTGGGCGCCGACGCGGTCGCGGCCTACAACAACGGCACCTTCGCTGTTGATCCCAAGTGGAAGACCCTGGACGGCGTCGAAGTTACCCAAAACCACCTGACCTATATCCTCGATGACGGACCGTACAAGATCACCTGGACCGATGTGGAGTCAAGACACTTCGACGGCACCGAGAAGATGTATTTCAACCTTAGCCCCAGCGGAACGGATATGCCGAGCTGGTGGTCGAATAGCGGCTGTAAGCAGATGGTCGACTTCTTCATGGGCGACGCCAATAACGCTGCCCATAATTGGGTAGAGCTTACTAAGGAATCCGGTAATATCTACTCTTGCACCGTGCCCGCGGGCTACTGGTCGACTATCATTCTGGTGCGAGCGAAGGAAGAAGCAACAGGTGACTATTTCAATAGCGGAAACCAGTATAATCAGTCGAAGGACAATCCCATCCCCATGGATAAGGATATGGACTATCTGACGGGATTCTATGAAAATGGATACCAGGGGAACGGAACTTGCACCTGGGACACTTACAACCCCAGCGGCAACTGAGATCAACCAAGCTCCGTCGGGGGCGCAACGCCCCCGATGGACCCGAAGCTGAAACCGACAGGAGATCGAAAAGATGAAAAACAATCTGAGTATTTTATTGGTTCTTTTGCTGCTTCTAAGCACAGTTCTTGTGGGCTGTACGGAAGAGAAGCAGGAGACCGAACAGGTTGTGACCCTGCCGACGGTCGCGAATACGGGGAAGCAGCCTGCTGCTGATTCCTCTGGCAGCACCGAAATAGTTTCTGACGACGAGACGGTCAACCCGTCTGATGTGCCGGATGATTCAAGTGAAGACTTGGCTTCATCCGAAGCGGGCTCCGATGGCTCCGAAAAGACAGAGGACGATGCAGATGATACAAGTGAAAACCTGGCTTCATCCGAAACGATCTCCAATGGTTCCGAAGAGACGGACGACGATGAATATGAAATCATTTCAGATTATACCGTAAATGTTGACGGATCCGTCGGTTTTGGCGGCAACTAAAAAAATGAAGGAGGAAGAAATATGACAACACCGAATCCTGGTGATCTCAGTGGGCTCCCGTTTACGATTCTTACAGGAATTGAGCCTGACGATTGGGAACAATATGAGGGTCAAACGCCCAATGACCTTTACCAAAACTTTGAATTTAAAGATCCTGATACCGGTTATGTTTGTGCCATCGGCTATACGATCGACGATGACGAGTTTGAATGGCTGTTATCCAAAGGTTTTGCCATAAAAGCAACCAGCTACCGCAAGTCTAATCAGCCCAGCGTTTGGCAATATACACAAAATCCATGATGGTATCGAAAAAAGAAGGTATTGCTCAGTGATACCTTCTTTTTTCCATGCCTGCCCCACGTCTCGCAGTCGGGCACCCTGTCGCCTAACAAGTCCTTTTGATAATATGGTAACCAACATGAATTACTTGGAACTGGCCGGCGTCTGCTTGGCCTATCAACCGCGTTATCCCCAGACAGCTCATTTTTTCTCCGACTTTTCCTTGGACGGCGCCCCTGCGCAGGCTGCTGCCGGTCTTACCGTAACGGCCGCTGTCCCGGTCTCCATTCCCCCGGCGGATTGGACGGAATACCTGGCCGACGGCATGGAGGACTGTCCCCACACGGAATACAGTATGCTGACGGAATATTTTTCCGATGCGCTGCTGCCTTTCGATCGTGTAATCCTCCATGGCGTCGCCCTGCGTTGGAGAAATCGGGCCTTTTTGATTTGCGCAGAAAGCGGGGTAGGGAAGTCCACCCAGGCCAGCTTCCTCCAGGAACTCCGTCCCGGAGAGTTCGGGATCATCTGCGGCGACCGCCCGATATTGTCATTTCATGACAAAGAAATTATTGTCCACTCATCCCCTTGGAACGGCAAGGAAAACTGGAAAGGCGCGGCCGCCGCACCTCTGTCGGGAATCATTATGCTGGAACGCGGACCGCAGAACAAACTATATTCCCTGACGGAACAGGAAGCCGGAATTCCGTTTTACAACCACGTCATTCAATCCGCTTGGGATCCGGAAAACGTCTGCCGCGTCGCTTCTATGATTACCCGGCTGCTCTATGCGGTCCCGATCTGGAAGCTTGTTTCCAACGAAGTGCCTGCCTCCACAAGGCTGCTTCTGGAATCTGTTTTCTAATAGAGAAAACGAAAGAGGAGGAATTAAGTATGGCTGAATATAAGCCGAGAGAGGGCATCGTTGCGACGCAAATTTGCGACTCTTTCGTATTGATACCGACCCGCGCTGTTTATGACGTTTGTAAATCGATCCAGATGATTCCGCCTCCCTGGGTTATGCTTTGGGCATTGCTGGAGCATGGCGAGACAGTCGAACGGATCAGTGGATACTATCAAATGATGTCAAGGAGATCGGAACCGGAAATCCGGGAAAAAATCGATTTCATTCTGTCTAAGCTATGTGAGAAAGGCTATCTTGTTAAGATAGAATGATCTGGGTTTTCAAGCACCGCTCTCTTTGGAATTGCAAAAAACAGAGCAGAGAAACGGATCAGGACCTGGAAAAACAACGATATTTGCACACAAAACCCACATGGAACAGATGTTCCTTGTGGGTTTTAGCTTGACCATTATTCCGCTTTGTGATACAATAATATAAGAAAAATGATTCAGAGAAAAGAGGCGAGAATCCTTTGACGAATAAAGATTCAGCTTTGCTTGCGATTCTTGCCGCAGCGCTGCGGGAGAAGCAGCCTGCTGACCCTGCCCTGATGCCGGAGGAATGGCAGGACTTCCTGCGCCGCGCGGAGGCCCACAAACTCCTCCCCCTTATTCTCGACGCCGCCTGCGCCCTGCCCTCCTGCCGCGCCGCCCTCCATCCCGTCTCTGCACCAAATCAAACAAAGCCTTCCCCCGAGGGGGAAGGTGTCACGGCGAAGGCCGTGACGGATGAGGGGTCCCCTGAATGGAAAGTCCTCGTTCTGGAGCAGGTTGCCCGGCAGGCGATCCAGGAAAACGAATTCCTGAACCTGATTCTAGCCCTGCAGGCCCGCGGGCTGGAACCCGTGGTGATGAAGGGCTGCGTCTGCCGTTCCCTCTGGCCCAAACCCTTGCTCCGTCCCTCCGTGGACGACGACCTGCTGATCCCAGACGATCAGGCCGCCGCCTATCACGCCGCCCTGCTGGAGCTGGGCATGACAGCCGACGAATCCGACGCCGACCGGGAGAAGGGCTGGGAGCTCAGCTACCACAAGCCGAACAGCCCCCTCTACATTGAGCTGCACAAGCGGCTCTTCGACCCCGAGTCCGACACTTTTCTCAATTTCAACGCGCCTTTTGAAGGCGCCTTGGACCGTGCCGTCCCCGTGCAGATCCAGGACGTGACTCTGAAAACCCTGGCGCCAACGGACCACCTGCTCTTTCTGATCCTCCACGCCTTCAAGCACTTCCTGTTCAGCGGCTTCGGCCTGCGCATCGTGGCGGACGTCTGCCTCTACGCCCGGCAGTATACGGAGGAGATCGACTTTGGGAAGATCTCCGGGATCTGCGCCGAGCTGCGCTGCGACCGCTTCACCGCCGCCCTCTTCCGGATCGGGGAGAAGTACCTGGGCGTTTCGAAGCCTATGGCCTTTGCGCTCCCGGGCGTGGATGAGTCCGCCCTGTTAGAGGACGTGCTGGCCGCCGGCCTGGTGGGCGCGGACATCGACCGCCTCCACAGCGCCAACATCACCCTGGGCGCCGTTGCCGACGAGAACCAGGGAAAGACCCGCTCCGGCGGCCTGGCGAAGACGCTTTTTCCCTCGGCAAAGAAGCTCTCCGGCCGCTACCCCTATCTGGAGACCAAGCCGTGGCTGCTGCCGGTGGCCT
Organism: Oscillospiraceae bacterium; assembly: GCA_017540945.1. The sequence goes on along the minus strand of JAFYAB010000085.1, from coordinate 2,891 downwards.
GGGCCAGCCGTGTGGGGACCTATTTCAAGGAGCGTGGCAAATACGGCAAGCAGAGCCCTGCCGCCTCCCTCCGCATCGGCAAGGAGCGGGTGAAGCTCCTGAAGACCTACGGCGTCATCGAGCGCGGAAAATGACAAATAATGCAACAAAGAACCCACGGGGAACGCTTGTTCCTTGTGGGTTTTTATGGCTTGACCGCTCTTGCAGAATGTGGTAAAATTTACTTGGCAATCTTTTACACGTCCTGATCAAAGGAGGACCTGAATGAGTTACGAAGCATCTGAACAATACATGAAAGCCCTGAAAAACGGGCAGAAATATATGAAAAACGCCCTGGCCCAGGGGACCAATCCCTATCCTGCCGTTCTCGACGAGGTGGAGAGCGCTTATGAGACTGTGGGCAGAGTCGAGCTGGGCCTGCTGACCATCCCGACCGAGCTTATCGTCGGGACCCGCTCCGCCGGCCGTACCGCGGCGCTGGCCGGGAATTTCATGCCCCTGCTGGACATGGACAGCGAGTTTGCCACAAAATGGATCCGCCTCTGCGAGGCCCACATGGAGGAGGGCATCCGCGACCCCATCCTGGCCTATGAATTCCTTGGAAAGTTCTACGTCCAGGAGGGCAACAAGCGGGTCAGCGTGTTGAAGAGCTTTGACGCGCCCACCGTGGCCGCCAATGTGATCCGGGTGCTGCCCGCCCGCAGCGAAGACCCGGAGATCAAGCTCTACTATGAGTTTCTGCAGTTCTTCAACCTGTCCGGCCTCTATGGGCTCAGCATGGAAAAGCCCGGCAGCTATGCCAAACTGCAGGCCGCCCTGGGCATGAAAGAGGATCACATCTGGACCGAGGACGAGCGCCGCAGCTTCCGATCCGGCTTCGCCCGCTTCCAGGACGCTTACGCCAAGATGAAAAAGCAGCCGGCAGCCCCGGCAGAGGCGCTGCTGGTCTGGCTCCAGGTATTCAAATTCTCCGACATCAAGGAGATGGGCATGTCCGAGCTGGTGGATAATGTGGCGGCGCTTTGGACGGATATGAAGCTCCAGAACGAGCAGGAGATCCCTTCCATCGAGGTCCAGGCGGAGCTTCCGAAGAAAGACATGAGTCTGGTATCCAAGATCATTACCGCTGTCAGCCAGCCGGAAAAGATCAAGGTAGCCTTTATCTATGGCTTCGATCCCAAGACCAGCAGCTGGACCAACGCACACGAGCTGGGACGCCAGGCCATGGTGGAGGCTCTGGAGGGCAGGGTAGAGGCCATGACCTATATCGCTAAGGAGCGGGACTATTTTGCCGCCATGTCCGGCGCCGTGGAGGATGGGGCCGAGCTGATCTTTGCAACCACGCCTCCCATGATTGACGCCTGCCGGAAGATCGCGGCGATGTATAAAAACGTGAAGGTTTTCAACTGCGCCCTTTCCCAGCCCTATACCGGCGTCACCATGTATTACAGCCGGATCTACGAGTGCAAGTTTATCACCGGCGCCATAGCCGGCGCGATGGCCGCCAACGACCGGGTGGGTTATATCTCCGGTTATCCCATTTTCGGCGAGCCTGCTGCCATCAACGCCTTTGCTCTGGGTGTCCGTATGGTCAATCCCCGGGCCCGTGTGGATCTGCTCTGGTCATGCACCCGCCGGGACTGCGCCGAAGAGCTGCGCCGTCGGGGCATCTCTGTGATCTCCAACCGCGAGGCCGTCGGTCCTGAGGACGGACATTGGGCCTTTGAGTGGGGTACCTGGCTGGACGGCGGCAGCGGAGATTGGACGCCTCTGGCCGTTCCCTGCTGGAACTGGGGCGCTCTGTATGAAAAACTGGTCCGCTCCGCCCTCAAGGGCAGCCTGGAGACCGGCCCTGCCGACAAGGCCGTCAATTTTTGGTTTGGTCTGGACAGCGGCGTCGTGGATGTTCGCCTTTCTGACAGCCTGCCCTATGGCGTCCGGAGCTTGGCGCTGATGTTGAAGCGCGGCCTGGCTGAGGGCAGAGTTGAGCCCTTCCGCAGCCGGATCTTCGACCAAGCCGGCGTGCTGCGATGCGACGGAGAGACGGGACTCAGCCCCGAGACCCTGATGCGAATGGATTGGCTCTGCGACAACGTAGACGGGACGATCCCCGGCTTTGAGGAGCTGCTGCCCGGTGCCCGGGAGATGGTCCGCCTGCTGGGCCTGTACCGGGACGACATCACCACCGTGAAGGAGGAAAAACAGTTGTGAAACTGCTGCTGGTTTCCGATCAGGAGGAGCCCTATCTCTGGGATTACTATCAGCCCGGCAGGCTCTCCGGGTACGATATGATTCTCTCGGCAGGGGACCTGAAGCCCGCCTACCTGCGCTTTCTGGTCACCATGGCAAATCGGCCCTTGCTCTATGTCCACGGCAACCATGACGTCCGATATGAGACAGACGTGCCCGAGGGCTGCGACTGCATTGACGGCAAGCTTACAGTCTGCAGGGGCCTGCGGATTCTGGGGCTTGGCGGCAGTGTGCTTTACAGCGGTACGCCCCACCAGTACAGCGAAAAGCAGATGGAACGCCGGATCCGAAAGCTTCGCTGGGCCATCAAAAGAGCGGGCGGCGTCGACATTGTCCTGACGCACGCGCCTGCCAGGGGCTTCGGCGACGGGGACGATCCCGCTCATCGGGGATTTGATTGCTTCAACTGGCTGATGGAGGAATACAAGCCCAAATACTTCATCCACGGACACCAGCACCTGAATTACAAAACCTTCTCCCAGCGGATCTGCCAGAACGGAGAAACCACCATCATCAATGCCTGCGGCCGCTACGAGCTGGAGATTGATGTGGACAGCGAAGCCTGCAAAGTGCCGCATAAGCGTTTCTTATTCCGCTGACGCTTGTTCGTTGTTGACAAAAACTTGCGCACGCATTATAAT
>JAFYAB010000041.1 GCA_017540945.1 Oscillospiraceae bacterium | reverse complement strand
GGGTCAGCCTCTTGCCCTCCCGCAGTCTGCGGATCACAGCGCCGGTCACATATCGATCCATAACGCTCGCCTCCTTCTGCAATCACAATAGCACAGACGGGACGGGAACGCAAGCCACGCTCCGTGGAATGGAACGACTTGCCCGCGGCGACGTGCCGGGTTCAAAGCTGCTTCCGATAAAACTTGTTCATGGTGCTGTGGACGACCCCCGCCGGGCGGTGGATTTCCTGATACCCGGCGCGCACATAGACGTGGATGGCAGCGGCCAGATTGGTATGGGTTTCCAGATAGATGCTGCGGTAGCCCAGCGCCCGGGCCTCGTCCTCGATCCGCTGGATCAGCGCATAGCCGAGGCCCCGGCCCTGCAGGGCGTCCGCCAGATAGAGCTTCTGCAGCTCGCAGCAGTCGCCGCGGAACTCCGCCAGCCCCACGCCGCCGACCACGGCTTCGCCCTGCAGCAGGACGTAGTAGGCCCGGCCGGGCTGCCGGTAGTATTCGGACAGATGGTCCAGCGCCGCGTCAAAGTAGGCGGTCCCCGGGATATCCAGACCCCGGGCCCGCAGGCTTTCGCGGATCAGCGCCGCGATGGCGGCGTCGTGGGCTTCGCGCAGGGGCTCAAAGCGAAGGCCGGTTGAGCGTTCCATAGACGATCCTCCTGACGTGGATGGAAAAGGGCGGCCCCGGGACCGGGCAGGGGCTCAGCGCAGGGCTGCGAAGGCGTCCATCTCCCGCTGCAGCAGGCGGAAGACCAGGGCGACCAGATAGCCGTCGGCGACGGCGTGATTGAGGCGGACGCTCACCGGCATCATCAGTCTCCCGTTCTCCTCCCGGTACTTTCCCCAGTTGACGATGGGGGAGAAAAACAGATAGCCGTCCGGCAGCTCGATGTGCAGCGCGTCATAGGACAGCCAGGAGAGATAGGAGGCGTCGAACCAGTTCGGGTGATTCGCCGCGTCCAACCCGTATTCCCGGCTCTGCTTGCCCCGCTCCAGATCCTCCAGCGCTCTGGCATAGAAGCGCTCGTAGTCTTCGCAGTATTCCGAATAGACGGGGGTGCAGGTCTCCGTGTCCTCGTGGAAGACGTACTGGGTGGGATGGATCACGTCCCAGCAGATCAGCTGCTCCGTCTGCCAGAGCCAGCCCATCCTGTAGTCCTCCCGGGAATTCAGGACCCTGGAGAGGACATAGAGAAAATTGAGATAGAATTTGGTGCTCGTCCGCTTGGAGCAGGCGACGAGCTCCGTGACGTCCACCCGGGCCGTCATGGATACGGAACACTTGCAGTCCTCAGAGAAGTGACGAAACACGCCTTTGCGGTAATAGTGTTCCCGGTCGATGATTTTGTATTGCATAGCTTCCGTGCTCCCGCTTTTCAGGATGGGACTACTATAGCATGAACACGTCGCTTTTGCAAGCGGGGAAAGTCTCAGCGGCTCTGCCGGAGGCGCTTGTCCAGACGGCGGGCCAGAGCCGTGCCCAGGGACTGGAAAAGCTGGACCAGGAGGATCAGCAGGAGCACCGCGACGATCATGACCAGATACTTATAGCGGTAGTAGCCGTAGTTGATGGCGATCTTGCCCAGTCCGCCACCGCCCAGGATGCCGCTCATGGCGGAGTAGCCCAGGATGGTGGTGACGGCGATGGTGGCATTGGAGACCAGGGCAGGGACGCATTCCGGCAGCATGACGCGGGTGACGATCTGCAGGCCGGAGGCCCCCATGCTGCGGGCCATCTCCACGGTGTTGGGGCTGATTTCCCGCAGGCTGCTCTCCGCCAGCCTGGCCACAAAGGGGAAGGCTGCCACCACCAGGGGTACCACGGAGGCGGCGGTTCCCACCACGGTTCCCACCAGCAGGCGGGTCAGGGGGAAGACCACGATCATCAAAATCAGAAAGGGAATGGAACGCAGCAGATTGATCACCACGTTCAAAAGCCGCAGCAGCCAGGCCGGCAGCGGCAGAACGCCGTCCTTCTCGCCGGTTGCCAGCAGGACCCCCAGGGGAAGCCCGATCAGGATGGCGAAAGCGGTGGAAAGAATGGTTACGTAGACGGTTTCCCAGAGGGCGACGGCGAACTCCGAACGGATGATCCGCCAGGCTTCGGCCAGGGCTTCAGGGGAAAATAGTTCATCCAGCATGGGAGCTCACCTCGTCGATCACGACATTCGGAATGCTTGTCAGATAGTCTCTCGCCACCCGGAGCTGGGCGTCGTCGTCCGGCAGGCCCAGGAGCATGGAGCCGTAGACCTTATCGCCGATGCTCTTGGCCGAGGCATAGACGATGTTGGCCTCCACGCCCTTCTGGGCCGCCATTCTGGCAATCAGCGGGGAGCCGGTGGCGGCGGCCCCGTTGAAGACCACCCGGATCAGGCGCTCACCCGCCCGGGCAGGCAGGGCGGTTTCGGTGTTCTCGTCCGGGAAGACCAGCCGCTTGGCGGCGGTGGACTGGGGATGGGAGAAGATCTCGGTCACTTCGCCCTGCTCCACCACCTCGCCCTGGTCCAGGATGGCCAGATGCCGGCAGATCTGCTCCACCACGCTCATCTGGTGGGTAATGACGATCACCGTCAGACCCAGCTTCTCATGGATGCTGCGGATCAGCTCCAAAATGGAGCTGGTGGTGTTGGGATCCAGGGCGCTGGTGGCCTCGTCGCAGAGCAGGATCTTGGGGTCTGTGGCCAGGGCCCGGGCGATGGCGACCCGCTGCTGCTGCCCGCCGGAGAGCTGGGCAGGGTAGGCCGCAGCCTTGTCCGCCAGCCCCACCAGCTCCAGCAGCTCCATGGCGCGCCGATTGGCCCCGGCCCGGGGAACCCCGGCCAGATCCAGGGGAAAGCGCACGTTTTTCAGGCAGCTGCGCTGCATCAGCAGATGGAAGCCCTGGAAGATCATGGAGATCTGCCGGCGCAGCTGCCGGAGCTCCCGGTCCGACAGGCTTTCCAGCCGGACCCCGTCGATCTCCACGCTGCCGGAGCTGGGCCGCTCCAGCAGGTTGATGCAGCGAACCAGGGTGCTCTTTCCGGCGCCGCTCATGCCGATGATCCCTAAGATATCTCCGTCCGGGATCTGGAGCGACACGTTTTTCAGAGCCTCCACCCGCCCGTCGGGAGTCAGAAATTCTTTGCTAACTTGTTTCAGCTCGATCATAAGACGCCTCCGTTTTGGGATCTGCCGCCGTAACAGGCGACGATCCGCAGCGCTTCGTCACTTGGCCTTGACCGGCTCCAGAGAGCTCTGCTTGCCGCCGTAGATGCCGAGAGGCTCCACGTGGATGGCGGACACCGAGACGATATGGGTGTTGTTCTCCTTGTTGAAGTCGTCCAGATAAGGAACGTGCTGGAAATAGTTGGCGTCCAGCTCTCCGCTCTCCACCACGTTGTTGGGCTGCACGTAGTCTGTAAAGACCTGGACTTTCAGTTCAATATTCTTGGCCTTCAGGATCTCGGCGGCGATTTCCAGGATCTCCGCGTGGGGCGTGGGGGAGGCGGCCACAGAGATGGACTGGCCGGCCAGGGCTTCGTAGTCCAGGCTGGGATCGTAACCGTCGGTGGGCTGGTCCACCACGGAGACCACGGCGCCGTCATACTTGCCGGCGATGAAATCTGCCACCTGTTTGCTTTCCAGGGCGGCCTTGAGGGCCAGCACCAGAGGGGCGTTCTCATTGCCTGCCTTGACCGCCAGGATGTTGCTGTAGGCGGAAGCGGAGCCTTCGATGCCCAGGGCGTCCTTTGTGGGGTTCAGGCCGGCCTGGATGGCGTAGTTGGAGTTGATGACGGCGTAATCCACGTCCTGCTTCACGTTGGGCAGCTGCGCGGCTTCCACTTCCTGGAAGACCAGCTTGTGGGGGTTTTCCTCGATATCCAGGGGCGTGGCGGTGATGCCGGCGCCGGCCTTGAGCTTGATGAGCCCCAGGTTCTCCAGCAGGAGCAGGGCACGGGCCTCGTTGGTGGTGTCGTTGGGAATGGCGATGGTCAGGCCTTCGTCGGATTTGCCGCAGGCGGAAAGACCGAGCAGCAGCAGGGCGGCCAGCGCGGCCGCAAGGATTCGAGTCAGATGCTTTTTCATGGGAATTCTCCTTTCATGTGTTCCGTAGAAATATAAAACCGGGAGCCTTCCGAAGAAGTCTCCCGGCAGTTGACAGTTTCAGCCGCTATGCAGCGGTATCAATCGGCTCTGCTTTGGAGAACGACCCGGAAATCTGCGCACAAAAAGCCATGCACATGCTGCACATGCGCATGGTCTGCATCAGAGCCTGCACCGGGCGAAGCTGTGTCATAGCGGCGTTCTCCTTTTCGAACTTGCATGTTCTTTCAAGTTTGCTGCATTATAACACAGCATGACCGGCTTTGTCAAGCCCCCAAGCACTTTTTTCCCGGACTTAGGGGCAGGGGATTTCTTCGGCGGGGTCCATGGCGACGGGCTCCGGCGTGCTCAGCGTCTTCTCCGAGGCCTCATAGGCCCGGAGCTTCTTGCTGTAGTCGTCCAGCTTCTGCGTTACCTTGTCCAGATGGATCTGCATCTCCGCAATTCGGGCCAGGACCTCCTCCCGGTGGGCTTGCAGCAGGGCCACCCGGCGGCCCAGCGTGGCGTCTCCCTCCCGGGAAAGGGCGAGAAAGCGGGCGATCTCCTGCAGGGACATACCGGTGTTTTTCAGGCAGCGGATTCCGCTCAGGACCTCCAGATCCCCGTCGGTATATTGGCGAAAGCCGCTGGGACCGCGCTCCACGCTGCCCAGGAGCCCTTCCTTTTCGTAAAACCGGAGGGTGTGGGCAGAAAGGCCGGTGATTTTGCTCACTTCCTGAATCGAATACATGAAAAATCCTCCAAAAGCTCTTGACTTAGAGCGAACTTTAAGGTTTAGAATCATTATACACGGGAGCAAAGAACCTGTCAACGACCAGTTATCATGGAAAGGGAGGAACAACAGATGAAATACCGCAGTATGGGAAAGCTGGGCATCCAAAGCTCCGCCTTCGGCCTGGGCTGTATGCGCTTCAACGGCGCGGCCTCCGGCGACAGCGTCATCGACGAGCAGAAGGCCGTCGCGCTGATCCGTCAGGCCATCGACGGGGGCGTCAGCTACATTGACACCGCCTACGTCTATCTGGACAAGACCTCGGAGATTGTCCTGGGCAAGGCCCTGCGGGACGGCTACCGGGAAAAGGTCACCATTGCCACCAAGATGCCTATGGAGGCCGTCCACAACCGGGAGGAGATGGAAGCTCTGCTGGCAGAGGAACTGAGAAAGCTGCAGACCGACCACGTCGACTTCTACCTGATGCACGGCATCAACCGGGAAAAGTGGGAATATTTCAGATCCATCGGCGCGCCGGAATTCTTCGACGATATGAAGAAGGCGGGAAAGATTCGCTTCAAATGCTTCTCTTTCCACGGCCCCTACGATCAATTCGAGTATATCCTCAATGACTGGGATTGGGACATGGTCCAGATCCAGTACAACTTCATGGACGTCAACAACCAGGCCGGCACCAGGGGCCTGGAGCTGGCCGGGTCCAAGGGCATCCCCGTGGTCATCATGGAGGGCCTGCTGGGCGGCCGCCTGTCCAAAGCCCCGGAGAACGTCCAGGCCCTCTACGACGCCTTCCCGGTGAAGCGCTCGGCGGTGGAGTGGGCCTTCCGCTGGCTCTGCAACCACCCGGAGGTCAGCGTGGTGCTCTCCGGCTGCAACGAGCCCGAGCAGATTGCGGAAAACCTCCGCATCTTTGACAGCGTGGAGCCCGGAATCATGGATGAGGCCGAGCTGAAGCTGATGGAGGACGTGCGGGCAGCTTATCTCAGCCGCACGAAGATCGGCTGCACCGGCTGCCGCTACTGCATGCCCTGCCCCAACGGGGTCAACATCCCCGGCATTTTCTCCGTCTGGAACAACCACTCCCTCTACGGCATCGACCCGAAGAAGGACTGGGGGATGCGCCGGATCCTGTCGGGCAACGCCGGAGCGGACCAGTGCGTGGGCTGCGGAGCCTGTGAGGTCGCCTGCCCTCAGCATCTGGACATCATCGAGCAGCTGCAGCGGGCCTGGGAAGACCTGAATTGAAACGTCTGAAGGGAGAATAAAAATGACAAAGGTATTATTGCTCAACGGCAGTCCTCACCCCCATGGCTGCACGGCGACGGCGCTGGAGGAGATGGAAAAAACCTTCCGGCAGGAGGGCATTGAGACGGAGCTCATCCAGGTGGGCAGCAAGAGCATCCGCGGCTGCATCGCCTGCGGCCAGTGCGGGAAACTGGGCCGCTGTGTTTTTGACGACCTGGTGAATGAGACGGCTCCGAAGTTCCGGGAGGCGGACGGCCTTGTGGTGGGCAGCCCCGTGTACTACGGTTCCCCCAACGGGACCCTGCTGGCCTTCCTGGATCGGCTGTTCTACAGCAGCTCCTACTCCAAGCACATGAAGGTGGGAGCGGCGGTGGTCTCCTGCCGCCGGGGCGGCAACACCGCCAGCTTCGACGTGCTGAACAAGTATTTCACCATCAGCGGGATGCCCGTGGCCTCCAGCACCTACTGGAACCAGGTCCACGGCTTCAGCGCCGAGGACGTGAAGAAGGACCTGGAGGGCCTGCAGACCATGCGGAACCTGGCCCGGAACATGGCCTTCCTGATCCGGGCTGTGGGGGAGGCCCGGGAGAGATACGGCCTGCCCGAGGTAGAGCGGGGCGCCTTCACCAGCTTCCCGGACGGGAAGTAAGGCGCAGCCGGCCCGGAAGCCAAGAAGGACGCGCATCAATACGATGCGCGTCCTCAGACTGTCAAAAAAGACCGTAACCGTCAAAATCAAGCTTCCGTATTTGAACCCCGCGATTCCTGTTTCATTCCGCAAAGGGGCTGCGATCTTCTGTGCTGTTTGCGCAGAACCGGCTTGCTTCGCAAGGATTTTGACTTACTGCGCAGCGCGCGGCCTACCGTACCTCTGTACGCCGACGGCCACGCGCTGCTTGTCTTCCGGCCTTTTTGGCAGTCTGCCAGCGTGTCGAAAATAAGTTTTTCGACACGCTCAAGGACGCGCATCAATACGATGCGCGTCCTCTTTGCAGGATCAAGAGCTGAAATATCCGCCGTTGTAGCGCGTCTGAGCCCTGTGGAACAGGACAAAACCGGCCGCGAGACCGATGGGCAGGGCGATCCAGCCCAGAGGCTCATTCAGCAGCAGGGCGACGACGCCCGTGAGGATGCAGCCACCGCCGATGGCCAGCATACCGAAGCCCATCAGGCGGGCATAGGCGGGGACATCCTCCGGCTTCAGATTCCGGGTATGGTAGTCGTGGATCAGCTCGATCTTCTGCTTCTTCCAGAGGGCAAGCCCCACCCCGAGGCAGAGGAACCCCACCACAGATAATACGATCAGTCCGATCCACATACGGCGCCGCCCCCTTTGTCCGAGAATCGAGCTTGGTGCTCCCATGATAACATGGAACCGCGTTCTTTGCAAGGGCCCCGTCCCACCATTTTTTTCAAAAAAAAGACTTGACTCTGACGCTGCGTCATCGTTTATAATAAGCCCGAGAGGGGGGAGCGGCATGATGACCGTGCATCAGGTCAGCGAGCTCACCGGCGTTACCGTCCGGGCGCTGCAATACTATGACAGGCTGGGGCTCCTGCCCCCCGCGGCGCTGAGCGGGGCGGGCTATCGGCTCTACGACGAGGCGGCCCTGGAGCGGCTGCAGCAGATCCTGCTGTTCCGGGAGCTGGAATTTCCGCTGAAGGAGATCAAACGCATCCTGAACAGCCCGAATTACGACCGGAACAAGGCGCTGGAGCAGCAGATCGAGCTGCTGACCATCAAGCGGGAGCACATAGACCGGCTGATCCGCATGGCGCAAACCGTCAAACTGACAGGAGGGGTCCCGATGAATTTTGAAGCCTTTGACAAAAAGAAACTGGAGCAGTACGCGGCCCGGGCCAGGGCTTCCTGGGGCGCGACGCCGGAATACCGGGAGTACGAGGAAAAGAACGGTCAGCGAAGCCCGGCGGAGCTCAAGGAAAGCGGCGATCGCCTGATGGGGCTTCTTGCCGCATTCGGCGCCATGAAGCAGGGCAGCCCGGCTTCTGCGGAAGCGCAGGAGCAGGTGCGACGGGTGCAGGACTTTATCACAGAGCACTACTATCACTGCTCCGACGGGATTCTGGCACAGCTCGGGAAGATGTACGCCGCGGGCGGGGAATTCACCGAAAACATCGACGCGGTCGGCGGCCCGGGCACGGCGGAATTCGCCAATCGCGCCATTGAAGCATACTGCCGCCGCTGAGCCGGGGACGAAACGGGTCGGACGCATTCCCGCGTCCGGCCGTTTCTCTTCGGAAGGACAGACGAGGAGAAAACGAAGGATTGTAATCTGCGCCGAAATATGCTATACTTTCTCTGCAATCATCAAAATGGGAGGGCGGAGCAAATGAAGAGCGGAGAGCTGGCAGCGGCGATCGTGGTCCTTGCCCTGGCGGCGGTCCTGCTGGTTCTGGGGATTCTGCATTTCCTGGAACGAGCTCCGCTGCTGAACAACGCCTGGATCCGGGCCTCGAAAGAAGAGCGGGCGGCGCCGGAAAAGGGAAGCAAGCGGGATCGGAGGGAATAAGGATGAACAGAAAACGGCTCGGCCAGCTCTTGATCGGCGGCGTTTTCACCGCCTGCGCGCTGGTGATTTCATCCCTGATGAAGCTGGTGAAACAGGAGGAAAGCATGCCGGACTTCCCCGACGAAGCATCGGAGGAAAACGAGGAACAGAAATGGTGCAGGCCATAGTCAAAGACCCGATTTTTCCCGGACGGAAATCGAGAGACGCGACGGCGGCGGATCTGCCCGCGGCGAACAGAAAAACCGAACACACGGGCCGGGGAGCTTCTCCCGGCCCGTGTGTTCAGATTGTTAAAAACTTTGAAGCGCTTCCCATACAGGCTGATCAGGACAAAAGGGAACGGGGAACAGGCAAAAGGAAACAGGAGAACGCCGTAGGGGCAAACATCGATCAGCTCACAATTTACAGATACGGTGCGTAATACGCACGCCGGGATCACATTTCGTTCTTTTCGCCAGCGCGGGCGGTATCTCGGGGTTTTCCAAAAGGGGGATGACCCCTTTTGGCCGTTTGAAAGAGAGGAGGGTCCAGGGAGGG
>JAFYAB010000040.1 GCA_017540945.1 Oscillospiraceae bacterium | reverse complement strand
GTGGCGCGAAGCGCCGGATGAGGGGACGTATCGACGACAGAGTCGCTCCGTAGGGGCCGATGCCCACATCGGCCCTATCCCGTATCGGTGTGAGGGCCGATGTGGGCATCGGCCCCTACGAATGATCTCGACAAATCCCGACGATCACAAGAGGAACACAACTATGACGCTGTTAGAGACTTATGAAAAAAACGGCATCTCCCCGGAGGTGTACGCCTTTGGGGAAAAGGCCCTGAAGGAATTGAAGCCCCGCTTTGCCGCCATTGACGAGATGGCCGAGCTGAACCAGGGCAAGGTCATCCTGGCCATGCGGGAGGCCCGGGTGGACGCGGCCTGCTTTGCCGCCACCACGGGCTACGGCTACGACGACGTGGGCCGGGAACGGCTGGAGCAGGTCTACGCCCACATCTTCGGCACCGAGGCCGCCCTGGTGCGGCCCCAGATCACCTGCGGCACCCATGCCCTGACCGTGGCTCTTTCCGCCAACCTCCTGCCCGGGGACGAGCTGCTCTCCCCCGTGGGCGCCCCCTACGACACCCTCCAGGAGGTCATCGGCATCCGCCCCTCCCCCTGCTCCCTGGCGGAATACGGGGTCAGCTACCGGCAGGTGGAGCTGCGCCCCGACGGCAGCTTCGATTACGACGGGATCTGCGCCGCGATCAATGAAAAGACGAAGCTCATCACCATCCAGCGCTCCAAGGGCTATGCCACCCGGCCCAGCTTCTCCGTGGAGCAGATCGGGGATCTGATCGCCTTCTGCAAGGCCATGAAGCCCGAGCTGCTGGTGATGGTGGACAACTGCTACGGCGAGTTCGTGGAGGAGCTGGAGCCCTCCCAGGTGGGGGCCGACATGTGCGTGGGCAGCCTCATCAAGAACCCCGGCGGCGGCCTGGCCCCCATCGGCGGCTACATCGTGGGCACCAAGGCCTGCGTGGAGCGCTGCGCCTACCGGCTCTCGGCCCCCGGCCTGGGCCAGGAGGTGGGGGCCAATCTGGGCATCCTGCCCAGCTTCTACCAGGGCCTTTTCCTGGCCCCCACGGTGACGGCGGGAGCCCTGAAGGGCGCCATCTTCGCCGCCGCCCTCTACGAGCGTCTGGGCTTCCGGGTGATCCCCGGCTCCGCCGAGCCCCGGCACGACATCATCCAGGCCGTGGAGCTGGGCTCCGAGACCGGGATGCGGGCCTTCTGCAAGGGCATCCAGGCCGCCGCCCCGGTGGACTCCTATGTGGAGCCCATCCCCTGGGCCATGCCGGGCTACGACGACGAGGTCATCATGGCCGCGGGCGCCTTTGTCCAGGGCTCCTCCATCGAGCTCTCCGCGGACGGCCCCATCCGCCCCCCCTACGCGGTCTACTTCCAGGGCGGCCTGACCTGGTATCACGCCAAGCTGGGCATCCTGCGGTCGCTGCAGGAGATGGTCAACGCGGGGCTGGTATCCCGGGAGGCCCTGTGATGGGCGGGGACAACGCCGTAGGGGCCGATGCCCACATCGGCCCTTCCGACACGGCGGCAAGAGACGGCGGACGGCAGAGTGCCGTCCCTACAGGGGTGGTGCCGGCCCCGGCGCTGGCAGCGCTGGAACGGCTGAACGCCGCGGGCTATGAAGCGTATTTGGTCGGCGGATGCGTCCGGGACGCCCTGCTGGGACGGGAGCCCGGGGACTGGGACATCACCACCTCGGCCCTGCCGGAGCAGACCGAGGCGGTCTTCGCCGGGGAGCGGATCATCGAGACGGGGCTGAAGCACGGCACCGTCACGGTACTTCTGGAGGGCCTGCCGCTGGAGATCACCACCTTCCGCACGGAGGCGGGCTATGCCGACCATCGGCACCCCGACGCGGTGGCCTTTTCCCGCTCCCTGGAGGAGGACCTGGCCCGGCGGGATTTCACCATCAACGCCATGGCCTGGTGTCCGGTCGATACGCCCCGCATCCGCCCCAATGTGCGGGCCGATGTGGGCATCGGCCCCTACGGGGCTCCCTCCCCCCAGGGGGAAGGCTTGGTGGATCCCTTCGGCGGGCAGGCGGATCTGGAAGCGCGTTTGATCCGCTGCGTGGGGGACCCGTACAAGCGCTTTGAGGAGGACGCCCTGCGGATCCTCCGGGCCCTGCGCTTCGCCGCCCAGCTGGATTTTGCCATCGACCCCGCCACCGCGGAGGCGGCCTTCGCCCTGCGGGACACCCTGGAGCTGGTGAGCCGGGAGCGTCTCGCCGTGGAGCTGACCAAGCTGCTCTGCGGCCCCGGGGTCCGGCGAATCGTGACGGAATACTGGCCCATCCTGGCGGTGCCCCTGCCGGAGCTGGCCCCCATGGCGGGGCTGGACCAGCGGAGCCCCTATCACTGTTACGACGTGCTGGAGCACAGCGCCGTCGCCGCGGCTGCCGTGCCCCCGGATAAAATCACCCGCTGGGCGGCCCTGCTCCACGACGCGGGCAAGCCCGCCTGCTTCACGGTGGACGACGCGGGCCGGGGCCACTTCTACGGCCACGCCAGGCCCGGCGCCGAGCTGGCCCGGGCGGCCCTGACGCGTCTGCGGTTTGACAAGGATACCGTCCGCCGGGTCGGTCTGCTGGTGGAGCTCCACGATTATCCGATCGACCCGCCTGTAGCGGCGCACAGTGTGCGCCACCCAGAGGCACCGGGAGATGATAACGCTGCAGCGGAGCACGCGATCCGGAAATTGATCGGGAAGCTGGGGGAGGAGGACTTCTTCCGGCTGCTGGATCTGAAGCGGGCCGACGCCCTGGCCCACCACCCGGACTATCGGGGCCGGGCCGCCGCCTGCGACCGCCTCGGGGCCCTGGCCCGGGAGCTGCTGGCTCAGGAGGCCGTCTTTTCTCTGAAGGATCTGGCCGTCAACGGGAATGATCTGCTCAAATTGGGCTTCCCCAAGGGCCCTGCCGTCGGCAAAACCCTGAACGCTCTGCTGGAGGCCGTCCTGTCCGGCGAGCTGCCCAACGAAAAAACCGCCCTCCTGGACGCCGCCCGCTCCCGCCTGTAACGCGGGCAATCTGCCCGCAAAGCTCCCCTGGGAAGCTTGCGGCAGCGCCGGAGCCGCGCCCGGGGAGCAGTCCGCCCCGGATTATGGAAACACCGTCAAAGCAAAAAACTGCCCCGTCGGGAGAAACCGACGGGGTTTTCCCTATCTGTGGAAAAGCTACAAAAATTTTCCGGGATCCCCGAAATTTCGACGCTTTTCCCGGGTAGAAAACCCGGGGGCAGGTGGAAAACCCGGTGGAGAATGTGGACAAACGCCCGGCTTTTCAAGGCGGCGCGCCGGTTATTTTGGGGGATTATGTTACCTTGAAACTACCCCTTGTGGCGGCGGGAAAAGAGTGTCGAACTGTAACTTCTCCGTGGAAATGCCGAAGGCCGGAAAATTTTTCCCCCGGGGAAATGCGTTTTGCTCTGGAAATTTCCGCGCTTGTATGGTATGATAAGCTTCCACAATCATGTTATTATCTCCCGAGGTCTGCCATGCTGGAACTGCTCTCTCCCGCCGGGTCCATGGATTCCCTCCGCGCGGCGGTACAAAGCGGCGCCAACGCCGTATATCTGGGCTCCGGCCCCTTCAACGCCCGACAGAACGCCAAAAACTTCTCCCTGGATGAGTTGGCGGACGCCGTGCGCTATTGTCATGTCCGGGGGGTCCAGGTCCATCTGACCCTGAACACCCTGGTGACGGACCGGGAGCTGGAGCAGGCGGCCCAGACCATCACCGCCGCCGTGCAGGCGGGGGTGGACGCCTTCATTGTCCAGGATCTGGGACTGGTGTCCCTGCTGCGGCAGATGGCCCCCGAGGTCCCCATCCACGCCTCCACCCAGATGTCCATCCACTCCCTGGACGGCGTCCTGCGGGCGGCGGCCATGGGCATGAGCCGGGTGGTGCTGGCCCGGGAGCTGAGCCGGGAGGACATCGCCTATATCTGCCGCAACAGCCCCATCGAGATCGAGGTCTTCGTCCACGGGGCCCTGTGCATGTGCTATTCCGGCCAGTGCTATTTTTCCGCGGTGGTGGGCACCCGCTCCGGCAACCGGGGCCAGTGCGCCCAGCCCTGCCGCCTGGCCTACGGCTTCGGCCGCTACGAGGAGAAGTATCCCCTGAGCCTCAAGGACAACTGCCTGATCCCCTGGGTCGGGGAGCTGGAGCGCCTGGGGGTGGCCTCGGTGAAGATCGAGGGCCGGATGAAGCGCCCCGAATATGTGGCGGTGGCCACCCGGCTCTACCGGGCCGCCATCGACGGCCAGACCGTCTCCGCCGCGGATATGCGGGATCTGCGGGACGTGTTCTCCCGCCAGGGCTTCACCCAGGGCTACTACCTGAGCCGAACCGGTCCCGAGATGTTCGGCGTCCGGCAGAAGGAAAAAGAGAACAAGGAGCTGCTGCAGCGGGCCCGGGCGGGCTATGAGAACGCCGAGGCGCCCCTGGTGCCCGTGCGTTTTTACGCCGTGGTGAAGCACCGGCAGAACGCCATGCTGGCGGTGGAGGACGCCCAGGGCAATCTCTGCAAGACCGAGGGCCCCGTTCCCCAGGCCGCCCTCTCCCGGCCCCTGAGCCAGCAGACCCTGGCGGAGCGGCTGGCCAAGACCGGCGGCACCCCCTATCGCTGTCTGGAGACCAAGAGCGTGGTGGAGCCGGGGCTGACCCTCTCCGCCGCCGCCATCAACGCCATGCGCAGGGAGGTCCTGGCCCATCTGACCGCCGTTCGGGGCCGTCAGCCGGAGCGGGAGCTCAACTCCTTCTCCGCCGTCAAGCGCTATCCCGGCGCCGGCAAGGCGCCCCGCTGGACCGTGGGCGTCCTGAGTCCCGAGCAGCTGACCGCCAGACTGCTGGCCATGAAGCCCGCCCGGCTCTACGCGCCGCTTTCCATGTTCAAGCAGGACGCGGACTGGATGAAGCGGGTCCCCGCCCAGACCGAGCTGGCGGTGGTCCTGCCCCGGGTGATCCGGGACGGGGAGACGGAAACCGTCTGCGCCGCCCTGGACCGGGTCCACGCGCTGGGGGTCCGGCTGGCGCTCTGCGGCAACCTGGGTCATATCACCCTGGCCCGCTCCCGGGGCTTTGCGGTCTGCGGAGACTACGGACTGAACCTCTTCAATTCCCGGGCGATGAACACGGCCCGGGGCCTGGGCCTGGAGAGCGCCATGGTGAGCTTCGAGCTGACCCTGCCCCGGATCCGGGATCTCAGCAAGCCCATCCCCGCGGAGCTGCTGGCCTACGGCCGCCTGCCCCTGATGCTGACGGAGAACTGCGTCATCAAGAACCGCACGGGCCGCTGCGCCTGCCGCACGGGTCCCACCAAGCTGGTGGACCGCAAGGGCGAGGAGTTCCGGGTCCTGCCGGACCAGGACAGCTGCCGCAGCGTGATCTACAACGGCAAGAAGCTCTACCTGCTGGACAAGCTTCCTGAGCTGCGGAGCCTGGGCCTCTGGGCCCTGCGCCTCCAGTTCACCACCGAGAACCCCATGGAGGTGGACGCCGTCGTCTCCGCGCTGCGTGGCGGGGCGGTTTTCGACCCGGGAGCCTGCACACGGGGGCTGTACTACAGAGGCGTGGAATGAAGCAAGCGGCAAAAAGGAAAGAAGAAACAGGTTAAGAAGTGATAATTTGATATGGAACTGATATTGGGTTCCCGCTCCCCGCGGCGGCAGGAGCTGCTGGAACGGATGGGCCTGCGCTTTACGGTGCTGAGCGCCGACATCGACGAGACGAAATACGAGACGGAGGATCCCGAGACCTCTGTGCGCCGCATCTGCGAGGCCAAAGCCCGCGCCGTGGCGCAACGCCTGAGGCGGGAGCATTCTCAATCCTCAATCCTCAATTCTCAATTGGTGCTGAGCTCCGACACCATCGTGGTCCTCGACGGAAAAATCCTGGGCAAGCCCCATGACGAGGCCGAGGCCAGGGCCATGCTGCGGGCCCTCTCCGGGCGGGAGCACGCCGTCTACACGGCCTTTACGCTGCTGCCGGTCGAGGCGGGCAGCCGGCAATCGGCAACTGACAAGGATTCGCCGTACACCCACTGCGAAAAGACCCTTGTGATATTCCGGCCGCTGACCGAGGACGAGATCGCGGCCTACACGGCCTCCGGGGAGCCCATGGATAAGGCCGGGGCCTACGGGATCCAGGGTCTGGGGGCCATGCTGGTGGAGGCCATCCGCGGGGATTATTTCACCGTCATGGGCCTGCCGGTATGCAGGCTGGCGCAGACATTGAAGCGATACGGAATTGATCCGTTGTCCATGCAGGAGAAAAAGCTATGAAAAAACACATATCCGCCAAGACCAAGTGGCTGATCGTGATCGCGGTGCTGCTGGCCGGGCTGGTGACGGTGACGGCGGCCATGAACCGCAGCAACCCCGGAACAGGTCTGGTCCAGACCGTGCTGACCCCCTTCCGTTCCGCCGGCAGCGCTCTGGTGCGCCAGATCGAGCGCTACTACGACTACGTGTTCCGCTATGAGTCCCTGCAGGCGGAAAACGAGGCGTTGAAAAAGAAGATCATCGCCATGGAGGAGGACGTCCGCAGCGCGGATTCCCTCCAGCGGGAGAACGAACGGCTCCACCAACTGCTGGGGCTCATGGAGGAGCACGAGGATTGGGCACGGGCTTCGGCCTACATCATCTCCTGGGTGGACAGCAACTGGAAATCCGCCTTCACCATCGGCAAGGGCACCAACTCCGGCATCCGCGAGGGCATGGTGGCCGTTACCGAGTACAACCAGGTGGTGGGCCTTGTCACCGAGGCCGGGTCCAACTGGGCCACCGTCACCACGGTGCTGGATTCCAGCCTGGGCATCTCCGCCACCGTGGCCTCCACGGGCTACAACGGGGTGGTGGAGGGCGCCCTGGCCACAGGCTCCCAGGGCCTGCTTCGGATGAACTATCTGCCCACGGACTCCGTCCTGCGGAACAACGACCAGGTCCTGACCACGGGCTCCACCGTCTACCCCAGAGGTCTCATCATCGGCTACATCACCGACGCCGACTTTGACCAGACCGGCGTGGCCAAGTACGCTCTGCTGAAGCCCGCCGCGGATTTTGACGATTTGGAACAGGTGTTCATCATCACAGATTACGAAAACCAATGAACGCAGGGACGGGCCTTGCTCGTCCGCGGACCAGGAATGCTTGTCCCTACAGGCAAGAAAGGAGGGATCCCCTTGCTCAAATACGTCCACCTGACCAGGCTCCAGTGGCAGGGCATCCTGAAGTGGTCCCTCTACGGGCTGCTGACCCTGCTGGTGCTGCTGCTGCAGACGGTGGTGCTCTCGAAGCTGCCGGTCTGGGGCGCCAAGCTGACGCCGCTGCCGGCGCTGATCGTCTGCGTCTGCGTCCGGGAGGGGCCGGAGAAGGGCGGGCTCTACGCCATTCTGGCGACCCTGTTCTGGTGCCTGTCCGGGGCGGAATACGGCAATCTTTCCGTGGCAGTGATCCCCGTGGGGGCCATGCTTTCGGCAGTGCTCTGCCGGGCTGTGCTGACCCTGGGCTTTGTGCCCACGGCCCTCTGCGCCCTGGGCGTGACCCTGCTGGACGCCTGCGTCATCTTCGCCTTCAAGCTGATTCTGCCGCCTACGGTGCCGCTGATCGTCAATCCGCCCACTGTGGCCCCGGAGAATTTCTGGCGGGTCCTGCTGCCGGGAGCAGCGCTTTCCATGGCCTTTGTGCCCGTCCATTACGTGCTGGTGAAGCTCATCAGCAGAATCGGGGTGCGGGATGCGTTATAATATGCGTTTTCGGCTGGGGATCTTTCTGACGATCTTCGGCCTGCTGATCGGCGCCTATGTTTACCGGCTGATTCAGCTCCAGGTGGTCAATCCCCGGAAGAGCTCCACCACTGCCGGTACTTATACCTATGATATTCGGGTCAGGGCGGCCCGGGGCGAAATTCTGGACCGGAACGGCAACGTGCTGATCACCAACCGGGCCAGCTACAATCTGATTATCTCCGGCTACGCTCTGTTCAACTCCGACAGTCCCAACGAAAGCCTGCGCCAGCTGGCAGGCCTCTGCCGGGAGCTGAAGATCGACTACACCGATCATCTGCCCGTCACGAAGGTCAAGCCCTATGAGTACGAGACCGCCAGCTATTCCGACAGCTGGAACAACTACTTCCGCAGCTTCCTGCGGCAGAACGACTGGGACTCCGACGTTTCCGCCGCCCAGCTCATCAAGCTCATGCGCAGCCGCTTCCGCATCCCCAACGACTGGAGCGACGAGGACGTGCGGGACGTGCTGGGCCTGCGCTATGAGCTGGACCTGCGGAATTACAGCACGCTGCCCATCTACACCCTGCTCTCGGACGTGGACGCCGCCCAGCTGGCGGAGCTGATGGAGCTCAACGTCCCCGGCATGCAGGTCCAGGCCAGCACGGTCCGGGAGTACAACACCAGCTATGCCGCCCACATCCTGGGCCGCACGGCAGCCATGAGCCCCGAGGAGTGGGAGATCTACAAGGAGAAGGGCTACTCCATGGATGCTTTCGTGGGCAAGGACGGCCTGGAGCGGGCGTTTGAGGAGGAGCTCCACGGCACCGACGGCATCCTGCGGACCACCGTGGACCGGGCGGGCAACATCATCTCCCAGTACTACGCCGTGGAGCCCAAGGCCGGGTCCAACATCGAGACCACCCTGGACATCAACTACCAGCGCACGGCGGAGGATGCCCTGGAGGACTATGTGCTGAAGCTCCGGCAGACCGGCGTGGGCGCCAGGGAGGAGGGCAAGGACGCCGAGGGCGCCGCCTGTGTGGTGCTGGACGTCAAGACCGGGGCCGTGCTGGCCTCTGCCTCCTATCCCAGCTACAACCCGGCCACCTTCTCCCGGGACTATCTGGATCTGGTGAACGACAGATATTCCCCCATGTTCAACCGGGCTTTGATGCAGGCCTATCCCCCCGGCTCCATCTATAAGATGTCCACCTCCATCGCGGCCCTGAACGACGGGGTCATCTCCCATCTGACCACTGTGGAGGACCGGGGCGTCTACGACTACTACGAGGACTTCCAGCCTGCCTGCTATCTCTGGACCTCCAGCAAGCAGACCCACGGGATCATCAACTGCACCCAGGCCCTGATGGTCTCCTGCAACTACTTCTTTTACGAGGTGGGCCGGCTTACGGGCTGGCAGCGGATGGACAAGACCGCCAAGGCGCTGGGCCTGGGCGAGCCCACGGGCGTGGAGCTCTCCGAGACCAAGGGCTGGCGGGCCAATCCGGAGACCAAGCGTGAGCTCTATTCCGATCCCGCCTACCAGGCCTTCACCGACGGCGACATCATCGCCATGGCCATCGGCCAGTCCGAAAACCGCTTTTCTCCCCTGCAAATGGCGGTCTACACCGCGGCCCTTGCCAACCGGGGCGTCCGCTACAAGGCCACCTTCCTGAACCGCATCATCTCCGCCGACTATCAGGATCTGCTCTATGAGCTGAAGCCCACGGTGGCGGCCCGGCTGGAGATCACCGACGAGGCCTACCAGGTCTATACCGAGGGCATGCGCGCGGCGGTGGCGGACCGCAACGGCACCGCCAACAAGACCCTGGGCTCCTATCCCGTCCCCGTCTGCGCCAAGACCGGCACCGCCGAGCACGGCGCGGGAGGCTCCGACAACGCCTCCCTGGTCTGCTACGCCCCCGCCGACGATCCCCAGATCGCCATCGCCATCTACGTGGAAAAGGGCGCCCAGGGCGGCAGCCTGGGCAACGTGGCCAGGCCCATCTTCGACGCCTACTTCGCCACCACCGCCGTCAACGACACGGTCCCGCCGGAGAACGCGGGAAACTGAGGAAGCGGGAACGGTCCCGCCGCAGGGGCGGCGCCTTCGAAACCCCGCATGCGCCGAAAGGCAAAGCGCAAAACGAATATAATAAGGAATATGTAAGAGCTGAGAAGTATGCTTGTCGTACTTCTCAGCTCTTACGTATTCTTTTATTTACTTATTACTGATTGCGTTTGATTTCCACGATCTCGCCCTGGTGGATGCGGATCTGCTCCTGGGCCTGGGCGGCCACATCCATGTCGTGGGTCACCAGGATCAGAGTCTGGCGCAGCTCGGACACGGTCTGCTTCAGCAGCCGCAGGGTCTGCTGGCTGGTGTTGGGGTCCAGGTTGCCGGTGGGCTCGTCCGCCAGGATGATGGCGGGCTTGGCCGCCAAGGCCCGGGCGATGGCCACCCGCTGCTGCTCGCCGCCGGAGAGCTGGGAGGGATATTTTTTCAGCAGGGGCTCCACCTCCAGCAGCTCCAGAGCGGATTTCAGATAGGCCTCGTCCGCCTCCCGGCCGTCCAGATGCAGGGGGATCCGGATGTTCTCCCAGACCGTGTGCTCCTGCAGCAGATTGTAAGCCTGGAAGACGAAGCCCACCTTCCTGCGGCGGAAGGCCGCCAGCTCCCGGCGGGAGAGGCGGAAGACGTCCTCCCCTTCGCAGAGGACCTTTCCGGAGCTGGGGACGTCCAGGGCCCCCAGGATGTGGAGCAGGGTGGACTTTCCGCAGCCGCTCTTGCCGATGATGGCGTAATAGCCCCCCGCGTGGAAGCTGAGATTGACGCCGCGCAGCGCCTCCACCGCCTGGGCGGTGCCGGGATTATAGGTCTTTCTCAGGTCGATCGTCTGTAAAATCGGGTCCATCGTTCTCAACTCCTCATATTTTCGATCACGTTCACCCGACCCAGACGGCGGATCGGGATGCTCTGCAGCAGGGTATAGACCAGGATAAAGCCCAGGCAGACCAGCAGATGCAGCTTCCAGGGGTAGGCGTCCAGATTTTCCAGCAGGGTCAGCCGGGGCCGGCTGCTGAGCAGGGCGGCGCCCAGCTGGACCAGACCCAGCAGCAGATTCGCCCCCAGGCAGCCCAGCAGGGCCAAACCGAAGGCTTGCAGGAGCTGGCCCCGGAAGATCTGGCCGTTGCTCAGGCCAATGGCCTGCAGCAGACCGAAGCGGAAACGGTCCTGCTCCGCGGCCATGCCGGCGGCGGAATACAGCAGAGTGGAGAGCACCAGGGCCATTTCGATCCCCAGCAGCAGGAAGAGCAGCAGGCGGTTTTGGGCCGTGCTCTGCTCCCGCTCCTTAATCAGGCGGTAGTTCGTCAGCTCCACCCCCAGCTCCTCGGCCAGATCGTAGGCCGCGGTGTCCATGGCAACGGGATCCGCGTCCTCCCGGTTGGAGATCACAAAGCGGGTCAGGCCGTAGCTGTCGGGGTAAAAGATTTTCGCCATGCGGACGTGGTACTTGGTCTGGGAGGCGGTCATGCGGGTGTTGGCGGAGGGATAGAGGGCGGGGACGGCGGGCTGGCCCGTGACGATCACGAAGGCCGCGCCGTTCTCCGACAGAGGCCAGAGCGGGGGCTCCAGGGTGGAGATCACGGCCTCCACCCGCAGGGAGCGCTCCTTTGTGTCTTCGCGCAGATATTCGTCCACGATCTTCTGGCTGACAGCGCTCAGCTCCACCGTGTCCCCGGGCCGGAGGCTCGCATCCGCCTCAGTCACGTCCTGATAGAGGACGCCGTAATGGAGGGAGAGCAGATAGCCGGCCTGTTCGTCCTGCCGAAGCCCGTCCAGGGCGGTCTGCTCCGCCTCCCGGAGCACCGGAGCCCCGTCCTCCGCCTCAAAGCGGGGGACCAGGACCACGCAGGCATCCCCCCTTTGGAGGGCTTCCAGATCCAGACCCTCGGCGGGCAGGCGGGCGCAGAATTCCGCCAGCGCGTCCTCCTCCAGACCCACGACCCGGACGGCCAGGCCCTGCTGCCCGCCGGGCAGACTCCGGAGGGAGTAATTGGAAAGCCCGGAGAGCGCTTTGACAATGGGGCTGGTCTTCAACAGCTCGTCGCAGTGCAGCCAGACGTTGGGGGCTTCCCGGGAGACGGCGATCTCCGCCTGCTCCGTCAGCGCGGGGTGCTCCTCCAGCGTGACCCGCAGCGACCGCAGGCTCATGCCGTAGGGGACTATGATCTCATAGTCAGGCATAGCGGTTTTTTCGACCTTGCGGCGGTAGCCGGCGTAGGAGCCGTGGCAGAAGAAGATGGTCAGCAGGCAGATGGACGCCAGCAGGAAGGACATGACCGCCTGCAAAAGCGTCCGGCCCCGGTTGACGCGCATCTGGCGCAGGACGATCCGGCCGTAGCTCTGCCGCCGGTGCTTTTGGGGCGCCTTCAACGCCAGGGTGTGGCGGCTGAGCTGCTCCCGCCCGGTCAGGGGAGTCCGCAGCACCAGCAGCATGGGGATCATGGCGCTGACCAGCACCGCTGCCACGCAGAGGACCATGCCGCCGAAGAGATGACGCCAATCCACCGTGTAGACTGTTTCCATCCGGGCGGTGAAGATCCGGGAGAGGCCGAAGCCCAGAGCGGTCCCCAGCAGGCCGGCACAGAGCAGCAGCACCAGGATCTCCAGCAGGAGCATCCGGAAGACCTGGCCGTCCGTGGCGCCCACAGACATCAGAGTGGTCAGCCGCATTCTTCTGCGGCGGAGCTGGACCCAAAACACCTGGAACACCGAGCAGGCGGCCACGCCGATCAGGATGCCGCTGCAGAGGGTTTTCAGGGAGCCCTCGGTGCTGCCGGAGGGGGGGTAGGAATACTGGTTGAGGCGGAGGGGATGGCTGTTGTTCGTTTCCAGCTCCTCCAGAGTGAGGCTTTCCGGCTGAAGGGGCAGAAGGGCGTCGGAAAATTCCTTCCAGCGGACCTCCGCCCTGGGATCGCCGGTGAGATACCAGGCTTGGCCGGTCTGGGGATCTTTCAGGAAGTAGCCGACAGAGCCGTACTGTTGGATCTCACAGAATTTTTCCTCGCCGGTCTCCGGGTCCAGGCCGATGATGACGCCCTGCTGCTGCCCGCCGATCAGGTCTTCGTCGAGGCCCTCCACCTTGAAGTAGGGCTTCTGGACCTCAGAGAAGACCGTCAGCATCCGCTCGGCGACCGTTTTCCACGCCTCGTCCGGATTGTGGAGCAGCAGGATCTCCGTGGGCTCCCAGCTGGGAGCGCCCTCGTAGTAGTCCTCCTCGGCCCGGCGCAGGGCGCGGAGCTGGGCGTCGGCGGCCGCGGGGGACACAAAGGCGTCCGGCATGGTCAGGCCCCGGGCGTCCCAGTGGTCGGCGTAAGGGGCGATATAACCCACCACGGTGTAGGTCTTATAGAGCAGGGTTTTGGCTGTTTGCAGGTCGACGGAGCTCTGCCGTTTGACCTCCTCGGAATAGGCCCAACCGGAATAATTGGTCTGGGTCCCCTCGTTGAGCACATTGATCAAAAAGCCCTCATGGCTGAACAGCCCGCCGGGCAGGGTTTTGACCATACTCATCCGATAGGCGGCGTCCTCAGAGCTCCAGCTAAAGAAGGGGTCCGGATGGAGGATCGTCGTCGCCCATTCGTAGAGCAGATCGTCCTCGGCCTCGTCCAGAATCCGCTCCAAGTCATAGCCCGGAGGGAAGGGATAGTCATAGCTGGGCTCAAAATAGGCTGCGTTCTCATCGTATTCAAACGTAACGCTGTTTTTCTCAGCATCGTAGTGCTCATGGACGTAGGACAGGAACATCTCATGCAGCTCTTCCCAGCTTCGGGTCTCGCCTGTATAAGGGTTTGTCTCTCCCGCGTGCAGGGACTGAATGACGGCTTTGCGGCTGCTCTCCCAATCGTTTGACAGACTGCCGCCCCGCATATACGTATATTGATAGGCGATTTCAAAGTCCTCGCCCAGCTCCGGCTCCGCGGGCATCCGGCCCTGGACCAGGACGATCTCGTCCTCCCCCTGGGGCAGCCGTCCCGAGACCAGCTTCAGGCCGCCGAGCTCCTGGACCTTTTCATCGACGGAGCCCACCAGTTTCCCGTCCTTGGAGGTGCCAAGGATCCGGATGGCGCCGCAGTCGGCCGCCTCGGCGGAGCGCCGTTCTCCCTCCGCGTCCGCGCCATAGTACAGGAGCTGCCATTTGCCGTGGAGGGCCTGGCGCTGCAGCTCGGCGTTTTTCGTGAAGGAGGAGAGCAGGATCGAGGAAAGGGTCAGAAAGAGAAAGGCAAGGAACAGGATGCTGCCCAGGATCGCGGTATCCCGCTTTCTCCCCCGCAGTCCCTGGAGCACCATGCGAAACAGCTTCATAGGCTTCCCTCCTTTTCTATAGATACATCTATAATATACCACATTTCTCCTCAAATGTCTACTGTCGCATACATATTTTTTCTTTTCTTCATGTAGAATAACGGACAGTAGGGAGGGAATGGAATGCAGTTCAATCCTTTTGCTGTCGGTCAGGTGATCCGCCAGCAGCGTAAGCAAAGACACATGTCGCAGGAGTTGTTGAGCGGCCTGGCCGGAATCGCCCGAACGCATCTGACGATGATCGAAAACGGGAGTAAGCAGCCGAATTTGGAAACGCTCTGGCGAATTGCCGCTGCGCTCGATCTGAAGCCGAGCATCCTCGTGGAAAAAATTGAGGGCTATATTGAAGCCAATCCAGCAAACGAAAGGGAATTGTAAGAGGCGAGAAGTGATGGTGAGACTTCCCGCCTCTTTTTCTTATCCTCGCTTTGGCAGCGGCTGATGAGCGCGGTATCCATGGCGCGACGGAAGCTGTTACCGGATTTCCGATTCCTGCCGCAGTTCGATTTTGGAAACAAAGCACAGCCGTTCCCCTGTCAGGGGGTGGTCCAGGGAGACCCGGCGGGCGATGAGCTGCTGGCCGGAGGAAGCGACGGCGGCGCGGGTCGAGGGACGGCAAAGCGCCGTCCCTCCAGGCGGGTCTGATGCCCGTTGGCTGTTGTCTGATGCCTCGCAGCCCCCGTCCCCCGGCGCCTGATACTGGGGGTCTCCCAGGATCGGAAAGCCCAGATGCGCGCAGTGGACCCGGAGCTGGTGGGTGCGGCCGGTGAGGGGCCGGAGCTCCAGACGGCAGAGGGCCGGGCCGTGGGGCGGTCCGGGCAGCCCCCGCTCCAGGACCCGGAAGCGGGTCTGCGCGGGCTTGCCCTCCGGGGAGACGCAGCGCAGCAGGCTGGGGTTGGGGCGCTTGGCGATGGGCAGGTCGATCAGGCCCTCGTCGGCATCGGGGCCGCCGACGGTCAGGGCCTCGTAGACCTTCTCGATCCGGCCGGCGTCCAGCTCCTCCATCAGCAGCCAGTGGGCCCAGGCGTTCTTGGCGAAGATCACGACCCCCATGGTGTCCCGGTCCAGGCGGGTCAGCACGTGGACCGCGCAGGCCTGCCCCGTGCGCCGATAATAGCCCGAGAGTCGGTTGGCCAGGGTCCCGGTCTGGCGGGAAAAGCTGGGATGGACCAGAATGCCCGCGGGTTTATCCAGGGCGATCAGGCATTCGTCCTCGTAGAGGATGTCCAGAGGGCCCTCCTCGGCGGGGAAGTCCGGGGCCGCCTCCTCGATCCGGACCTCCACCAGGTCCCCCGGCGCCAAAAGACGGTTCGTGTGGGCCGGCTCCCCGTTGACCCGGAAGGCGTCCAGGGGCTTCAGCCGCCGGACCAGACCGTCGGAGATCCGCAGCTCCCGCCGCAGGGCGGAGAGCAGCTTGGTTTTTCGGGTCATCGTGCAGGACAGCACCATCCGACGGCCTCCTTTCTGAAGATTTGGATTTGTCAGGATGCCTTCCCCTTGGGGGGAAGGTGGCGCGAAGCGCCGGATGAGGGGAGGTATCGACGACAGAGCTCCGTAGGGGCCGATGCCTACATCGGCCCTCACACCGATACGGGATCGGGCCGATGTGGGCATCGGCCCCTACGGTGGGAGCTTATCAATATTGCGGGCAGATTGCCCGCGCTACATTCATATCGACAAATCCCGATTTTCCTTTACTATACTCTATAGAAAAGAAAAAAGCAAGATTGACATAATTTTATCTTGACATTGACTTATGTACAGGTTACAATAGCCAGTGGATTAGTTTGCCCGCCCGAAGCTGTGGGAAGGCTTGCGCGGGCTTTCTTTTTCTCGGCATACCCAATTCTTTATGAAAGGAGGTGTGCGGAGTATATGGAATGGATTTGGTATATCCTCCTGCCCCTTTTGGGCATCGCAGCAGGCGCCATTGCAGCGTGTCTGATCTTCACCAAGCTGAAGAAGGACGCTGTTGAAAAGATAAAAAGCGCGGACGAGGAAGCCACGCGTCTTTACAACGAAGCCATCAAGGCCGGAGAAAACAAGAAGCGTGAGATGCTTCTGGAGGCCAAGGAAGAGATCCATAAAACTCGCACCGAAAACGAAAAAGAGATCAAGGAACGCCGCGGCGACCTCAACAAGCAGGAGCGTCGTCTGCAGCAAAAGGAAGAAACCCTCGACAAGAAGTTGGACAACTTCGAGCGCAAGGAGGAGGAGCTCCGCAAGCGTCAGCAGGCTGTGGCCAACACCCAGGAGGAGGTCAACGCCATCAAGAAGGCCCAGCTGGAAATGCTGGAGAAGATCTCCGGCCTGACCCAGGAGGAGGCCAAGGTCCTCATCATCAAGAATGTGGAGCAGGAGGCCCGCCATGACGCGGCCGTCAAGCTCAAGGACATCGAGCTGGAGCTGAAGGACAACGCCGATCAGCTGGCCCGGGAGATCATCTCCACCGCCATCCAGCGCTGCGCCGCCGACCACGCCGCCGAGGCCACCGTCTCTGTCGTGGCCCTGCCCAACGACGAAATGAAGGGCCGGATCATCGGCCGCGAGGGCCGCAACATCCGCACCCTGGAGACCATCACCGGCGTCGATCTCATCATTGACGACACCCCCGAGGCCATTACGGTCTCCTCCTTCGACCCCGTCCGCCGCGAGATCGCCCGGGTCGCCCTGGAGAAGCTCATCGCCGACGGCCGCATCCATCCCACCCGCATCGAGGACATGGTGGAGAAGGCCCGCCGCGAGGTGGAGCAGACCATCAAGCGGGAGGGCGAGCGCGCCGTCTTCGAGACCGGCGTACAGGGCCTGCACCCCGAGCTCATCAAGCTGCTGGGCCGCCAGAAGTACCGTACCTCTTACGGCCAGAACGTCCTGAACCACTCCATGGAGGTGGCCCACATTGCGGGCCTGTTGGCCTCCGAGCTGGGCGAGGACGTGGCGCTTGCCAAGCGGGCCGGCCTGCTGCATGACCTGGGCAAGAGCGTGGACCACGAGATGGAGGGCAGCCACGTCCAGCTGGGCGTGGAGCTGGCCAGAAAGTACAAGGAATCCCCCGAGGTCATCCACGCCATCGAGGCCCACCACGGCGACGTGGAGGCCAAGACCATCATCGCCTGCCTGGTGCAGGCGGCCGACGCCATCTCCGCCGCCCGCCCCGGCGCCCGGCGCGAGAACGTGGAGAACTATATCCGCCGTCTGGAGAAGCTGGAGGAGCTCACCGGCTCCTTCCCCGGCGTGGAGAAGGCCTACGCCATCCAGGCCGGCCGCGAGGTCCGCATCATGGTCCGTCCCGAGGACGTGTCCGAGGACAATATGGTCCTCATGGCCCGGGATATCGCCAAGAAGATCGAGGCCGAGCTGGAATACCCCGGCCAGATCAAGATCAACCTGATCCGCGAGACCAAGGCCGTGGATTACGCCAAGTAAGCGCCTCCGGCGCGACGAAAAGCCCGCTCTGCTGCTTCCGCAGCAGGGCGGGCTTTTGCGCCGTCAGGTCGCTCCGTCCGGAGCGGACCGGGCGGCTTGCAGGAGGGCGGTTTTTTCATTGGGCAGCGCGCCGCTCAGGACGGCCTCCAGCAGGGCGTTCAGGACCGCGCCGAGGGCGGGGCCCTTGGGGATGCCCAAAGCCATCAGATCGTTCCCGTTGACCGCCAGATCCTTCAGAGAGAAAACGGCTTCCTGGGCCAGCAGCTCCCGGGCCAGGGTCTCCAGCCGGTCGCAGGCCGCGGCCCGGCCCCGGCAGTCCGGGTGGTGGGCCAGGGCGTCCGCCCGCTTCAGATCCAGGAGGCGGAAGAAGTCCTCTTCGCCCAGCTTGCCGATCAGTCTGCGGACGGCGCGCTCCGCCGCGGAAATTTTCGCAGGGGGCGGCGTCCTCGATGCCCCGGACCCTCCGGACGCTGATGCCTGCGGGGCGTCGAGGGCGCCGCCCCCTGCGGGCTCCACCGGCGGGTCGATGGGGTAGTCGTGCAGCTCCACCAGCCTCGAGACCCGGTTGACCGTGTCCTTGTCGAATTTCAGCCGGGTCAGGGCCTCCCGGGCCAGGGCTGCGCCGGGCTTGGCGTGGCCGTAGAAGTGGCCCCGGCCCGTCTCGTCCAGGGTGAAGCAGGCGGGCTTGCCCGCGTCGTGGAGCAGGGCGGCCCAGCGGCTGATCCTGTCCGGAGGGGTGTTCTCCGCGGCGACGGCGCTGTGCTCCAGCACGTCCCAGCAGTGGTAGGGGCTGCGCTGGTCCAGCCCGGCCATGGGGGCCAGCTCCGGCAGGGGGACCGCCAGAATGGGCCAGTATGCCGTCACGATCCGGCGGACGCCGGGGCCAAGAAGCAGCTTGGTCAGCTCCACGGCAAGGCGCTCCTTGCTGACCAGGGCGAGGGTATCCTTCAGCGCCAGGGCCGCGGCAGCGGTGGCGGGATCGATTTCAAAATCCAGCTGGGAAGCGAAGCGCAAGGCCCGCAGAATCCGCAGGGCGTCCTCGTTGAAGCGGGCATAGGGGTCCCCCACGCAGCGGATGATCCGGGCGTTCAGATCAGCCTGCCCGCCGAAGGGGTCAACCAAGCCTTCCCCTTGAGGGGAAGGCGGCGCGCAGCGCCGGATGCGGGGCGTATCGACAGGCCGCCAGGCCATCGCGTTGATCGTGAAGTCCCGCCGCGCCAGGTCCTCCTCCAAAGAGCGCGTAAAGGCCACGGAATCCGGGTGCCGGTGGTCGGCGTAGCCCGTCTCGGTGCGGAAGGTGGTGATCTCCAGGGGCAGGCCCTCCAGCAGCACCGTGACGGTGCCGTGCTTCAGGCCGGTCTCGATGATGCGCTCCCCGGCGAAGACCGCCTCCGTCTGCTCCGGCAGGGCCGCGGTGGTGATATCCCAGTCCCCGGGCTCCCGGCCCAGCAGGGCGTCCCGAACGCAGCCGCCCACCAGGTACGCCTCGAAGCCCGCGGCAGTCAGCCGGGAGAGGGCCTCGCGGGCAGGGGCGGGAGGAAGGGACAGGTCACAAGTGACAGGTGACAGGTAGCGGTCGTCAGACGGGGAGGCGCTTCCAAATTTGTCATTGCGAGACCAGTCCGGAGACTGGTCGTGGCAATCCGTTCCCCTGCCCCCTGGCGACCGGTGACTTGTGACCGGTGTGTCATTGGACGCCACCTCATCCGCCCCAGTGTGCGCACTGGGGCACCTTCCCCTCAAGGGGAAGGCTTTTTCTGGTGACTGGTGACTGGTGACTGTTGCCTTGCGTCCCTCGTCCCCTGTTCCCGGTTCCCTGTTCCCTGTTCCCTTGCCCATCACAGCGTCTCCGGCGGCACCAGGCCCGCTTTGACCATCTCCTGCAGGGAGCGCAGGATGCCCAGCTTTGCGTGGTACCATGTGAGGCCGCCCTGGAAGTAGACCGCGTAGGGGGGACGGATGGGGCCGTCGGCGGAGAGCTCAATGGAGGAGCCCTGGACGAAGGCGCCCGCGGCCATGATAACCTCGTCGTCGTAGCCCGGCATGGCCCAGGGGATGGGCTCCACGTAGGAGTCCACCGGGGCCGCCGCCTGGATGCCCTTGCAGAAGGCCCGCATCCCGGCCTCGGAGCCCAGCTCCACGGCCTGGATGATGTCGTGTCGGGCCTCGGCGGAGCCGGGGATCACCCGGAAGCCCAGGCGCTCGTAGAGGGCGGCGGCGAAAATGGCGCCCTTCAGCGCGCCCGCCGTCACCGTGGGGGCCAGGAAGAGACCCTGGTAGAAGCTGGGCAGGATGCCCAGGTTGGCCCCCACCTCCTGCCCCAGGCCGGGGGCCGAGAGCCGGTAGGCGCAGCGCTCCACGCAGGCCTTGGTGCCCACGATATAGCCGCCGATGGGGGCCAGGCCGCCGCCGGGGTTCTTGATGAGGCTGCCCACGCACAGGTCGGCCCCCACCTGGGAGGGCTCCAGCTCCTCCACGAACTCGCCGTAGCAGTTGTCCACCATCACCAGCACGTCTGGCTTCATGGCCTTGCAGAAAGCGATCAGCTCCCCGATCTGCCGCACGGAGAAGCTGGGCCGGGTGGCGTAGCCCTTGGAGCGCTGGATGGTGATGAGCTTGGTCTTTTCGTTGATGGCGCCGACGATGCCGTCCCAGTCAAAGCTGCCGTCGGGCAGCAGGTCCACCTGCCGGTAGCTGACCCCGTACTCCGCCAGAGAGCAGGGAGATGGCCGGATGCCGATGACCTCCTGGAGGGTGTCGTAGGGGGCGCCCACGGGGGAGAGCAGCTCGTCCCCCGGCAGGAGATTGGCCGAGAGGGCCACGGTGAGGGCGTGGGTGCCGCAGGTGATCTGGGGCCGCACCAGGGCGGCCTCCGTCCCGAAGATGTGGGCGTAGACCTGCTCCAGCCGCTCCCGGCCCACGTCGTCGTAGCCGTAGCCGGTGGTGGCCGCGAAGCAGGCCGCGTCCACGCGGTTTTCCCGCATGGCAAGAACGACCTTCCCCTGGTTCAGCTCAGCCATCTCGTCGATTTGTTCAAAACGCGGCTTTAGGGCCGCCAGCGCCTTCTCCCCGAAGGCGTAGACCTCTTTGGATATTCCGTTTTTTTCGTAGGTTTCTAACAGTGTCATAAGATTGTTCCTTTTTGAAAAATCGGGATTTGTATGGATGTTGCGTAGGGCGGCCAGACCTCTGGCCGCCGCGATAACCACCAGCGTGTCAGCGGCGGCCTGGGGTCAGGCCGCCCTACAGTTCTACAAATCCGAATATGCTTATTGCTTCCGGTTCTTTACTTTCTGAATCAGGTCCCTGGGAATATGGCAGTACCCCGCCGGGTTTTTGATGAGGTAGTCCTGGTGGTAGTCCTCCGCGGGGAAGAACTGCTCCAGGGGCTTGCACTCGACGGCGAGGGGCTGGCCGACCTTCGCTTCCAGCTTGGCAAGCTCCTCCCGGATCGTCGGCAGCAGAGCCTCGTCGGTGTAGTAGATGCCGGTCCGGTACTGCTCGCCCTCGTCGGGGCCCTGCTTGTTGACGGAGGTGGGGTCGATGCACAGGAAATAGCAGTCCAGCAGCTCGGAAGTGGGCAGGACGGTCTCGTCGTAGACCACTTCCACGGTCTCGGCGTGGCCGGTGTGGCGGTATTTGACTTCTTCGTAAGTGGGGTTTTCGGTACGCCCGTTGGCGTAGCCGACGCGGGTGGAGATCACGCCGGGGAGTTGGCGCAGAAAGTGCTGGGCGCCCCAAAAGCACCCGGCGGCAAGGTAAAGTTTCGTCATCGTATTTTCCTCCTTTTTGGGGGTGGAATTAAAAAATTAAGAATTAAGAATTGAGAATTAAGAATGATTGGAGTTTTTCAAATTGCGATTTGAAAAACACATTCACTTCTTACTTCTTACTTGTTACTTGCTGGGAAGAGGCAGGCGATGATCGCGGTGTGGACGAAAAGCAGCGGCAGCCGCAGCAGCGTCGGGTCGACGACCGTATCCAAAGCCGCCGCCAGAAGCCGCAGGCCCAGGGCGGCGATCAGCAGGAGCCAGACGCAGCGCTGCCGGGTCAGGCGCACGCTGCGCCAGACGGCGGCGACGGCGGCGGCCAGGAAGCAGAGAGGCAGCAGGCGCAGCAGGGTCCAAGCTTGGGAAGCCTCC
Organism: Oscillospiraceae bacterium; assembly: GCA_017540945.1. The sequence goes on along the minus strand of JAFYAB010000040.1, from coordinate 2,067 downwards.
CCCCGGAGCATCACGGCGGCGGAGGCGGCGCAGACCAGCAGCCGGACCAGGGCGGCCCCCACGGCGGTCCAGAAGCTCCAGCCGTCCCGGATCTCCCCGCCGAAGCGCTTCTCCCAGAGCAGATAGAGCAGCAGCCAGGCTCCGGTGGAGAGCAGGCAGTCCGCCAGCTCCCCCAGGGCCGGCCAGGGCCCGCGGAGCGCCGGGAGCCAGGCCGTCAGCAGCAGAGGCAGCAGAAAAGCCAGATCGGAGGCCGCGCAGAGGGAGGCGGCCCCTGCGGCCAGCCTGCCCGTCCGCCCGGTCTTCCGGAGCCGCGTCGCGCAGACGATACAATATACGATTTCCGCGGCAAGAAGGGCGGCGGCAAGATATTCCATACAGACGCATCCCTTTCATTTCCATCGTTCAAATGGCAATTGGAACGATTCCACAATTATTCATTCTTCATTATTCATTTTTCATTTGCCCCAGGCGGGGTACGGGGTGGCGAGCACTGCTCGCCGCTACGGGTGGGAAATCCCTGATCCCTATTTCTTGTTCTTCTCCATCCATTTGGCCAGCGCGTCGGCCATGGCGGGGTTGGCCTCCGTCTTGTTCTCCTGCTGGGCCATGAAGCGGCGGACGTCGGATTTGCCGGCGCCGTCCCGCTTGCGGCGGGCCTCGAAATCAGACAGCTTTTCCCGGTAGCCGCAGGCGCAGGCGAAGGTCTGCTTGTCCCCCTCGCCCCAGAGCTCCAGCTTCTTGTGGCAGTTGGGGCAGCGGGCGTTGGTGATCTGGGTGGTCCGGCGGCGGAAGCCGCACTCCCGGTCCGGGCAGACCAGCAGCTCGCCCCGCTTGTCCTTCACCAGCAGCAGCAGCTTGCCGCACTCCGGGCAGGGCTTGCGGGTCTGGTTGTCGTGGGAGTAGGAGGCCTCGCTGGCCTTCACGTCCTTCACCAGCTTGGCGGCGTACTGCCGCATCTCCGCCACGAAATCCGTGTCCCGCTCCTGGCCCTTGGCGATCCGGGCCAGCCGGTCCTCCCAGCGGGCCGTCAGCTCCGCGCTGCGGAGCTCCGCCGGGGCCAGGTCCACCAGCTGGATACCCTTGGAGGTGGGGATCAGGGTCTTGCCCTGGCGCTCCACGTAGAAGCTGGAAAAGAGCTTTTCGATGATGTCCGCCCGGGTGGCGGGGGTGCCCAGGCCAGAGGTCTCCTGCAGAATCTTTTGCAGGTTCTTATCGCTGACCTGGCCCTGGGGATGCTCCATGGCCGTCAGCAGCGTGGCCTCGGTGTAGCGGGCCGGGGGCGCGGTCTTGCCGTTGGTGAGCCGCAGCTTCCGGACCTTCAGCCGCTGGCCCTTTTGGAGCTCCGGCAGACGCTGCTCCTCCTCGGCCTCGGCGTCCTCGTCCTCCAGGGCGGCAAAGTTTTTGTCGTAGGCCGCTTTCCAGCCCTGGTCCAGGACCCGTTTGCCGGAGGCGGTGAAGCTCTGCTCCCCGATCTTCACGGTCAGGGAGATCTGCTCGTATTCAAAGGGCGGCAGCAGCACCGCCAGGAAGCGGCGCACCACCAGATCATAGATATTCTTCTCGGGGCCCGTCAGCTCGTAAAGGCTGGCGGCCTCCTCTGTGGGAATGATGGCGTGGTGATCCGTGACCTTGGCGTTGTTCACCAGGTATTTCGTCTGGAAGGGCTTCTTCCGCTGAATGGCCCAGGCCAGCTCCTTGTATTCCCCCTGGGCCACGGCCCGGAGCCGGTCCGGCAGGGTGGGGACCACGTCGTCGGAGATATAGCGGCTGTCGGTGCGGGGATAGGTCAGGGCCTTGTGGCGCTCGTAGAGGCTCTGCATCAGATTCAGGGTCTCCTTGGCGGAGTAGGCGTATTTCTTGTTGGCGTCCCGCTGGAGCTCCGTCAGATCGTAGGCCGCCGGGGGCGGGGTCATCTTCCGCATCTTGCTGATCTGGGTGATGACGGCCTCCTTGCCCTCGCACTGCTTCAAGAGCTGCTCCAGCTTCTCCCGGTCAAAGGAGCGGCCGTTTCCCTTGCTGTCCTTCCAGCTGGCCCGGAAGCCCTCCAGCTCGGCGCAGAGGCCGTAG
>JAFYAB010000084.1 GCA_017540945.1 Oscillospiraceae bacterium | reverse complement strand
GCCTCGTGTCTGCGCCAACTACACGATCATCGACACGGCCGAGCTGGAGCTGGAGGGAATTCGAAAGGAGTTCCGCGGCAGCATCTCGCATCTCGTGATGCACGCGGTCAACAATCGCGTGGACGCCTATATGGAGCTGTTTCTGCGTCACCCGCTCTCGATCCGGCGTTACTACAGGCAGTTCGATTATTGAGAGGTCCGGAATCCTGACAATGATCAAGCTTGGACAGCTTCAGGGAGGGGCCCGAACCCCTCCTCCAAACACATATAATGGCGAAGAGAGAAGTGTACATGGAAAACAGATTGCTGCTGGCAATGGATGTTGACGGTACGGCCGTGGGAAAAAGCTGCCGTCTGGGGGCAAAAACAAAGGAGGCTTTCCACGAAATGCGCCGTCGGGGGCATGTGCTCTGCTTCGATTCCGGCAGGCACAGCTTTGACATGGTCAACATGCAGGGCGACGACCGGCTGGTGGATTATCTGATCACGAACTCCGGCGGGAAGCTGACGAAAACGGCGGACGGCCGAGTACTGATGCAGAGGCTGACGGAGCCGGAGGACACGCGGAGGCTGGTTGAGACCTGTCTGGGCACAGACTGTGTGCTGTATGTGATTGCCGGAGACTATATTGGTGTCAACCGGATCACTGACGGCGTCCGCGAGTACGCGCAGTGGGCCGGGTTTGTTCCGAAGATATACCGCTGTGCAGATGAGGTGCCGACGGACAGAGCCGAGGCGCTGATGGCCAGTGGAAACCTGCGTCCGGTGCTGGACGCGATCGACCACCTGGGCCTGGCTTTTGAGTACAGTTACTGCGAACCCGGGACAGTCGACATCATGCCCAAAGGCGTCAACAAGTGGACGGGTCTGCAGGAATTGTGCAGGATCGAAGGTATCCAGCCGGAAAACGTGGTCGCGGCTGGGAATTATCTCAATGACCTGAGCATGGTCGCCAACGCGGGACTCGGCGTGGCCGTAGGCGATGCCGTCCCGGAGATCAAAGCCGCTGCCCGGCTGGTGCTGCATGCCGACAGCGAGCACGACGCCATGGCGGAGCTGATCGCGGCGTTGCTTCGCCGTTAAGACGGGAGAGAGACGCATGAGAGCATTGTCGGATCTTCACACTCACAGCAGCTTTTCCTTTGACGCCGAATACGCCCCCATACGGATGGTCGAGGGTGCGGTCAAGAGAGGGCTCTGCGAGTTCTGCCTGACGGATCATCTGGATTTCGATCGGCCCATGACCGAGTGGAACATTCCGGATTTTGCCGCCCGGGAAGGCCAATTGTCCGTCTTGGACGGCGCGTTTCCAGGCATTCGGATCGGGCGAGGAGCAGAGGTCAGCATGGCGGGCAGGGACTGTGCCCGTCGAGCGGAAGAACTCCTGTCGGGGCTAGAGCTGGATTTCGTGATCGGATCGGTGCACACGATTAGGGGCGCCAATGTATGGGAAGACGCCTTTTATGAGGGCTGGAGCCGCAGGGATATTTACCGGATATACCTTGAACAGATCATCAGGAGTCTGGAGTGCTTCCCCACGCTGGATGTGCTGGGGCACTACGATTTTGTGGCCCACTACGCGCCCTATGCGGATCGGTCATTTTTCTATGAGGATGCGCCGGATCTTTTCGACGAGATTTTCCGCTGGCTGCTGGTGCATGGAAAGACTCTGGAGATCAACAGCTCATCCTGGGAGGGGGACAGCCCCTGGGGACTGGACATCCTGTGCCGTTTCCGCGAGATGGGAGGCCACTTCGTGACGCTGGGATCCGACGCCCACAATCCCGGACGGGTCGGCGCCCGTCTTGAGGAGGCGGCGGCGCTGGCGGAAGCGGCGGGTCTTGCCGTCGTGACCTATCACGGGCACAGGCCGCAACCGCTGCAGCCATGAGGAAGTCCCCTGCATTTGACTTTGCGTTTTTCCGGGCGATACCGGAATAAACAATAAAAAAAGAAGGAGAGAAAACAATGAAAACAATGAAAAAAGCGATCGTACTGCTTCTGATGCTTGCCATGGCGCTGAGCTTGGCGGCCTGCGGCAGTCAGAGCGCCGCCCCCGCGGCGGAACCCCAGTCTCCCGGTGAGGCTGCCCCCGCGGACGTGAATCCCGCCCCTGTGGAGGAGGAAAAGATCCTCGTCGTCTATTCCCCGGCCACAGACGCGCAGGTGAACGCGGTCGTTCCCCTGTTTGAGGAGCGCTACGGCATCAAGGTGGAGGTCATCACCGGCGGCACCGGTGAGCTGCTGGCCCGCATCGACGCAGAGGGCGACGCCCCCTATTGCGATGTGGTGTTCGGCGGTGGTGAGTCCTCCTACGCGGAGTACCGTCACGTGTTCCAAGATTACGTCAGCTCCGAGGACGCCAACCTCATCGAGAGCTGCCGCAACACTCTGGGCTACTGCACCAACTACAACCTGGACTGCGCAATTCTCATGTACAACAACGACCTGATCGGTGATCTGGAGATTAACGGATATATGGATCTGCTGCAGCCCGAACTGAAGGGGCGCATCTCCAGCGCCGATCCCACCGCATCCTCCTCAGCTATGATGCATATCGAGACCATCCTCACGGACTTCGGCGGCCTGACACTGGAGAACGAGGAGGGCTGGGATATCGTCTCTCAGCTGATCTACAATCTGGACGGCAAACTGGCCAGCGGCTCCAGCGCCGCCTGGAAAGCGGTCGCCGACGGCGAGATGACCGTTGTGCTGACCTATGAGGAGGCCGGTATTTCCCTGGCCCGCGACGGTGCCAACGTCACAATCGTTTACCCCGAGGAGGGCACGGTCCTGACTCCCAGCACGATTGGTCTGGTGAACAACTGCAAGCACCCTGAGAACGGCAAGCTCTTCATTGACTTCGTTCTGAGCCAGGAGATCCAGAACATTTTCTGCAACGAGCTGGACGTCCGCCCGGTGCGCGACGATGTGAACTATCCCGATTACTTCCGTCCCGCGTCCAACATCAAGACGGTCCCGCTTGATCAGCAGTATGTGAACGAACACAAGGCTGAGATCGTGGACAAATTCACCGACGTATACCAGAGCACCTTCTAACGACCACGGCAGACAGGCTGTCTGTCATTGCTGCAGGCGGCCTGTCTGCTCTGCCGCGACCGGGACGGGATCTGGAACTTTCGCGTGCGCAGGCTCCAAAGCTAAAAAAGAAAGGACAAGGGGCAAATGAGCAAGATCACTATCAAAGAGGCCAAGAAACAATATGGGGATGTGACCGTGATCGAGGGGCTGAACCTGGAGATACGCGATGGGGAATTGTTCACGCTTCTAGGTCCCTCCGGTTGCGGAAAGACCACGCTTCTCCGCATGATCGCAGGCTTCAACTCCATCGAGGGCGGCGACTTCTACTTTAACGAGGAACGGATCAACGATAAGGAGCCGAGCAAACGCAATATCGGCATGGTGTTTCAGAATTATGCGATCTTCCCGCACTTGACGGTGGAAAAGAACGTAGCCTTCGGCCTGAAAAATCGGAAGCTGCCAAAAGATGAGATCCGGCGCGAGACGGCTCGATTTCTGGAGATGATGCAGATCGAGCAGTATGCCGACCGCCTGCCGGAAAACCTGTCCGGCGGTCAGCAGCAGCGCGTGGCTCTGGCCCGGGCTCTCGTCATTAAACCGGATGTGCTGCTTATGGATGAGCCACTCAGCAACCTTGACGCGAAGCTCCGGATGGAGATGCGCCAAGCCATCCGACGGATCCAGCGGGAAGTAGGAATCACGACCGTATATGTGACCCACGACCAAGAGGAGGCCATGTCCATCAGCGATACGATCGCTGTCATGAATGCCGGCAAGATCCAGCATATCGGCACGCCGCGGGAGATCTATCAGCGGCCGGCCAATGTGTTTGTGGCAACCTTCATCGGTAGGACCAACGTCCTTTCGGGGCGCATGGAAAAGGGCACGCTGCTCCTTGTCGACACGGCGCGTTTTTCCCGTACAGCCTGGAACGGCGTCCCCGACGGTCCCGTCCAGGTCTCTGTCCGTCCGGAAGAGTTTGTCATTCACCCCCTGTCCGACGGTGCGGAGGGTCTTCCCGCCGTGCTGAAGGAAAGTGTGTATCTCGGGCTGAACACGCATTTTTACCTCCGGCTTTCCTCCGGGGACGCCGTGGAGGTCATAAAGGAATCCGTGCTGGATGACACGCTGCATCCCGGTGACTCCGTCATTTTGACGCTGAAGGAGGAGAAGATCAACATCTTCTCCGAAGACGGCTCGAAGAATTATCTGAGGTAGGACGCTTATGAGACAGAACCATCGACGCTTCCGTCTGGACGTTTGGGGCTGGACGACGATCGCTATCCTCCTGCTGTACGGCCTGTTCCTGCTTTATCCGCTAGGGCTGCTGCTAAAAATGGCCTTTTCCGACGGAATGCATTTCACGCTTTCGCATTTCGTGCGCTTCTTCTCCAGACCCTATTACTCGATCACGCTAATCAACAGCTTCAAGGTCTCCTTCATGGCGGCCCTGCTCTCGGTGCTCGTCGGCGTGACGCTGGGTTACTTCATGTCCATGTATCAGATCGCCGGTTCCAGGATCCTGCGCATGTGCATCGTGATGGCGACCATGTCCGCGCCCTTTGTGGGCGCCTACGCCTGGATCATGCTGCTGGGCCGCAGCGGCGTCATTACTAGATTCCTCTCCGGCCTTTTCGGGATCACCATGCCAGACATCTACGGCTTCAACGGCATCCTGCTGGTCTTTACCACACAGCTCTTCCCCCTCGTCTTTTTGTATGTTCAGGGGGCCATGAGCAAAATGGACGCCTCTCTCCTGGAGGCAGCGGAGAACATGGGCTGTACCGGCGTCAAGCGCTTTTTCACGGTGGTGCTGCCGCTGATCGCCCCCACGGTGCTGGCTGGCGCGCTGCTGGTCTTTGTCCGCGCCGTCAGTGATTTTGGCACGCCCATGCTGATCGGCGAGGGTTACCGAACCTTTACGGTCATCTTGTATAACGAGTTCGTGGGCGAAGTCTCTCAGAACAAGGGCTTCGCTTCGGCCATCTCCATCCTTGCCATCCTGATCACGATGGTGGTCTATTTCTCACAGAATTTGGCGGCGAGCAAAAGTGCGGTCTCCATGAACGTCATGCGTCGCATCGAGAAGAAAAAGCTCCGAGGCCTTTCCGCCTTTTTGGTTCATCTGCTGATTTATGCGGTGGTGTTCATCTCCATCCTGCCCCAGCTGTACGTGGTCTATACTTCCTTCCTCAAGACCAGCGGACAGATCTATGTGAAGGGCTATTCGATGCAGAGTTACGCCAATATGTTCTCGCGCCTGGGCCGTAGCATCCAGAATACGCTCATCATCCCGGCGCTGAGCCTGCTAGTCGTGGTTCTGCTGGCAGTCCTGATCGCTTACGTCGCCGTACGGCGCCGGAACGCGCTCTCAGGCGCGGTCGACATGATCTCCATGATCCCCTACGTCATTCCCGGCACGGTCGTCGGCATCGCCATGATCTCCGCCTTCAACCGCAAACCTCTGGTGTTGACCGGAGGAATGCTGATCATGGTAGTGGCGTTGGTGGTGCGGCGTCTGCCCTACACGATCCGCTCTTCCGTGGCGATCCTTCAGCAGATCCCCCTCTACGTGGAGGAGGCGGCATTGTCTCTGGGGAGCAGCAAACTCAAGGCCTTCTTTGAGATCACGCTTCCCATGATGGCCCCCGGTGTTTTTGCTGGCGCCATTCTCAGCTGGGTCACCCTGATCAGTGAGTTGTCCACAGCCATCCTGCTCTACACGGGACGGACGCAGACGCTCACCGTCGCTATCTATACGCAGATCATCCGCGGCAATTACGGCATTGCCTCCGCCATGGCCACCGTATTGACGGTGATGACCTTTATCTCGCTCCTGCTCTTCAATCGGATCAGCAAAGACGGAGACATCACGCTATGAGCACGTCAGGGAAGTTGAGCATGCTGGAGTACGTGGCCATGACCCCGGCCACGCTGCGCCGCCAGATAGTGGGAGAATACGAACGCCCATTGGCGGAGGCCCTGCAGCGTTTCGGCGGCCGCTGTGTCCGCATCGTGGCCAGCGGTTCATCCTACAACGCCGCGCTGATAACGCGGCACTACCTGCGCAGATGGCTGGAGAGGGAGGTTCTGGTCACGGAGCCCTTCAGCTTCTGCGCATATGAGTTGCCGCCCTGCGGGGATGAATTTCCCTTTGTGGTTTCCCAAAGTGGTTACAGCAGCAACGCCCTCTCGGCGCTGGACGCGCTGCGCCGCTGTGGCAGGATGGCGATCGGCGTGACGGCGAATCCGCAGAGCGATTTCAAAGACCGTGCGGAGCTTCTGGTGGACTATGGTGCGGGAGAAGAGACCGTTGGCTATGTCACAATGGGCGTCACAGCTCTGTGCTTCTTTCTCTGCCTGTTTGCCCTGCGCACGGCCTATCTGGAGGGCAGGCTGGACGGCGACGGATGGCAGGCGGAGCGGGCAATGCTGTATCGCACGGTCGAAGCCTTCGAACAGATCTCCCAACAGGCCGAGCCGCTGCTCCGCCGCAGGTATCGGGAGCTTTCCTCCATGGAGAGCGCCTTCCTGATCGGCACCGGTCCGGCTTACGGCGTAGCCTGCGAAGGTGCGCTGAAGCTGGGCGAAACGGTGCAGATCGACGCCATCCCCTGTGAGACGGAGGAATTTTTGCATGGGCCGGAGCTTCGCCTGACGCCTGCGTACACGCTGTTCTTTCTGGCGACCGGCAAGGCGGCGCGAGAACGCGGGATCGAGCTGTGGCGGGCGGCGTCGCTGGTGACAGACCGCGTCTTCCTTCTGACAGACGATCCACAGGCGGAAAATGCAGACCTGCGTCTGCCGCCGGATCTGGATGAACTTCTCGCTCCGCTATGCTTTCTGCCCTTCTTCCAGATCGCCGCGTTTTTCTTGACGAAAGAGCTGCACCGCTGGCACCGCCATCCTCTGGTCAGACAGTTGGAGGAAGTGGTCAGCGGGAAAAGCGGGAACTATATTCCAAAGGAGGTTCTCTGAGTTTCCCTCCGAATACAAAGAATACGCAGACCGCACGGCGGGCCGATGCCAGCCGTGCGGTCTGCGTATTCCTAGTTGTCCCGGATTATCCTTCTCTTTGGTAATGGACGCTGAAGTTGCACTTATCGCCTCTGGTATACGTGCGGGCGTATTCTACGATCCGGCCGTCCTGATCATAGCTCAGACCCTGAAACTTCATGACTGCGAAAGAGCTGCCAATATCCAGGAGGCGCGCCTCTGTGGGGTCAAGTTCCTCCAACTCCAGTCGCTCCCACACGCGGGAGATGCGGATGCCGTAGAATTCATAGATCTGATACATGGAAAAAACATTGAGATCCACCTGCGGAAGGTTTTTCAGTACGATCGTTGGGATATACAACTCTTCGAGTGAGTAAGGTTCGCCGTCGCTGCAGAGAAGTCGCTTGATATAGTACACGCTGTCGTGGGGTGCGATCTTAAGCAGACTTGCATAATAGGGGCCGGCTTCTCGCGTTGCCTTAATGAGAATCTTTGTCGAGCTCTTGTGGCCGAGCTGCTCCATCGTCTGCTTGAAGCCACCGATAGTCTCAAGATCACGCTCATCCTTCCCGCTCGTGACGTACACGCCCTTCCCCTGCACGCTTTTGAGCAGTCCCTCATATATCAGGGCGGATATGGCGGTCCGCACGGATAGGCGATGGATCCCATAAGCCTTTGCCAGAGAGTTCTCGGAGGGAATCGGTGTACCGGGCGGATATTCGCCGCTCTCGATCTTGCTGCGGATTACTTCCCGCAGTTGAAGATACAGCGGGCTGTGATAATTCACTTTTTTTTCGTTCAAAGCATCTTACATCGCCTTTCCATTCGCCGCCGCGACAAGCGCATCACTCCGCAAGTCGGGTTTCCATCCGGCTGATCAGCATGACCCGGTCCGGTCGGATCATGGCTCGGCAGTATTCCAGCATTGCTCCGTCCTGATCATAGGTCCGGCTCTCGATTCGAAAGATGGGCGCCTCATCGGGAAGCTCGAGCAATTTGGCTTCTTCTCCCACGCGCGTGGTGGAGATCCGCTCCTCGCCCTGCGTGGGAATCGCGCTGTATTCCTGCTCAAAAACGCGATAAAGCGAGTCTCGCGCAAAATCGAAGCGGTCGATGTCCGGAAAGCGCTCGGCCAGAAAATATGAGCTCTCGATCTGCAGAACCTTGCCGTCTGCAAAACGGAGGCGCGACAAATGCCACAGCGGCGTGCCCAGCGTGACCTGGAAAAGGCGGGAAAGACGCTTGTC
>JAFYAB010000083.1 GCA_017540945.1 Oscillospiraceae bacterium | reverse complement strand
GCATTCCCGAAAATAGCTCTTTACGGATGGACAATTATTTGATAAAATAAAGAGAAATCATCAACAGACGCGGCCCTTCGCCCGGAAGGCCGGGGCCGCGAAAGGAGCACAAGACCATGCGCATGCGCAAACGCAACAATCTGGAGCCCCGGATGGAGGCGGCCTCCGCCGTCTGGATCCGGGACCCGGAGGCCCGCCGGGGCAGCTGGCGGAGCCTGCTGCCCGGAGCCCGGGAGCTGCACCTGGAGATCGGCTGCGGCAAGGGCAAGTTCACCGTGGAGATGGCGGAGCTTCACCCGGATATCCTCTTCATCGCCCTGGAACGGGTCAGGGAGGCCATGCTCCTGGGCATGGAAAAAGCCGTGGCCACGGGCCTGAAAAACCTGTATTTCATCTCCGCGGACGCAGCCCTGCTGGAAAGCCTTTTCGCCCCCGGCGAGGTGGACCGGATCTATCTGAACTTCTGCGACCCCTGGCCCCGCAGCAAAAACGCCAAGCGCCGTCTGACCTATCATACATTTCTGGAGAAATACCGGGCCGTGCTGAAGCCCGGCGGGGAGATCCACTTCAAGACTGACAACGCCCAGCTCTTCGCCTGGTCCCTGGAGGAGTTCGCCCAATACGGTTATCCGGTCAAAAACGTCACCGACGACCTGCATAAGGACGGCGTCGCGGGGGTCATGACGGGCTATGAGGAAAAATTTCACGCTCTGGGCACGCCCATCCACCGCTGCGAGATCGGGATGCCCGGGAAGCAAGACAGCGCCGCAGGGCCGGAGGCCCCGGCCCAACAGGAAGGGAGCGAATCGGAATGCGGATCCTGAACTTCGGTTCTCTGAACATCGACCACGTCTACCGGGTGGACCATCTGACCCGGCCCGGGGAAACCCAGACGGCGGACTATTCCCGGCAGCCCGGGGGCAAAGGACTGAACCAGTCCGTGGCCCTGGCCATGGCCGGAGCGGAGGTCTACCACGCCGGCCTCATCGGCAGGGACGGGGATTTCCTCCGAACGCGGCTGGCGGACAGCGGAGTGGACTGCGGCTTTCTGAGCACAACAAACGAGCCCTGCGGCCACGCGGTGATCCAGGTGGACCGGGCAGGGGAAAACTGCATCGTCCTCTTCCCGGGCTGCAATCACAGCCTGCGCCGGAGCCAGATCGACCGGGTCCTGAGCTGCTTCGGACCGGGAGATCTGCTGCTGATCCAGAATGAGACCAACGAGATTCCCTATCTGATGGAACAGGCCGCCGCCCGGGGCATGGAGATTGCCTTCAACGCCGCCCCCATGACCGAGGCGGTCCGGGACTATCCCCTGGAGCTGGTGCGCTGGCTGATCCTCAACCAGACGGAGGCCGCCGCCCTGAGCGGCGAGACGGAGCCCGAGCGCTGCGCCGCCCGGCTCTGCGAGAAGCTGCCCAAGCTGGAGCTGATTCTGACCCTGGGGGCCGACGGCGTGCTTTATCGCCGGGGAGAGATGTCTCTCTTCATCCCGGCCCGCCGGGTAGCGCTTGTGGACGCCACCGGCGCCGGCGACGCCTTCATCGGCTTCTTCCTGGCCGCGGTGGCCGACGGCGCGGACCCCGGCTACAGCCTGACTCTGGCCAGCGCCGCCGCGGCCCTGACCGTGACCCGTCCCGGCGCCGCCGACAGTCTGCCCTCCCTGGAGGAGGTCCTGAAGACCCTATAACCACCGCATCTCAAATCTCTGATCTCTCATACCAACGGAGGTTCCGATCTTGAACATCTTGCATATGATCTCCGGCGGCGACGTGGGCGGCGCCAAAACCCACGTCCACACGCTGCTGGCAGGCCTCATCAAAACCGAAACCGTGCAGCTGGTCTGCTTCATGGAGGGCCCCTTTGTGGAGGAGGCCCGGGCCATGGGGATCCCGGTCCGGGTCCTGAGCTGCTCTGTGCCCAAGGCCGTCAAAAAGCTGACGGAGCTGGTGCAGCAGGAGGGCTTTGAGATCCTCCACTGTCACGGCGCCAGGGCCAATCTGGTGGGCAGTCTGCTCAAAAAGAAGACCGGCCTGCCCACCGTCACCACCGTCCACAGCGATTACCGCCTGGACTACCTGGGCCGCCCTCTGGCCGCTCTGACCTACGGCAGCATCAACAAAGCCGCCCTGCGGCGCATGGACTTCTGGATCGCCGTCTCGGAGCCCACCCGGACCATGCTCCACGAGCGGGGCTTCGACCCCAACCGGACCTTCGCCATCTCCAACGGCGTGCCCTTCGACCTGGGCGCCCCCGCTCAGGATCGGGATACCTGGCTGCGCGGCCTGGGCTTCACGCCTGAGCCGGGGATGACGGTCTTCGGCATCGCCGCCCGGATCAGCCCGGTCAAGGACATGGGCACCCTGATCCGCGCCTTTGCCAGAACCGTGGAAGCCTGCCCCAAGGCCCGGCTGGTGATCGCCGGCGACGGCGAGCAGCGCGCCGAAATGGAAGCCCTGGCGGCCCAGCTCTGTCCCCCGGGGACCGTGGCCTTTGCCGGCTGGATCAACGATACCCACAGCTTCTATTCCGCCATCGACGTGAATATGCTGACCTCCCTCTCCGAGGGCTTTCCCTACGCCCTGCCGGAGGGCGCCAGCCGCCGCTGCGCCACCATCGCCTCCCGGGTGGGCGGCATCCCCAGCCTGGTGAAGCACGAGATCAACGGTCTGCTCTTCCAGCCCCGGGACGTGGAGACCCTGGCGGCCCATATGATCCGGCTGGCCCGGGATCCGGAGCTGCTGAAGACCTACGGGAACCGGCTCTACGCCGACGCCAGGGAGCGCTACTCCGTGGACGCCACGGTAGCCCGCCAGAAGGAGATCTACGAAGCGGTGCTGCGACGCACGGCCCGGGCCGCGGAACGGGGCCGGGACGGCGTGCTGATTTGCGGCGCCTACGGCAAGGGCAACGCCGGAGACGACGCCATCCTCAACGCCATGGTCCACGCCCTGCGGGAGCAGGACCCGGACCTGCCCCTATATGCCACCTCCCGCTCCCCGGCGCAGACCGCCCGGGACGCGGGGATCGGAACGGTCTATACCTTCCACCCCTGGAAGGTGCGTCAGCGCATGCGGCGCACCGCCCTCTACCTCTCCGGCGGCGGCAGTCTGATCCAGGACTCCACCTCCTCCCGCTCTCTCTGGTATTATCTGCACTCCATCCGCGCCGCCAAACGGCACGGCAACGCGGTGATGATGTACGGCTGCGGCATCGGTCCCGTGAACCGGAAGCGCAACCGCCGGCGGGCCGCCAATACCATCCGCCGCTGCGTGGACCGGATCACACTCCGGGATCCCGCCTCCCTCCAGGAGCTGGAGGAACTGGGCGTCCGCGGCGTCCCCACCCGGGTCACGGCGGATATGGCCTTCCTGGTGGCGCCGGCTCTGGCGGACCGGGTGGCGGCCTTCTGCGAGTCCAATCCCCAGCGTCCCTTCTCCGTGGAATGCCGCCTGCTGATCCTTGCTCCCCGTCCCTGGGGCGGCAGCCGGGCCCACGCGGCAGCCTTCGCCGCCGCCGCGGTCCACGCCCAGCGCAGCTACGGCCTGCTGCCGGTACTGCTGGCCATGGAGCCCGGGAAGGATTTGCAGATCTGCACAGAGACAGCGGCCATCGCCGCGGAAAGCGGTCTGAGCTGCCCGGTGGTGGAGGCTCCGGAGGACGCCGGCCTGGTGGTCGGCCTGATCCGCCAGGCGGATGCGGTGCTGGGCATGCGGCTCCACTCCCTGATCTTCGCCGCCGCCCAGGGCACCCCCTTCGCCGGGGTTTCCTATGACCCCAAGGTGGCCGGCTTCGTGGACTACATCGGCCAGGGGCTCTGCTGTCCCCTGGAGGAAGCGGACGCGGAACGGCTCTGCAGCATGGTGGACAGTCTCTGCCTGCGGGATCCCGCAGACTTCCGGGACGCCGCGCTGCGCCTGCGGGCTCTGGCTGAGGAGAACGCGAAGGAAGCCGTTGCGCTGCTGAGCGCCCGGCTGAAAACCGGCTAATCCCCGATCGCCGTTTCCCCGCACGAAGCAGTTGAAAATCGAAAAGAAGAAGGGTAAGAAATGAAAACGAATCGTATCTCCTACACGACCTCGCTGAAAAACCCCTTGGTCTGGCTCTCCGCGCTGCTGGCCCTGGCGGCGCTGGCGGGCTTCATCGCCCGGGCCGTCTGGCCCGGCTGGAACGTCGGCTGCTGGACCCTCTGGCTCCGGGCCATTCTCCCGGCGCTGGCCGCCCTGTTTTTTGTCTATCAGCTGCTGGTTCGCGGCCGGGACCGGGTTTACCGCCTCTCCCTGCCCTTCTGGCTGCTGACTGCAAGCCTTCTCTACGCCGCCTGGGGCGCCCTGGCATGGTACTGGGCCCTGCTGCTTACCCTGGCGGGTCTGGTCGGCGCGTATCTGCTCCACCGGGCGCTGGCCGGGACCTTGCAGGGGGACTGGCTGCTGATCGTCCTGCCCGGGCTCTGGATGTGCGGCGTGATCCTCTCCAAAATGTCCGCGGTCGAAACCGTATTCCGGGACCCGGCGGAGTTCCCGCCGCACTGGCTGGAATGGCTGCCGGAGCTCCTGCTTCTGGCGGCGTATCTGCCCCTCTGCTTCGCCCTGAAGAAGCTGGAGGACGGGAAATACCACCCCACCTGGGGCGACCGGAACGACGGCCGCAAGCTCCGCAGCCTGGATCCCATCAACGTCGTCGGCACCTACATCATGCCGGAGCGGAATCAGGCCAACGTCTTCTTCCAGGATAAGCTGGAAATCACGGCCCTGGAAAAATACATCCGGGCCAAGCGCGCCGCAGGCTACGAGCAGTTCGGCATGACCGAGGCCCTGCTGGCGGCCTATGTGCGGACGGTCTCCAAGTTCCCCGGCGCCAACCGCTTCATCTCCGGTGAGAAAATTTACAGCCGCGGCGAGGATATGCAGTTCTGCATGACCATCAAAAAAGAGATGTCCAACGACGCGCCTGAGACCATCATCAAGCTCCATCTGCGCCCCGGCGACAGCCTGGACACCGTCTATCACAAATTCCACGACGCCATCGACGACGCCAAAAAATCCATGGAGCTGGACTCCAGCTTCGACGGCATCGCCAAGCTCTTCGGCATGATCCCCGGAGTCCTGCTGAAATTCGCCATCTGGCTGCTGAAATTCCTGGACTATTTCGGCCTTCTGCCCCGGATCATCCTGGAGCTCAGCCCCTTCCACGGGTCCATTTTCTTCACCTCCATGGGATCTCTGGGCATTCCGGCGGTTTTCCACCACCTTTACAACTTCGGCAATCTGCCCATCTTCCTGGCCTTTGGCCGGAAGTTCCGGGTCAACGAAACCCAGGAGGACGGCAGCGTGGTCAGCCGCAAGTACATCGACTACACCTTCAACGTGGACGAGCGCATCGTGGACGGCTTCTACTATGCCACATTGATCAAATTCTTCCATAAGCTGCTGCTCCACCCCGAACGGCTGGACGACCCGGATATGGAGATCAACGAGGACATTCCCTGAGCCTGTCCCCGCTTTGAGAAAACGCGCGTTCTCAATGAATGAAACAGAATAAGGAGGATCTATCTATGAAACACGCCAAGCTGATCGCCCTGGCTCTGGCCCTCTGCCTGCTGGCCGCTCTGCTGCTTGCCTGCAGCGACCCCGCCATGAGAGCCGCCGCCGGCAAATACACAGGCCAGTACACCAAGCTGGTGGGAGACGAAACCAAAAACGAGGAGCCCTTTACCCTCACTCTGAATGCCGACGGCAGCGGCACCCACGCCCGGGACGGCATGGAATTCAAGGTCAGCTGGACCCTGGAAGGGGAGAAGTTCACCATGAAGGAGAGCTTCATCGGAGATCCCATTGCGTACAGCGGCACCCTGAAGGACGGCGTGCTGGACATCTTCAACGGCGACCCCAACGACCCCTTCACCTACAACTACGTCTACAAAAAGCAGTAAGCCCATTGAACGCGGGTCCGACCGGAGCATTTGAAACGGTCGGACCCGCTTTTTGCGAAAAATGCTTGTATTTTTCGCGGCTTTGCTGTATAATTTATTAGATATCCAAAGTTTTACCCAATTCTGTGAGGTATATCTGCATGAAAAAGCTCAATGTCTGCATCCTGTTTGGCGGCGTCTCCCCGGAGCACGAGGTTTCCCTGCGCTCCGCGGAGTCGGTCTTGAACCATCTGGACCCCGAAAAATACAATCTCTACCCCGTGGGCATCACCAAGGAGGGCAATTGGATCCTCTTTGGCGGCAGGGATTACGCCGAGCTGCCCACGGGCTCCTGGCGGCACCATCCCGCCAATCGCACCGCCGCCATCTCCCCCATCCGGGGCCAGGGCCTGCTGTCCTTTGAGGGCGACAACGTGGTCCGGGAGCGGATCGACGTGGTCTTCCCCGTCCTCCACGGCGAGAACGGCGAGGACGGCTCCGTCCAGGGCCTGCTGCAGCTGGCCGGAATCCCCTACGTGGGCTGCCATGTGGCCGCCTCCGCCGCCTGCATGGACAAGTGCCTGACCAAGCTCATCGCCGGCATGACCGGCGTGCGCCAGGCAGACTGGGAGCTGGTGACCCGGGAGCAGCTTCGCACCCGGCCCGAGGCCGCTCTGGACCGGGTGGAGGGCCGCTTCCGCTACCCCGTCTTTGTGAAGCCCGCCGGCACCGGCTCCTCCGTGGGCGTCAGCAAGGCCCGGGGGCGGGAGGCCCTGCTGGCCGCCCTGGAAAACGCCGTCCGCTTCGACCGCAAGGTGCTGGTGGAGGAGTTCATCCACGGGCGGGAGGTGGAGGTGGCCGTGCTGGGCAACGACACCCCCGCGGCCTCCGTCTGCGGCGAGATCGACGCGGGCGCCGAGTTCTACGACTACGAGACCAAATATATCACCGACACCTCCACCCTCTATATCCCCGCCCGGATCTCGGAGGAGGCCTCGGAGCAGGTGCGGCAGACCGCGGTGAAGGTCTATCAGGCCATGGGCTGCTCCGGCCTGGCCCGGGTGGACTTCTTCGTGGGCTTCGACAAGGAGGAGGTCGTCTTCAACGAGATCAACACCATGCCCGGCTTCACCTCCATCTCCATGTATCCCAAGCTCTTCGAGGCCAGCGGCATTCCCTATGGGGAGCTGCTGGACCGGTTGATCTCCCTGGCCCTGGAGGCCCGCTATGGCATGTGATTTCCTGCTCCATGTGAAGGGCGCCCAGCAGTACCAGGGTCGGGAGCCGGACACCATCGAGCTGACCACCGAGGCCTCCCTCACGGGGGAGGACGGGGTGCTGTTCCTGCGCTACCAGGAGTCGGAGCTCACGGGGCTGGAGGGCACGGAGACCTGCTTTGAGCTTCACCGGGGCAAGGTGGTGCTGCGGCGCAGCGGCGCCGTCACCAGCGAGATGATCTTCGTTCCCGGTCAGGTCCACGAGTCCCTCTACAATATGGAGGAGGGCGCCCTGATGATCACGGTCCGCACCCTGGCTGTGGAGGACGAGATGACCCTGTGCGGCGGCAAGCTGCACGTGTCCTACGCGATCTCGGTGGAAGGCCTGGGCACAGGACACATCGACTATTGGCTGGACGTCACGCCGAAATGATCGGCGCGCCCCGTGTCGGATCCCGGCGGATCCGCATACAATAAGGCAGAAAGGAGTATGCCTATGTTGAAGGTTCTGAAATTCGGCGGCTCTTCCATGGCCAGCGCCGCCCAGTACGCCAAGGTCAAGGCCATTGTGGAGGCGGACGACAGCCGCTCCGTGGTGGTGGTCTCCGCCGCGGGCAAGCGCAGCGGCGACGATCACAAGATCACCGATCTGCTCTATCTCTGCCATGCCCACATGCGCTACGGCGTGTCCTGCGACTCCGTGTTCGGGATGATCTCCCAGCGCTATCTGGAGATCCGGGACGATCTCGGGCTGAAAACCGATCTGGAGGGCGAGCTGGAGAAAATCCGGGCCGCCATGGACGCCGGCCTTTCCGAGGCCGCCCTGGTCTCCCGGGGCGAGTACCTCTCCGCGGTGCTGACGGCGGACTATCTGGGCTTCGACTTTGTGGACGCCACCAGCTGGCTCTTCTTCCGCATGGACGGCACCGTGGACCGGGACCGCTCCTACGCAGCCCTGCGGGAGCTGGCCAAGGGCCGGAAGATCGTGACCCCCGGCTTTTACGGCAGGGCGGCGGACGGCAGCATCCACACCTTCACCCGGGGCGGCTCCGATATCACCGGCGCTCTGGCCGCCGCGGCCCTGGACGCCGACGTCTATGAGAACTGGACCGACGTGTCCGGCATCCTGATGGCGGATCCCCGCATCGTGGAAAATCCGGAGTCCATCCCCTGCGTCACCTACGCCGAGCTTCGGGAGCTCAGCTATCTGGGCGCCCAGGTCCTCCACGAGGACACCATCTTCCCCGTGGCGGAGAAGCACATCCCCCTGAACATCCGTAACACCAACGATCCCGGGCACCCCGGCACCATCATCATGGAAAAATTCGAGGAGAGCGAGGAGGCCGGCGACGAGCGCCGCTTCATCACCGGCATCGCCGGCAGGAAGGACTACGCCGTGGTCAGCATTTCCAAGCGGGGCCTGAGCTCCGGCATCGGAGCCATCCGCAGGATCTATGAGATCTTTGAGAACCACGGTCTGGCTGTGGAGTACACCCCCAACGGCGTGGATACCTATTCCCTGGTGGTCAACGGCGCCAAGCTGGAGAAGGTGGTCCACAGCATCGTAGCCCAGCTCCAGGAGAAGCTGGCTCCGGACGAGATCCTCGTCACCAAGGGCCTGGCCATCGTGGCCGCCGTAGGCCGCCGGATGGCCAACCGCCCCGGCATCTCCGGCCGCATCTTCTCCGCTTTGGGCGACGAGGGCATCAACATCCGCCTGATTTCCCAGGGCCCCCGCGAGGTCAACGTCATCCTGGGCGTGGACAACGCGGACTACGCAAGGGCCGTGCGGGTACTCTATAACAGCTTTGTAAAATGAGTTATGATTGCCCTGCGGGCAAATTATGATTCGCCTTGCGGCGAAGTTATGATTTGCCTGACGGCAAAGTTAAGATGCCTGCGGCAGTGAGCAGCTTGTGCGAAGCACAATCATACCTTTTGCGAAGCAAAATCATACCTTTCGCGAAGCGAAATCGTAACTCATATCAAAAGGAGGTTTATCCTATGAAGCAGTACAAGGTCGGCATTCTCGGCGCCACCGGTTCCGTGGGCCGCGAGATGATGAAGATCCTGCTGGAGCGGGAATTCCCCATCAGCGAGCTCCATCTCTACGCCAGCGAGCGCAGTGCGGGCAAGGTGGTGGCATGGAACAGCAAGCCCATCCAGATCGAGCTGGCCGCGGAGGACGCCTTTGAGGGTCTGGACATCGTCCTGGGCGCCGCGGAAAGCGATGTGGCAAAGCAATTCGCCCCCGCCATCGTCAAGGCCGGCGCTGTGTTTATCGACAATTCCTCCGCCTTCCGGCTGCGGGAAGACGTGCCTCTGGTGGTGCCGGAGGTCAACGCCGACGACGTAAAGCGGCACCGGGGCGTCATCTCCAACCCCAACTGTTCCACCATCATCGCCGTCACGGCGGTCAACGCCCTTCGGCAGCTCTCGCCCATTGTCTCCATGGTCGCCTCCACCTATCAGGCGGTCTCCGGCGCCGGAGCCGCGGGCCCCGTGGAGCTCAGCGAGCAGGTGAGCGCCGTCATGAAGGGTCAGCCCACCCAACACAAGGTCTTCCCCCACCAGATCGCCTTCAACCTGATCCCCCAGATCGGCGGCGAGCAGGAGAGCGGCTACACCTCCGAGGAGATGAAGCTCCAATACGAGGGCCGCAAGATCCTGCATCTGCCCGACATGAAGGTCAGCTGCACCTGCGTCCGGGTGCCCGTGGTGCGGAGCCATTCCATCTCCCTGAACATTCAGTTCCAGCGCCGTCTTTCCGTCTATGAGGCCCGGCGGGCCCTCCAGTTCGCCCCCGGCTGCAAGCTGGTGGACGACCTGTCCGAGGCCCAGTATCCCATGCCCCTGGACAGCTCCGACCAGGATCTGGTCTTCGTGGGCCGTATCCGCCCGGATCTGACCGACGAAAACGGCCTCTGTCTCTGGTGCTGCGGCGACCAGATCCGCAAGGGCGCCGCCACCAACGCCGTCCAGATCGCGGAGCTGCTGATCGCGGAATAATACTATTATTTGATGAAACGGTTATAAACTCTTTTATCAAATATTCGTATAAGCCCGGGACAGGCGCATACAGACAAGAAGCACCGGATGAAACGGATTCTCCGTTTCATCCGGTGCTTTGCGCGCTTAAGAAAAGAGCAGTCTTTCCAGCGCCTGCGCCACGCCGCTCTCATCGCAGGAGGCGGTCACATAGTCCGCCGCGGCCTTGGCCTCGGGGCTGGCGTTGCCCATGGCGACGCCGATGCCGGCGGCCTTCAGCATCGTAATGTCGTTCAGATCGTCGCCAAAGGCCATGGTCTCCGCCGGTTCGGCCCCCAGATACGCCGCCAGCCGCGTCAGGGCTGCGCCCTTTCGGGCATCCAGACTGTTGAGCTCCACATTCCGGGGAATGGAGCTGGTAACGGCCAGATCCGGGAATCGCCGGGCCATTTCCCCCATCATTCGCTGCCGCAGCGCCTCATCCCGGAAAAACATCATGATTTTCTGGACGTCATGGCCCACCTGGGCCAGATGGGCCTTGAGCTCCGGCACCGGGGTGCGGAGCTTTTGCAGCATTTCCAGGCTGTGCCTGTGGGGTGCAAACTCCGCTGCCCGCTCATAGTGGGCCCGGCTCATCCAGCCCCAGTCGTCCATGTAGCAGTCGTAGATCACCGGCAGGCTGTCCAGGAAGCTCATGATCTCCACCGCCCGCCGCCAGGGAATCTCCGCCCGGAAGATCGTCCGCCCGGTCCGGACGTCGCAGAGCTTCGCCCCGTTGATGGTAATGGCGTAGTGAAGGTAAGGCAGGCTCCGGACGTTCTCCGGAATGGCGCTGTAAAAGCGCCCGGTGGCCGGGACGATCTCGATCCCCATCCCGGCGGCTCGCCGCAGCGCGGCCTCGTTTTCCGGGCTCAGCTCCTTCTCCGTCGTCAGCAGGGTTCCGTCCAGGTCCAGCGCGATCAGCTTCATGCTCTCTCCTCCGTTTTCTCTTTTCTGTATCATACAGGATCGGGCGAAAAAAAGCAAGGGTCGTTTCCGCAAGTTCAAATTTGCAAATGATTTGCAAATTTCCTTGACAAACGCCCTGCGGCGTGCTATATTGAAGGTCGGCAAAATTGCGAATCATTCGCAGATTGGAGGCTCCCTATGCAAGCCTATATGACCCAGCCCCGGAAGCGGCTGCTCAACTATCTCCACCAGCACGCCGACGAAACCCTGACGGCCGGGCAGATCGCCCAGGACCTGCCGGAGATCAGCGTCAGCGCGGTCTACCGCAATCTCTCCGCCCTGGAGCAGGACGGCGCCGTGCGGAAGGTCGCCAAGGGCGGCAGCCGGGAGGTTTTCTATCAATATCTGAAGGCCGAGGAGTGCCGGGACCACCTCCATCTGAGCTGCAAAAAGTGCGGCAAAACCTTCCACATGGACGAGGCCGAGACCGAGGCCCTACTGGACGCCATCGCCAAGCTGGACGGCTTCACCGTGGACCGGACGGACACCGTTCTTTACGGACTGTGCTCTGGCTGCCAGCACTCTGAATAGAAAGAGGAATTTCTTATGCGATATTGCAAGCTTCTGATTGTCCTTATCGTGCTCTCAGCCCTGTTGCTGGGCTGCGGCCGAAACAACAGCACCGGGGCCACCGGCTCCACCACCCGCCCCGATGTGAAGGGCAAGCCCATCTCCGTGGTGGCCACGGTCTTCCCCGCCTACGACTGGGCCCGCCAGATCATCGGAGAGGACAACGAGCGGGTCGCCCTGACCCTGCTGCTGGACAAGGGCGCTGATTTCCACAGCTATCAGCCAACGGTGGAGGACATCTACAAAATCTCCACCTGCGATCTGTTTATCTACGTGGGCGGGGAATCCGACAAGTGGGTGCCCGACGCCCTGGCTCAGGCCACCAACAAGGATATGACCGTGCTCTGCCTGCTGGACGCCCTGGGCAGCGCCGTCCGGGAGGAGGAAGCTCCGGAGGGCGCGGAGGCGCACGAGGAGGAGGAAGCGGAGGGTCCCTCCTACGACGAGCACATCTGGCTCTCCCTGCGGAACGCCAGGACCCTCTGCGCCTCCATCCGGGAGGCGATGATCGGGCTGGATGACGACGGGGGAAAA
This sequence comes from Oscillospiraceae bacterium, assembly GCA_017540945.1. The sequence continues at coordinate 3,151 of JAFYAB010000083.1, read as the reverse complement.
ACCTACTGGCCCAACTTTAAGGCCTACGACGAGAAGCTCAACGAGCTGGAGCACGCCTACGCCGAGACGATCGCCGCCGCCCCCCGCAGGATCCTGCTCTTTGCCGACCGCTTCCCCTTCCTCTATCTGGCAAAGGACTACGATCTGACTTGCTTCGCCGCCTTCTCCGGCTGCTCCGCCGAGAGCGAGGCCAGCTTTGAGACGGTGAACTTCCTGGTGAACATGCTGGACGAGCTGGAGCTCTCTCATATCCTGGTGCTGGAGGGCGGGGACACCCGGCTGGCTGAGACCATCATCGCAAACTCCCGGGCGAAGAGCGCCCAGGTTCTTAGCATCAATTCCCTCCAGTCCGTCACCGCCCGGATGGTTGACGAAGGCGTCACCTACCTGGGGGTCATGGAGCAAAACCTGGAGGTCCTGAAGCAAGCGCTGAACTGAGCAAATCGGGATTTGTAGGGATCATTCGTAGGGGCCGATGCCCACATCGGCCCTATCCCGTACCGGTGTGAGGGCCGATGTGGGCATCGGCCCCTACGGAGCGACAAATCCGAATCGTGCGGAAAGGAGGCCTTCTGATGGCCCTTCTCAGCTGCCGGGATCTCTCCCTCGGATATGAGGGAAAGCCCATCCTGGAGCACATTTACTTTGAAGTGAATATCGGCGACTATCTCTGCATCGTGGGAGAAAACGGCTCCGGCAAATCCACCCTGATGAAAACGATCCTTGGCCTGATCCGCCCCCTCAAGGGGCAGGTCCTCACGGGGGACGGTCTTCATCAGAATGAGATCGGCTACCTGCCCCAGCAGACCCTGGTTCAGCGGGATTTCCCCGCCAGCGTCTATGAGATCGTCCTTTCCGGCTGTCAGGGACGGCAGGGCATGCGGCCCTTCTACACCCGGGCTGACAAGGAGTTGGCCTGGAAGAATATCCGCCGCATGGAGATCGAGCATCTGGCCCGGCGCTGCTACCGGGAGCTCTCCGGCGGCCAGCAGCAGCGGGTCCTTCTGGCCCGGGCCCTCTGCGCCACCCGAAAGCTCCTGCTGCTGGACGAGCCCGTGGCGGGCCTGGACCCGAAGGTCACGGCGGAGATGTATCAGCTCATCTCGGAGCTCAACCGGAAGGACGGCATCACTGTGGTGATGATCTCCCACGACCTGGAGGCCGCCCTGCGTTACGCCGACCACATCCTCCACATCGGCGCCCGGATCTACTTCGGCGCCGTGGAGGGCTATCTCAGCTCCGAGACCGGCGCCCGCTGGCTGGCGAAGGGGGGCGAAGCCCAATGAGCATGCTGTTGGAATACCTGCAAAAAAGCTATATGCAGAACGCCCTGCTGGTGGGCGCGCTGGTGGCCCTCTGCGCGGGCCTGCTGGGGGTGACCCTGGTGCTGCGCCGCTTCTCCTTCATCGGCGACGGCCTGAGCCACGTGGCCTTCGGCGCTATGACGGTGGCCGCCGTGCTGGGGCTCACCAACGATATGCTGCTGGTGATGCCCGTCACCATCCTCTGCGCCGTGCTGCTGCTGGCGGCGGGAACCAACACGAAGATCAAGGGCGACGCCTCCGTGGCCATGATCTCCGTGGGCGCTTTGGCCATAGGCTATCTGCTGATGAATCTCTTCCCGCCCCGGGGCAAGGGGAATATCTCCGGCGACGTCTGCACCACCCTCTTCGGCGGCACCTCCATCCTGACCCTGACAAAGGCCGAGGTCTGGCTGTCCATCGCCCTGTCGGTGGTGGTGGTGATCTTTTTCCTGCTGTTCTACCACAAGATCTTCGCCGTCACCTTTGACGAGAGCTTCGCAGCCGCCACCGGCTCCCGCACCCGGCTGTACAATTTTGCCATCGCCGTCATCATCGCGGTGGTGGTGGTTCTGGCCATGAAGCTGGTGGGCTCTCTGCTGATCTCTGCTCTGGTGGTTTTCCCGGCCCTCTCGGCCATGCGGGTCTTCAAGAGCTTCCGGGCGGTGTCCGTCTGTTCCACCTGCATTTCCGTGCTCTGTGCGGTCGTCGGCATCCTGACCGCCGCCGTGGCGGGCACTCCCGTGGGCTCCACCATCGTGGTGGCCAACATTGCCGTCTTCGGCCTGTTTACCCTGGCGGGCTTTCTCCGCTCCAGATAAACCAAGTGAAATCGGAGGTATCACCCATGAAGAAATTGATTCCTTTGTTCCTGTCCCTGCTGGTCCTGATCAGCCTTAGCGCCTGCAAGGGCTCCGACGGCAAGAATCCCGCCGGTGCGCCGGGCAGCGCGGAGTCCGGCGGCACCCAGGACAGCGAAGACCTCAAGCCCCGGGAGGCGCAGAGCATGCCCACCCTGCTGAACCAGACCGAATATGTCCTGTATCAGAACACCTTCTTCAACAACATGGCTGACGACTATCTGGGCAAGACCTTTACCAAAGAGGGCACCTTCACCCGCCTCTACGACGCCTTCAGCGAGAAGACCCGCTATTATGTCTGGGGATACATGGACGCCACCAAATGCTGTGACTGGCAGTGGGAATTCCTCCCAAAGGACCCGGACAGCCTGCCCGCCAACGGCAGCCTGGTCCGGATGACCGGCACCATGCTCCGGGACGACGCCGCGCTGGACAAGATCTGGTTTACCGACGCCAGCGTAGAGCTGCTGACCGCCTATCAGCCCGCCGCCTGCGAGGTGGACATGACCACCATGGACGCCACTCTGGAGCGGGTCCAGCTGCTGAACATGCAGTACAAGCCCGCCGCCTTCGCGGGCAAGACCCTCCGGCTCTACGGGCGGATTCTGAACCCCACCACGATCCAGCACCCCTACTACGACAACGCCTGGACCCAGATGCTGGAGGTTGGGGAGCAGCTTCCCGCCATCGGCACCATGGTGATCGTCAGCGGTTCCTGGCAGGACGGCAAGATCCTTACCGACCGGGTGGAGCCCACCGGCGACTACTGACGCGAAGCTTCCATCTGAACGCCGTAATTCCCCTCGAAAATCCGCAAGACCCCTGCGTCCGCAGACGCAGGGGTCTTGTCAGTCTGTCAAAGAACCGCAGGTTTCAGAGGATGAAATCTGCGGTTCAGGCATTCATGACTGGAAAACAGGGCAAAAAACGTAAGAAAAGCTGTAAAATCGAAGCAAAAAGGAGTTATTCCAACTCCAATTTGCCAGCTTT
>JAFYAB010000039.1 GCA_017540945.1 Oscillospiraceae bacterium | reverse complement strand
TGGAGCAGGGCGTTGAACAGATTCAGCTCCGCAGCCGTGGCATCCGGATTCAGCCGGGCCTCCCGGGCGTAGCCCTCCACGGACCAGGTCAGCGGCGTGCCGGTCTCTTCGCCGTCCGCCACCGGTACAAAGTCGTACAGGATCCGCATGTCCTCTGCATCCAGACCGGAATACTGTACCTGCCAGACGGAGCCATTCTTCTCGGTGTCGATAATCTCCTTCACCTTTCCGCCATCATGCTCCTTGATCTTGATCTGCACCGTCTCCGGTGAGCCAATGCCCCGGATCGTCAGGGTCAGCACGATCCGGTTCTTGACCGACACGGAGCTGTAGACGTTCGGGCCATTCGTTCCGTTCACCAGATTCGCGGGGGCCACGCCCGTGCTGGCAAACTGCTCCATCGCGGCCTGGGCCTCGATGCTCAGATTCTCGTTCACCAGGTGCTCAGTTTCGTAATCGAAATACGCCTGGGCCGCCGCGCCGTAGTTCAGAATGTCCGCGCAAAGCTTGCGCACCGCATCATCATTGTCCTCCTTCAGCAGCTCGCCCACGATATAATCCCGGTAGTTGAACACCACTGCTGGTCCGTAATGCTCGACACCGTTGGCATCTATGGCATGGAGCACCACACTCACGTCGACGCCCAGCTCCTTTGCTGTGACGTCCCGGTATTCCGCCAGGTAGGCGATGTTGTTGACGGGGGTCACTTCGCCTTCCTGTCCCTCGCCAAGGCGCTTTGTTTCGATGACGTTGCCGTCCCCGTCCAGCTTGCTCACCTCAAGATACCAGCTCTCATAATCCTGCACGGTTCTCATGCGCACAGTGAACTTGGCGTACAGCTCAATCTTCGTAATCAGGGACATGTAGAACGTCAGATTTGTGTCCAGGACAGGATCGGGGTTGACAGGATTGGCGTCGATCCAGATGTAGCCGCCGAATTCGGCCCAGGCCTGGTCGTAGCCGGTCTTGAAGTAGATCGTCTTCTCGCCCGCGTGGTCTGCGTCCACGATGTACTCCGTACCCTCTCCGTCGGGATACCAGGCGTCGATGGCGCCGTTCGCCACGTGTACGACCTTGATGGGATCGCCCGCGGTCAGGGTGGTGCTCAGCATGTACTCGTTGGCGTTGGCGGGGTTGACCGCAAAGCACTTGGCGGGATCAATGGTATCCACAGTCCAGCCATCGGGCCCGATCAGATAATAGCCATCCTCGATCTGAGGCGTTGTGGACCGGGCGGTTACGGTCACGGTGACGTGGCCGGACATCTTGGTGATGCGGTAGGCGTTCTCCGTGCCGATCTCGGAGGGGAGCTTAAGGTTCTTGTAGTTGGCCGTGGGCTCGGCGGTGACGCTGACGATCTCATAGCCCTCCTCGGGGACCACGACGAAGTTCACCTGGCCGGTGCCGTCGATGGCGATCTCGCCGGTATCGCTGTAGCGGGCCAGGGCGAAGGCCGCGTGCTCCGTGCCGCCGGTGGTCAGATCCTGGGTCGGATAGGCCGTGACGGAGCAGCCCTCGCTGCAGACGAAGCTCGCCTTCGGCGCCTCCAGGCCGCAGTGGATGCAGACGCCGTCGTCGTCAAACTCATGCTGGCAGACGTTCTGGGAGGCCGTCACGGTGACGGTCACGTCGCCGGCCACTTTGGTGATGCGGTAGGCGTTCTCCGTGCCGATCTCGGAGGGGAGTTTCAGGTTCTTGTAATTGGCTGTGGGCGTCACGGTGACGCTCTCGATGGCATAGCCCTCCTCCGGGACCACGACGAAGTTCACCTGGCCGCTGCCGGAGACGTCGATGGCGCCGTTGTCCGAGGAGCGCGCGAAGGCATAAGCCGCGTTGGCGGCGCCGCCGGAGCTCAGATCCTGGGTGCGATAGGCAGTGACGGAGCAGCCCTCGCTGCAGACGAAGCTCGCCTTCCAGGCCTCCATGCCGCAGCGGCCGCAGACGCCGGTCTCATCGTTGAACTCATGGCCCAGGGCCGCGGGAGCGGAGGCCGTGGTGGTCTCACCGCAGACGGTACAGGTGTAGGTGGTGACGCCGGGCTCGGTGCAGGTGGGCTCGGTGGTGACGACACCGTCGTCCCAGGTGTGGCCGTCCACGCAGGGATCCCCGCCGCCGGTGGGCTCGACAAAGTTGGTACGATACTGGCCGCCGCAGACGGAGCAGGTGTAGAGATCATAGCCCTCCTCCGTGACGGTGGGGGCGATCGTCACATAGGACCAGCTGTGGCCCGTGGGGGCGATCTCCTCGGTCACGGTGCCGCCGCAGGCGGAGCAGGTCGCGGTCTTCACGCCGGGGACCGTGCAGCTGGGAGCCTGGGTCTGAACGTAGGAGCCGTAGGAATGCTCAGACCAGAAGTTTGTCGTCGTCGGGGTAGAAGTATCCGAGGTAATGGACCAGTTGGTGCTGCTGGTCATGGTGGGATCGGAATAGATGGCGTAGTTGATGTTCTTGGGAGCCTTGATGCTGAAGACGACCTGGCTGGAGGCGTTTTTGACGACCACCGTTCTGCCGGAGCTGATGGTGGAGCCGCTGCTGCCGCCGCCGGGGCCGCCCCAGCCGCCGCCGGAGGAGCCGCCGTACTTGACGTAGGGCTGGCTGGTGGAGGTGCTGGGGTTCTCATTCATGGGATTGGTGCCGCCGCCAAAGACCATGCCGCCGTTGACGGTCATGGTGCCGTCGGAGTCCAGAGGCGAGTTGTCGCCGTTGGGAGCTTGGGCCCAGACGATGGAGCTGCCGCCGGTGATGTTCAGGGCGCCGTTGGAGTCCAGGCCGTCGCCGTTGCAGTTGACGTTGACCAGACCGCCGCTGATGTTCAGGCTGTAGTCGCCGGTGTTTCCGCCGCCGCCGGGGCCGGGATTCCAGGGCGAGGGATCGGAGCCGCTGCTGCTGCCGCCCGCGGCGTTGATGCCGTCGTCGGAGGCCGCGATGCTGTAGCAGCCGGACTTGATGTAGACGTTCTTGGCCTCCAGACCCTCGTAGGAGGTGGAGACGGTCAGATGGATCTTGCAGTCCGCCGCGCCCTGGACGCCGAAATCGGCCTGCACGTCGCCGTGGACGCCGTCGTCGCCGGTCTGGATGGCGAACTCGCCGCCGTTGATGACCACGCTGCCGTCGGTGTGAATGGCGTCGTCGGGGGTATTGATGGTGAAGGTGCCGCCGTTGACGGTGAGCACGTTGGTGGCGTCGGTGTCGTCGGTATCGGAGTCGTCGGAGCTGAAGGAGGCCTTCAGGCCCTTGCAGCTCATGGTGTCCTTGTTGAAGGAGCTGTCGTTATAGCCGCTGCCGGCGCGGATGTTGAAGTCGCCGCCGTTGATCGTCAGGTCCTGGGCGGCCTGGATGCCGTCGCTGCCGGACTGGAGGGTGAAGCTGCCGCCGTTGATGACGATGTTGCCCGCGCAGCCCGCAGTGGCGTCCACGGCGTCGGGATCGGAGCGGATGGCGTCGCCGGACGTGGCGGTGACGGTGATATTGCCGCCGTTGATGGTCATCAGGTTGTCGGCGGAGATGCCGTTCTTGGCGGAGGTAACGTTCAGGGTCAGCCCGTCAATGGTCAGGCTGCCGTACTCGCCCACCTTGAGGGCGTTCTTGGTGCTGCAGACCAGGTTCAGCGTGCCCGCGCCGTTGAGGGTAACCCGGGAATAGGACTTGCCCTTGATGACCGCGGACTCGGCATACTCGGCGTTGGTGCCGTCGCCGCCGTCGGTGGCGGGATCCCCGTAGCTGTCGGCGTTGTTGAAGGCGGCGTCGGTGAGGGTGTTGGTGAAGCCGCCGAGGGCGGTGATGGTGACGGTGGAGGTGGATTCCTTCTTCACGGTGATGGGCGCGGTGAAGGAGGAGCTCATATCCAGCCCCGCCAGGAGGATGACGGCGGGAGCCGTGGCGGCCTTCTTGACGCTGACGGAGGCGTCGGAGGCGGTACCCGTAAAGACGAAGGTGCCGCCGGTCTTGGCGATGGCGACGTGCAGCTTATAGACGTCGGTGTTCTCATAGACGGTCCAGCCGTTGACGTCGGTGGTCACGGGCAGGGGATAGTCGGTGCTGCCGGCGATATATTCCTCGCCGGCGGCGTTGATGCCGGTGACGGTGTAGCCGCTGTCGCTGCCGGGGACGACGGTCAACTTACCGCCGTCGTAGACGAAGGTGGTATAGCCGATGGGAATGTCAAAAATTTCGTAACCGGCAGAGGTCTGGACCGTCAGCCGTGCGACGCCGACGGCGCCTTCTTTGGCAATGACGCGGACCTCATTTCCGCGGATCTCGACGATGGCAAGGTCGTTGTCGTCCACCTCCGCGGAGAGGGGCGCAGCGCTGCAGGTGACGACCGCGCCGGTATTGCCGGTAAGCACCGCCGTGCAGCTCGGATTCGTTTCCGCCGAGACCGCCGGGAACACACCCAGGATCAGGCAGAGACAAAGGGCCCAGGCGAGGAGTTTTCGAATTTTCATAGAGCTTCTCCTTCCATTGATATTCTGGTCTTTTATTATACACGCCCCAACCTTAACGGAACATTAGAAAAGCCATACGGCCGGGAAGATTCCCCGGAGATCCTGCGCCGCACTGAAATGAATCGCGCCTGGCAGCGGGTGAATGGACCGTCGGCCATGAATTGTGCCTGCGGCACATCTCCACAGTGCGGCGCAATTCATTTCACGGCAAAGCCAAAGGATGCCGTGCAACGGCAACCTTGAAGGTCGTGACGACAAAAGAAAAAACAAGCTGAGCGTAAGGTCTATTTGACCCTTTTCTCAGCTTGTTTCTTTTTCTAATCGTACGCGCAGTTACCCACCCCATCGAAATGCGGCAAAACTTCCTTATGAATGTAGAACTGTCGGGCTTTTTGTTTTTCTGCGCGCATTTGGGCCTGTATTCAGCTGCCGAAATCCACCGCGTCCACCGCGTCCACATAGTGGAGCAGGGCGTTGAACAGATCCAGCTCCGCAGACGTGGCATCCTCGTTCAGCCGGGCCTCCCGGGCGTAGCCCTCCACGGACCAGCTCAGCGGCGTGCCGACCTCTGCGCCGTCCGCCACCGGAACATAGTCGTACAGGGTCCGCATGTCCTCTGCATCCAGACCGGAATACTGTACCTGCCAGACGGAGTCTTTCTTCTCGGTGTCGATAATCTCCTTCACCTTTTCGCCATCATGCTCCTTGATCTTGATCTGCACCGTCTCCGGTGAGCCAATGCCCCGGATCGTCAGGGTCAGCACGATCCGATTCTTGATCGACAAGCTGCCGTAGACGTTGGGACCGTTCGTTCCGTTCACCAGAGTCGCGGAGGCCTCGCCCGCGGTTGCATAATGCTTCAGCGCGGCCTGGGCCTCGATGCTCAGATTCTCGTTCACCAGGTGCTCAACGTCGTATTCGAAATACACCTGCGCCGCCGCGCCGTAGTTCAGCAGGTCCGCGGCCAGGGTCCGTATCGAATCGGAGTTGCCCTCCTTCGTCAGCTCGCCGAGAATGTAATCCCGGAAGGTGAAGATCGGCTCGCTGTTGACGATATTTTTGCTGACATACTCCCGGCCGTCGGCGTCAAAGGCGTGGACGGAAGCGGTGAAGGCAACGCCCAGCTCCTTGGCGGTGATATCTGTGTATCTGGCCTGGTAGACGTCGTCGCCGGTGACGGCCCCCTCCTGGCCTTCGCCGAAGCGCTTGGACGCAGTCACCTTTCCGTCCGCGTCCAGCTTGCTGACCTCGATGTACCAGGAATTGTAATTGCTCAGATCCGTGCTGCGCACGCTGAAGGATGCATCGAGCTCAATCCCGATGGAAAGGGAGGCGTAGATCTGGATCGTGTCGATCTCGATGGGCTCGGTGGGCTCCGGCGCTCCGCCGACGGTGGAATAATAGAAGGTCTCGGTGGGATTCTGCTTGTAGTATTTGAATTCGCCGCCGTAGCGGGTCATGGCGAAGGTGGAGCCGCTGACGCCGACATAGGGGACCAGGCCGCTGTTGTTGTTCTTCAGATACCAGGCGTCGTCGTCCTTTTCAAAGGTCCAGGAGCACTTCCCCGCGTCGTACTCGTTCAGCGCGTACAGATAATAGGAGGTGGAGGTGCTTCCGGTCTGTACGCTGGCGAGCCAGCTGTTTTTGTCCACACTGCGGACGGACATGCCGCCGCCGGAGGCCGCGATCTCGAAAACATAGCGCTCCGGCACATCGCTCAGGGTCGTTCCGTTCCGGGTGATGCCGGAGGAGGCGAAGGCTGCGGCGGAGCTGGTGTTCTCAATGTTGGCGTCTCCCGCCACGCCGTACATGACGTACTCGGCGCTGCCGGTGGTGTTCATGCAGGTGAATACGTATTTCCCCTCCCAGGTGCTGGGTACGGCGGTGACCAGCTCATAGGTAACGGGGGCGTCGATGGGCTCTGCGCGCAGATACAGCGCGTAGACAGCGGAGACGGAGGCCGTCAGCTTGTAGGAGGCGCCGGGCTTGTAAAATACTGGCTTCTCGACAGTCTCCTCCAATGGCGCGGCGACCCAGCCCAGGAAGCTCCAACCCTCGGCGGCGGGGGCCGTGGAGGGCAGATGGATCTTGTCGCCGGCGGTGCCGGAGATGGTCTGATACAGGCTGCCCAGGGCATAGCAGGACAGGCTCATGGGGACGGGTTCCTCGGGAATGTCCCGGGTGTAGGCCTTGACCCGGTAGTTGCGGTCGCCGGACATGTCGGTCCAGGCGGAATCCGCGGCGCGCTTGAGATAGGCGGTGTTGGGATGGGGCTGGTGGGTGACCTGCATGTTGTAATACTGGTTTTCCGAATAGCTGGCATCGTAGAGGGGCAGGATGTCGCTGCCTTCGAACTCGAAGACCACGGAGAATCGCTGGCCCTGGCTCAGCGTGACGGGGCTGTCCAGGGGGACGGTCTGGTAGCCCCAGTAGTCGATGTTGCCGGTCTGGCTGTGGGCCAGAACGCCTGCGGTGGGGTCGCCCGGGGTGCAGTCGGTGTAGATCTTCAGCGTGTAATCTGTGTCGTCGCCGCACATGCCGATGGCTACGGCGTTCAGGGTCTCGCTGCCGCCCGCGACGAACTCCTGGGCGATGGCGTCCCCGGTGCTGAGCTCCTCCCAGCAGGAATAGTTGGCGGAGCCGTCATACTGGTAGTTGTGGTCGTAGTTGTCAACCCCCTCCACGGTGAAGAAGGAGACGTAGCTGGCGCGGGTGGCGGAATCCTCATAGGAGACGTAGAAATAGCCGTCAACGCCGATTCCGGTGCCCCAGGAGTTCTTGATGATCCAGGCGCCGTTCTGGCTCGGCCGATAGCCGTTGTTGAAGTTCTCCTTGGGATAGTTGTCGTCCCAGCCCACCACGGTCACGTCATGGTCGGCATAGTAGAAGTTGGCGTCCTGATAGGCCACGGCGTTCTGCTTCCAGCAGATGGTGCCGTTGGAGGTGTTGACGCCGCCGTGGTAGGCGGTGCCGCTCTGGTTGGAGACCCGGACGCCCATGGCCCCGGCGCCGTACTCCATGATGTGGCGCTTGACCTCGTCGATGTTCTCGCCGAAGAAGTGCTTGGCGGACTGGACGTGGGCCACGTTGTACTGGTACGCGTAGTCGGCGCCCAGGCCGTTATAGCTGGCGGAGCTGTACATCAGGGCGGGCTCCGTCTCGGCGGCCAGGCCGGTCCAGCGCATGAGGGGATAGCTGACCAGCTCGCCGGTGCCGCCGTGGTCCAGGAAGTTGGTGTTGGCGGAGCTGAGAAAGGCCGTGTTGTCGCCGGTGAGCATCTCCTCGGCGTCGTAAGCCGCGGTGTAGGTGTACCAGGCCAGATGGTACTCAGAGAGATTCAGGCTCTGATCCGCGGCGACACCGGTATCTCCTACCTCCACGCCGTGCTTGATCATATAGGCCTCGCAGGCAGCGGCGGTGGAGAAGGTCCAGCAGGTGTTGTAGCTGCCCTGGTCCCGGACGGGCGTGATGTAGCCGTAGTCCCGGCTGTCATAGGCGGCGGGCAGGGCGCCCCGGACAGTGTCGTCGTCTTTCCTGTCCGTCTCTCCGGGCAGCTTGCCGCCATGGGGCAGGATGGGCAGCAGGCCGGTGGCGCGGAGGGCGTTGCTCTCCGCCGGGTCGCTTTCGCTCCGGGCGGGAGCCGCCAGAGCCGTTGGCAGCAGGCTCAGGATCAGGGTCAAGGCCAGCAGCAGGGCTGGAAGCTTGGAGATTCGTCTGTTCATCTTTTGCTCCTTTTTGTGAAAATCAGATTTTTTCGGGCGATTCGCTTATCCAAGCAATATCCTTCTTTATTATAACAGAACGCAGAAGTTTTTTCTACCGCAATATCAAAATTCGAGAAAAATTTCTGTTTGGCGTTGTTTTTCTTTCGTTCTCAACCTGCGCAACGAAAGAAACGGATGCTCTGCTTTTCGATCTCTGTTCCCGCTCCTTTTACAGGCGTTCCAGCTTGGCCCGGAAGCTGATTGCCCGGGCGGTGGGCATGCTGTCAAAGCGGACCAGGTGGGCGGCCCGGCCTTCATCGATGCCCTCCACGGTTCCGGGGCCGAAGACGGCGTGGCGCACCCGGGTGCCCACGGGGAAGGCCGCCGCGGCCCGGTTCTCGGGCAGAGCCCGCTCGGCGGCGGCGATGAAGGCCCGGGCCTCGGCGATCAGTCCCTCCTGCCGGGGCCGGGTCAGCTCCAGATGGGCCTCGTCGATGTCCAGCAGGAAGCGGGAGGGGTAACGGGGAGAGCCGTCGAAATTGCGCCCCGCCGCCTCCGAGAGGCAGAGGCTCCGCTCCGCCCGGGTCATGGCCACGAAGCAGAGCCGCCGCTCCTCCTCCATGGCCTCCAGGGTCCCGGTTTTGCGGGAGGGAAAGACGCCCTCGTTGAGGCCCAGCAGAAAGACGTGGGGAAACTCCAGGCCCTTGGCCGCGTGGACGGTCATGAGCTTCAGCTTGTCGCCCTGCTCGTCCAGATCGGTGTTGGTATAGAGGGCCACGTGAGCCAGGTAGTGGGGCAGATCCGCCTCCTCGCCGCAGCTTGTCTCGTACTCGTAGATGGACTGCTTCAGCTCTGCCAAATTGTCCAGACGCTCCTGGCTGCCCTCGGTTCGCAGCAGCTCCTCGTAGCGGCTCTCATGGAGCAGGGCGGTCAGCAGCTCGGATACGGGCCGCCCCTCCCAGGAGGCGGAGAACTCCTCCACCAGCCGGACGAAGGCCGCGGCCTTGGTGCCCCGGAAGAGCTCCGTGTCCAGATTCTTCTGCAGAGCCAGGAAGAGAGAGCAGTGGTTTTCCTCCGCCCAGGCCTGCAAGAACTCCATCCGCCGCTTGCCCAGGTTCCGCTTGGGCACATTGGCCACCCGCAGAAAGGAGAGGTCGTCCCGGTAGGCGATGAGCCGCAGGTAGCTCAGGGCGTCCTTGATCTCCGCCCGGCCGTAGAAGGGCACGCCGCTGTAGATCGTATAGGGCAGCTTTTCCTTGTTCAGCACGTCCTCCACAGAGCGGGTCAGGTAGTGGGCCCGGTAGAGCAGGGTTATGTCCCGGTACGCGGTGCCGGCGGCATGGAGGGCCCGGATCCGGGAGACGATCCATTTGGCCTCCTCGTCGGGAGTTTCGGCATGGTGGCAGAGCACCCTCGGCCCCGTCGGCAGAGTGGGGATCAGATCCTTCTTCAGCCGGTTCCGGTTCTTGTCGATCAGGTCGTTGACCGCCTCCAGGATCTGGGGCGTGGAGCGATAGTTGCGGTTCATAAAGATGGTGCGGGTGCCGGGGTGCTTTTGGTCAAAGTCCAACAGATAGCGGATATCAGCCCCCCGCCAGGTATAGATGGTCTGATCCGGGTCCCCCACCACAAAGAGGTTCTTGTGGTAGTCGCAGAGCAGCTCCATCAGCTCGTACTGGGGCTCGTCGATGTCCTGAAACTCGTCGATCATGATGTACTCCAGCCGCCGCTGCCACTTGAGGCGGATGTCGGCGTGCTTCCGGAAAATGTAGATGGAGAATTTGATCAGATCGTTGTAGTCCAGGCCGAAGCACTTCTTCTGCTGGTAGAGGTAGCCGTAGAAGATGATGTTGTCCCGGCTCCGGGCTCCGTCGTACTTGGCCCGCAGGTCCTCCAGGGGCAGGTCGATCAGATCCTCGTAATACTCCGGGTGGAATCGAAGCTTCTGCATCTCGATCATGTCCCGGGCGTTGGCGAAGGTCATGTCCCGCAGGGTCAGGCCCCGCTCCTCGTAGATGATCCGCAGCATGGCGTCGATGTCGGAGTTGTCCAGCACCAGGAAGGCCTTGGGATAGCCCACGGCAAAGCTGTCCTCCTGGAGCACCGAGACGCAGAAGCCGTGGAAGGTGTTGATGTAACCGGTATCGTTGTCCCCGGTGAGCAGGTGGATGCGCTGGCGCATCTCGTTGGCGGCCTTGTTGGTGAAGGTGACGCAGAGGATATTACCCGGCAGGATGCCCAGCTCGTTCACCAGCCAGGCGAAGCGGTGGGTCAGGGCTCTCGTCTTGCCGGAGCCGGCCCCCGCGATGACCCGGACGAAGCCCTCCGTGGCGGTGACCGCCTCCATCTGCTCCGCGTTCAGTTTCGTTGTGAGATCCATAGCGTTCGCTCCTTTCCGCTTTTTCAGGCGTTCAGGACCATGATATCAAAAATTCAGTCCCATAAGTGGGGCTGAATTTTTGATTATTTGTTTTTGGAGGCTCATTCCAGTTCGAAGGCGCCCGTGTAGAGCCTGTAGTAGACGCCCTTCTGGGCGATCAGGTCCTTGTGGGAGCCGCGCTCGATGATGCGGCCATGGTCCAGGACCATGATGGCCTCGGCGTTGCGGACCGTACTCAGCCGGTGGGCGATGACAAAGACCGTGCGGCCGTGCATCAGGGCGTCCATGCCCTGCTGGACCAGGGCCTCGGTGCGGGTGTCGATGGAGGAGGTGGCCTCGTCCAGGATCATCACCGGGGGATCCGCCACCGCCGCCCGGGCGATGGACAGGAGCTGGCGCTGGCCCTGGGAGAGGTTGGCGCCGTTGCCGGTGAGCATGGTATCGTAGCCCTGGGGCAGGCGGGTGATAAAGTCGTGGGCGTTGGCCAGCTTGGCGGCCCGGATACACTCCTCGTCGGTGGCGTCCAGCTTGCCATAGCGGATGTTGTCCATGACGGTGCCGGTGAAGAGGTTCACGTCCTGGAGCACCACGCCCAGGGAGCGGCGGAGATCCGGCTTTTTGATCTTGGTGATGTTGATGCCGTCGTAGCGGATCTTGCCGTCCTCGATGTCGTAGAAGCGGTTGATGAGGTTCGTGATGGTGGTCTTGCCGGCGCCGGTGGCGCCCACGAAGGCGATCTTCTGGCCGGGCTCCGCCCAAAGGGTGATGTCCTCCAGGACCTTCTTGCCCTCCACATAGGAGAAGTCCACGTCGAACATCCGCACGTCGCCCCGCAGCCGCTCGTAGGTCACGGTGCCCTCGGCCTTGTGGGGATGGCGCCAGGCCCAGACGCCGGTGCGGTGGTCGGCCTCCCGGAGGGTCCCGTCGGGCAGCTCCTCAGCGTTCACCAGGGTGACGTAGCCGTGGTCCTCCTCGGCGGGCTCGTCCATCAGCTGGAAGATCCGGTCCGCGCCGGCCAGGGCCATGACAATGGAGTTGAACTGCTGGGCGATGCCGTTGACCTGGCCGGTGAACTGCTTGGCGATGTTCAGGAAGGAGATCACCACAGAGAGCTCCAGCACCGTCCCGAAGCTCCCGTTGAAGAGGCCGCTCAGGGAGGCGTTGGGGGTCTTGAGGGTGATGAAGGCGGAGCCCACAATGGCGATCAGCACATAGAGCATATTGCCGATGTTGCCCATGACGGGGCCCAGGATGTTGGAAAAGCGGGTGGCCTTGGTGGCAGCCTCGCAGAGCTCTCCGTTGACGGCGTCAAAATCGGCCTGACTGGCCTCCTCATGGCAGAAGACCTTGACCACCTTCTGGCCGTTCATGATCTCCTCCACGAAGCCCTCCAGCTTGCCGATGGCCTTCTGCTGCAGGACAAAGTTGGAGGCAGAGCGGCCGCCGATGTGCTTGACGGCAAAGCTCATGCCGAAGACTCCCACCAGCACCACCAGCATCAGGTTCATGGAATACCAGAGCATGATGCCCAGCATACCGATCAGCATGACGCCGGACTGCAGAATCCGGGGAATGCTCTGGCTCACCAGCTGGCGCAGGGTGTCGATGTCGTTGGTGTAGTGGGACATGATGTCGCCGTGGCCGTGGGCGTCGAAGTACTTGATGGGCAGCTGCTGCATCTTGTTGAACATGCGCTTGCGCATCTTGTCCAGAAAGCCCTGGGTGATGATCGCCATGAGCCGCTGGTAGAAGTAGTTGCAGACGATGGTGGCCGCCAGCAGGACCACCATGAAGGCCAGGACCGTCAGGATCTCAGCCTTGGCCGCGTCCCAGTCCCGGGCGGCGGTGAAGCTCAGGATGATCTCGGAGATCTTCTTGATAAACACGGAGGGGGAGATGTTGCCGATGGAGTAGATCGCCATCAGGAGCATGGCCAGCAGGAAGGGCCACTTGTAGTCCTCCATCAGCAGCCTGACAACCCGGGGCAGGGTGCCCTTCCGGGCCTTGGGCATGTTGTTTTTGTTCGTCTGGGGCTTAGGCAACGTCCTCGCCTCCCTTCGTCTGAGAGGTGTAGACCTCGCGGTAGATCTCGCTGGTCTGGAGCAGCTCCTCGTGGGTGCCCTGGGCGGCGATGCGGCCGTTGTCCATCACCAGGATCAGGTCCGCGTCCTGGACGGAGGCCACTCGCTGGGCGATGATCAGCTTGGTGATGTCGGGCAGCTCCTCCCGGAAGGCCCTGCGGATCAGGGCGTCGGTCTGGGTGTCCACCGCGGAGGTGGAGTCGTCCAGGATCAGGATCTTCGGCTTTTTCAGCAGGGCCCGGGCAATGCAGAGCCGCTGCTTCTGGCCGCCGGAGACGTTGGCGCCGCCCTGCTCGATGAAGCGGTCGTAGCCCTCCGGGTGGGCCATGATAAAGTCGTGGGCCTGGGCCTGCTTGCAGGCGCGGATCATCTCCTCGTCGGAGGCGTTGGGGTCGCCCCAGCGCAGATTCTCCTTGATGGTGCCGGAGAAGAGCACATTCTTCTGCAGGACCACGGCCACCTGGTTGCGCAGGGCCTCCATGTCGTACTCCCGCACGTCCACGCCGCCGACCTTGACGCTGCCCTCGCTCACATCGTAGAGCCGGGAAATCAGCTGGATCAGGGTGGTCTTTGCGGAGCCGGTACCGCCCAGGATGCCCACGGTCTGACCGGACTTGATGTGCAGATTCACGTCCGCCAGGGCGCAGGCCCGGGCTTCGGGATTGTACTTGAAGCTGACATTTTCAAAATCCACGGAGCCGTCCTTCACCTCGGTGACGGGGTGCTCGGGGTTCGTAAGGGTGGGCTCGGTGTCCAGCACCTCCGTCACGCGGCGGGCCGCTTCGCCGGAGATGGTCAGCATGACGAAGATCATGGAGAGCATCATCAGGCTCATGAGGATCTGCATGGCGTAGGTGATCAGGGAGGCCAGGTCGCCCACCTGCATCTGGCTGCCGCCGGAGGCCACAATGGTCTTGGCCGACAGCAGGGGGATCAGCAGCATGCAGACATACATGGCCAGCAGCATCAGGGGATTGTTGAGGGCCAGCAGCTTTTCGACTCGGGTGAAGTCGTTCCGCACGTCCTCGGAGGCCGCGCCGAACTTCTGCTGCTCGTAGCCCTCCCGGACGAAGCTCTTGACCACCCGCATGCCCTTGACGTTCTCCTGGACGGAGTTGTTCAGCTTGTCGTACTTCTTGAAGACCTTCTTGAACATGGGCATGGCCTTTTTGGCGATCACCAGCAGACCAACGCCCAGGATGGGGATCACCAGCAGGAAGACCAGGGCCACGGGGCCGCCCATGTTGATGGACATGAGCACCGCGAAGACCAGCATCAGGGGCGAACGCACCGCCACGCGGATGATCATCATAAAGGCCATCTGCACGTTGGTGACGTCGGTGGTGAGCCGGGTCACCAGGGAGGCGGTGGAGAATTTGTCGATGTTGGCAAAGGAGAAGCTCTGGACCTTGGCAAAGAGGTCGTGGCGCAGGTTCCGGGCAAAGCCCGCGCCCGCCGAGGCGGCGAACCAGCCCGCCAGGATGCCGCAGCACATGGAGCCCATGGCCATCAGGATCAGGATCCCGCCGTAGCGCAGGATCAGGGACATATCGGCTCCGGCCTCGATGGCGTTGATCAGCTTGGCGGTGATCATGGGCAGGGTGCACTCCAGACCCACCTCGCCGATCATCAGCAAGGGCGTCAGGATCGCGTGTTTTTTCACGTCTCGCACGCAGGCGAGCAGTTTTTTGAACATTGACCTTCCTCCTTCGGGCCCCGGCGCGGATCCCATCCATCCGGCCGCCCCGTTCTTATCTAATTAAGCATATCACAGCTTTCCCCAAACTGCAAGTGCCGCGACGCACAAAGCCGGAGAAAAATTGCAGCAGCCCCGCCGTCCCCCCGCCTGTAGCGGCGCACAGTGTGCGCCATGAGTTCGCCGCCTGTTTCAACGAGGGATCAGGGTAGGGGAAGGCACGAAGCTTCAAGGGCCCTGCCCATAGGGGCGGCCAGCCAGCCCGAGGCAGACGCCGCGGGCCGCCTGCCTTTTTTCCACAAATTCCACATGGTTTTCCACCGCTTTTTTCGTGCAACATTCCATGTTGACAGAAAAACTGTGCAAAAAGCCCCCGGAACCGCCGAAAAACGGCTCCGGGAGCGCTTGATTTGATAATGAGATACAGAAATTAACGATGCTTTGCGGAAGGCTTATTGAAACCACTCTTTATTTTCAGCCGCCATAAATCCCCGTTATCGATCACTACGGTTCCGTTGTGCTTATCTGCCCTTCAAACGCCGCCAGCTCCGGCGGAACGGCCGCCTTCGGCGTCTTCTTTTCCGTTTGTTCTCTCATACGGCTCGCTCCCTTCCGGTCCTTCTGTCTGTAAGATCCCGGAACCGGGAAAAATATTGATTGAAAAATCAAAATCCCCCCGTCTTTTTTCCGCCGGGACCGCATAAGCTCCCAGCAGGAACAGGAGGCGACGCAATGGAAAAAGCATATCGGATCCGGCTGGCGGCGGTGGGGCTCTTTTTGCTGGCGGTGGTGGCCGCGGGCTGCTGGCTGGCCCGGATGGATCAAAGTGTGGAGGTGGCGTCCTGGGGCTTGAGCTTCCCCAGGCCCGGAGAATGTCCCGTGGGCAACGCCTCCCGGGAGGAGCTGGCAGCCTATGACGCGGCCTTCGTGGGGGACGAGAGCCAGCCGGTGCTCTATCTGAGCTTCGACGCGGGCTACGAAAACGGCCACACGGCGGCCATCCTGGACACCTTGGCCAAGCACCGGGCCCCGGCGACCTTCTTTGTTGTGGGCTCCTACATTGAGAACAACCCGGAGCTGGTAAAGCGGATGGCCGCCGAGGGGCACATCGTGGGCAACCATACCTGGCATCACTGGGATATGGACAAAATCGCGGACCGGGCGACCTTTGAAAAGGAGCTCTCCGACGTCGCCGCAGCCTACGAGCGTGTGGTCGGCGCCCCCATGCCCCGATATTATCGCCCGCCCCGGGGCGTTTACGCGGAACACAATCTGAAAATGGCGCAGGAGCTGGGCTGGAAAACCGTATTCTGGTCCCTGGCCTACGTGGACTGGAAGCAGGACCGGCAGCCCAGCCGGGAGGAGGCCTTCGACAAGCTTCTGCCCCGGGTCCACAACGGGGCGGTGGTGCTGCTCCATTCCACCTCGGCTACCAACGCGGAGATCCTGGATGAGCTGCTGACCCGCTGGGAGGAGATGGGCTACCGATTCGCCAGCCTCGACGAGCTCTTCGCCGGCGGAAGCATGTAACAAAAATGGAAGGGCGTTTCCTGCGCGCAAGGAACCGCCCCCCGTGTTTTTTTGTCCGCAAGAAAACCGTGGCCAGCCGCAGATGGCTGTCCCCAATGCCGGGCCTTGCTCTGAAACAAGCCCGGGAACACAAAGAACCGGCCCCTTTGTTTATAACATAAACCCGGCAAAAAGACGCCCAATTTGTATCAGTTTTTTCGGTAAAAAGTGTTGCAAAACACCTCACACTTGTTTTAATATATAGAGGGGTATCTATAAGATATGAACGCCCCATAATACTGGATATAACTGCTGGAACACAGGGACAACACAGAGAACCCTCCCCTACTACTACGATTCCGAAACGGGCTTCTATTACCTGCAGTCCAGATACTATGATCCTATCGTCAAGCGCTTCCTGAACGCGGACTCCTACGGCAGCACCGGCCAGGGCTTCCTCGGGTATAATATGTTTGCGTACTGCAATAATAATCCGGTTGCAAGTGCTGACCCAAGCGGCGAGTACGGTGGTCATCAGCCGATTATGGTGTGTGATAATACCCCACCATTAGCTATATGTGAAGCCGTACGCGAAAGCAAGAACTACAAGAAGAAAGCGAATTGCTATGCGTACGCATTTAATATTACGGTTGATCCAAGAACTGGTGAACCATTTCAAACGATGCCACAACCGGGAGACTTTTCTGGTAAATACTGCACGCCAGATCTGGAAGGGTTTTGGGCGACTCTCGAAAAGGATCATTACGCGAACACGCAAGGAGTACGTGAAAATATTATCGGCGCTGCAAAGGCGGACGGAAAAATCCTAGGCTTTACAATTGAGGAAGTCAGTTCAGCAAATTGGCCCACAAATAATGGGCAATGGGTTGTAGCTTTGGGTTTTGGTTATAACGAGAAAGGATTCTGTGATTATCATTGGTGGAGACGAACGGAAAGCGGACTCTGGTTCCATAAAGTTGGTGATGCTTCAGTTAGTCTACTTGATGCTTCATATAATTATATTCATGATCCCCAAGAATGTAAACGCGGAGTGTACGATCATTTCTTTGGTTATTTTCTTGTAACCCCAACAAATTAGGAGGCTGTCATGATAAAGTATACAGAATTTGTGATTGCTCTTTGTTTTTTGATTGTTCTGTTCGGCTGTATGGACGTAAATTCCGCAAAGCCCGAGAATACAGCCGGCCAAACAAACACAATTCAAGATAATACAGGTGCGTCTTTGCCCTCCGCAGAAACTGAGCTTTCATCGGAGGAAATCATCACGTCGCAGGATACTGTAAGCATGTCTATTCCTTCCACGGATAGCGTGGATGAGTCGGATCAAACAAACACGACGCAATCAGATGGGGGTTTATTTGAGTATGATGCTGTTATTGGAGAGCCGTGGTATACTGTCAGTAGTCATGTGAGAGAAAGAATTCTTCTTGAGCAGCAATACGTTTGTGTTTTTTGGAAGGATGCAAGAGGGTATCATATTGCACTCACGGGTGATGACCGGAACAGTATTCGTGCGGTTGTAATATTCTCTGAAGACATGGAATTGATGGAGGCAGTCGGAATAGAGCTTATCAAACCGATTGAAGAGGCTGAGCGGGAAAAATGGATTGGGAAAAAAGAAGCCGAATTTATCACGCAATACGGTCCTTGCCACTATCAATTCGGCAGCGGTTTTTACATCCCATGCTATGTTGCGGAAACAGGAACAATTTACTGGTTAAGCTTTGACGAAACCGATCGTGATGTAATAAAAAAGATACAATCTTTTTCTATAAAAGACTTGTCCTATATGTATCCCTCAGAGTTCCTCCCTCAGGTGATCGACGCGCTTCAGGAATTAGGACTCCCCACCGAGCTTGCGCCACAGTGCGTCCCGGATGGATACACTGTAGACTATCTCAACAAAACGTTAATGACGGGACGAACAGGTATATATGTAAAGTTAAAGAATCAACAGGGTCATAGGATTAGCGTTAAAATTGTGAAGTGCTCAGATTCTGACCTGTTACTCGAAGAGCAAAGGGAAATCCAGGCATCGACGACGCGAGCCTTTTCGAGCCATGGCAGGACGTTTTATCTCATAGAGAAAGAGGACGGGTGGTCCGGAGTTTGGACTGACGGAAGCTATTTGGTTTCGTTTGACGGCTTTGAAACAGTCGAAGACTTGAAAGATACGATTCGCACAATCAAGTAACACACGGGGATGGGCCTTTCGTGCAATCAGGTTTGGATTGTCCTCTGATTAACGGTTGACCTCGCTGCCGTTATCTTGTCAACACAAATGGACCGTCCCCGTGTGTTTGGGGCGGGTATTATCTTGTGACCCCGACAAATTAGGAGGAGAGCACATGATGAAAAAGCTTGTATTGTTTATCGCTTTGGTTATGGCTTTGATAATTCTGTACGGCTGTGGATCTTCAGATAGCGACAGCAATTCAAATACACAGGCGGTTGCAGAGATCACTGCTGATCGTATTAGCACGACACATGAGGAAACGGAAACGGTAAAAGATACGGATATCGAAAGCACAGCGAATCAAAGCGGCACGATTCCGGAAGAAACGGAGCCGCTTGCATATGACGTTCAAATCGGCGACTCGCTTCGCGCGGTCAAAGAAGCTTTGAACAGCAGGATTGACCGCGAGTACTGCGATGCTGTTATCTGGAAAGATTCTACGGGGTATCACGTCGCCTGCGCGGGCGAGGATGAGGACACGATCTATGCGGTCGTCCGGTTCTCCGATGATCTGGAATTGCTGGAAGCAGAGGGCCTGGAGCCTATCGAGCCGATCACGCAACTGGAAGAATGGCTCGGAAAAACGGAAGCGGAATTCGTGGAGCGCTATGGTCCCTATCATTATCATCGGCAAAACACTAACATATATGGACCTTCTTACATCTCAAAAGACGGGACTGTTTACCGGGTAGAACTTGAGCACGGTACAATTGTGCGCATGAATTGTTTCACAATAAAACCCTATCATTACGCATCCTGCACACTCACAACATCGGAAGAAACAGAACTGCCTGAATATGATGTCCATATCGGCGATCCGATCCGTAAAATCAGCGAATCCCTGGGTGACAGTATTACTGACGAGTTTAACGCTTATGTAACCTGGAAGGATTCAAAAGGGAATCACATAGCCTGCACGGGCGACGACTGGAAGAATATTTACGCGATTGTCTCGTTCTCTGACGATCTGGAATTGCTGGATGCCGAAGGCCTGGAGCCCATCGAGCCGATCCCGCAGATGGAAAAATGGCTCGGTAAAACGGAAAAGGAATTCATTGCCCAGTACGGGCCCTATCATTTTCAGCCCGGCAGCGGAAACTATATGCCTTCGTACATTTCAAAAAACGGAACGGTATATTACCTGGGTACCGATCACGGTACGATTGTGAGTATACATTGTTTCGCAATCGACGGGCGTTTTAACAGCGTGTATTATACTTATCCCTGATTGATGCGGTTCAAAACCACTGCTCGACATGTTGCCCAGGAGCAATCAGGGGACGGTTCTCTGATTGACAAAAATATTATACAGAAAGCCGAATAGCTAAGAACAATCAGTCAATCAGAGAACCGTCCCCCGATTGAATTGATTTCTCTCACACGGGGCGCAATGGGGATGGCATTGGGACCGTCCCCGTGTGTTTTCACATAAAGTACCCATACAAGATCTCCCCCTCCGGAGAATCTCGGTAAATAAATCTGACGACAAAATTAACATCGGTATATAAGTCCTGCGATCAGGGGACGGTTCTCTGATTGAATGATGCGCCTCATAAGCTGTTTTGTCCAAACCAATCAGGGGCCGCCTGATCCGCAGCCGGGAGGAGGGCGGCAGCGGAACCGTCCAGCGCACGGAACACCTCTACGACAGCGCGAACCGTCTGACGGCGCAGAATTGGTCCGTTGGCACGAAGGGCTTTTCAGAGTCCTACAGCTACCG
>JAFYAB010000082.1 GCA_017540945.1 Oscillospiraceae bacterium | reverse complement strand
GGGAGGGGGAAGATTCCGAATCTCTCCCCCCTCCCTGGACCCTCCTCTCATTCAAACGGCCAAAAGGGGTCATCCCCCTTTTGGAAAACCCCGAGATACCGCCCGCGCTGGCGATAAGAACAAAACGTGATCCCGGCGTGCATATTACGCACCGTATCTGTATATTGTGAGCTGATCGATGTTTGCCCCTACGGCGTTCTCCTGTTTCCTTTTGCCTGTTCCCTGTTCCCTTTTGTCCTGATCAGCCTGTATGGGAAGCGCATCAAAGTTTTTTGACAATCTGAAAAGCCCTGTGATAGACACAGGGCTTTTTCATTTCGTTTTTCGATTGTTCAGATCTCCCTGCGTCCCTCCAGGGCGCGCAGCAGAGTGACTTCGTCGGCGTATTCCAGCTGACTGCCCACGGGGATGCCATAGGCCAGGCGCGTCACCTTGACCTCCATGGGCCGCAAAAGCCGGGAAAGATACATAGCCGTAGCCTCGCCCTCGGTGTCAGGGTTGGTGGCCATGATGACCTCCCGCACACCGCCCTTGGCGACACGGGAAAGCAGCTCACGGATACGAATATCGTCCGGCCCCACGTGGTTTAAGGGAGAGATCACCCCATGGAGCACATGGTAGACCCCGTCATATTCCCTGGCCCGCTCCATGGCGATGACGTCGCGGGGCTCCGCCACGACACAGATCACGCTCGGATCGCGGCGCTCGTCTCCGCAGATGGCGCAGAGCTCTCCGTCTGTCAAATTCTGACAGACGGGACAGGTGTGAACGGTTTTCTTTGCCTCGGTAATGGCCTGGGCAAAGGCTTCCGCTTCCTCATCGGGCAGACTGAGTACATGAAAGGCCAGTCGCTGTGCGGTTTTACCGCCTATGCCGGGAAGCTTTGCAAACTCCTCCGTCAAGCGCTCCAGCGCTGTGGGAAAATAGCGCAGCATCAGAACAATCCACCCAGGCCGCCCAGATTCAGGCTTCCGGTCAGCTTACTCATCGTGGCGCTGGCCTCAGTCTCCGCCTTCCGCATGGCCTCGTTCACAGCGGCGACCACCATATCCTGAAGCATCTCCACATCGTCGGGATCCACTGCTTCCGGATTGATCTCGATGGAAAGCAGCGTGTGCTTGCCGTTGACCACGGCCTTTACCATACCGCCGCCGACAGTGGCGTCATACTCTTTGCTCTCCATCTCCTCCTGCATCCGCAGCATGTCCTGCTGCATCTTCTGGGCCTGCTTGATCATATTCGCGTTGATGCCTCCGCCCATGGGATTGCCGCGATAACCGCCCTTTGCCATATAAATCCTCCTTACTCGAATATCTGGTTTATCCTATGTTTCTTTGATATGAAAAATCTCCGGGTGCTGTCTTCCCGTATCGATCAGACGCCGCAGCGGATCATTCTCTTCATCGTGGGACCCGCGTACAGTGAAACGGACGCGCAGCTGTTGATGCAGCAGCTGGGATGCGCGCTGGGCCACATAGTTGCGGATATCCTCCTGATCCACGATATTTCTCACGTATTCCGAAGCGGCACGAAGCTCCAACAATCCTCCGCGCAGCATCGGAACCAGCATATTGCTGTCATTTGTATTAAAATACCCGCCCAAGGAAGGCCGCCATTTTCGCACGTCCGAGACCAGATCCGCCCAAAATGTTACAGGCAGTTCCGAGGACGCTTTTTCAGCAGAGGGCTCTTCGGAATTTGGGACCGGCGTCGGAACGGGATCCGGCCGCTGCGGCACCGGTTCCGGTACGCAGACAATGGATCCTCCGGAAGCGATGCTCTGTTCCAGCCGCGACAAGCGGGCGTTGATGGCACGCAGGTCCGTGTCGAGCGTCGGATCGCACATCTGCAGCAGACAAAGCTCCACATCGATCCTGCGATTGGCGCTTTTATTGAAGCCGGAGGCTGTGTCCTGCAGCAGGCGAGTGTGCCGAAGCAGCTCCTGGGCAGTAAATCGCATCAGAAGACTTTTCATCTCCTCATCGGTACAGACCCCCGTGCGCATGGACGCGCCGACTCCCGGCGCAGTCTTCATCAGCAGCAGATCGCGGCAAAGACTTACCAGCTCGTCCACCAGGGCGCTCAGGTCCTTGCCCTCGGCGTACTGTTGGGTAAACAGACTCAGCACCCGATTCGCGTCATGCTCCGCAACAGCCGTCAACAGCTCTCCCGCCGTTCTTGCGCCGGCGATCCCCAGGGTGGAATAGATGGTGTCAACCGTCAGCTGGCCTTTCGCCGCGGCGGCACACTGGTCCAGAAGAGAAAGTCCGTCCCGGAGAGCGCCGTCCGCCAGGCGGCCCAACAGGGAGGCTGCCTCCGGCGTAATGTCAATCCCCTCCTCGAAGGCCACATAGTGGATCCGGGCCGCGATGTCCTCCGGTTCGATACGGCGGAAGGAAAATCGTTGGCAGCGGGAGAGGATGGTAGCCGGGACCTTGTGCAGCTCCGTGGTGGCCAGAATGAACATCAGATGCTCCGGAGGCTCCTCAATGATCTTCAGCAGAGCATTGAAGGCGGACATGGAGAGCATGTGGACCTCGTCGATGATATAAACCCGCTTTTTGAGCTCTGCAGGCGCATAGACCGCGTCCTCCCGAAGGCTCCGCACATTGTCCACGCCGTTGTTGGAGGCGGCGTCGATTTCCAGCACATCCATACAGGCCCCGCTGTCGATGCTCCTGCATGAAGAGCAGCAGTTGCAGGGATTTCCGTCCACCGGATGAAGGCAGTTGACCGCCTTGGCCAGGATCTTGGAGCAGCTGGTCTTGCCCGTACCCCGGGAACCCGTAAACAGATAGGCGTGGCTCAGCTTTCCTGTGAGCACCTGGGTGCGCAGGATCTGGGTGACGCTTCCCTGCCCCACCACGTCGTCAAAGGTCTGGGGACGGTATTTGCGGTATAACGCCTGGTACATCTGCTCACCTCCCGGAAAGGCGCTGCATATGGCTGCGCCTCTCATCCGCCCCAGTGTGCGCACTGGGGCAGCTTCCCCCGAGGGGGAAGGCTTATCCGGTCACAATGGAAACCGGCCCATGACAAGATCGCACACCTACATTTGAACTTGCGTTATCCCCGTTTCCCGGACAGCCAGCTCAGAAACGGCTGACTCACGGCACACGGAACTTGCCGCTTAATGCTGCTCGGT
>JAFYAB010000081.1 GCA_017540945.1 Oscillospiraceae bacterium | reverse complement strand
GGCCGGGGAAGCCGAAGAGCTTCCGGGTCAGCGGGTTGACCCGCAGCTTCCCCGCCCGGATCTTCACGTCCGCGCTCTGGCGGATGGCCGCCATGGGGGAGAGGCGGGTGGCCCGCCTGGCGGGGATCCAGGCGGAGATCAGCGTAGTGAGCAGGCCGATCCCGGCGGCCAGCAGCAGGGCGGGCAGATTCAGCTCCAGCCGGATGCTTTCCGGGCGCTGGTCTCCCACCCGCATCAGGGCGTCGAAGGCGTTCCGCAGCAGTCCCAGGGACAGGGCGATGCCGCCGCAGCCCAGCAGCAAACCGATGGGAATGGCGACGGCGCAGAGCAGCAGGGCCTCAGTCAGCACTGCCCGGCGGAGCTGCCGGTTGGTGGCCCCCACGGATTTCAGCAGGCCAAACTGCCGGGTCCGCTCGGCCACAGAGATGGAAAAGGCGTTGTAGATCAGGCAGACGGAGCCGAAAGCGATCAGCCCGAAGAGGATCGCCAGCATGCCGACGACGACGAGCCGCAGGTTCTCTTTTTCCACGACGCCGCTGATCTGCAGGAGTATCCCATTCCACGCGCAGCCCGCACCCAGGTCGGAATGGGCGTCGCAGAAGGCCGGGACGTCCCGGACGTCCCGGAGCCGCACGATCGCCTCGGTGGAGACGCCGGCGGCGCCTGTGGTCAGGGCCAGGGTGCCGGCGCAGTCGTAGTCGCTGAGAGCACCGCCGATGTAGTGAAAGACGCCCACGATGGTATATTCATGGGAGACTGTGTCGCGCAGCCGCTCGGCGCTCCCGCCCCAGGCCCCGATCTGGTAGCGGGTGTAGATGGGCAGGGGAGTACCGTCCTCCGCCGCCCGCTGTCCCAGCTCCAGGCTTACAGTCTGCCCGATGGTATAGCTGACCTTGGAGAGAGAGGGCATCTGATTGCTGACGATCAGCTCGTGATCGTTCTGCGGCCAGCGCCCCGCAATCATGCGCACGGAGAGCAGATCGCAGGAGAAATCATAGGAGGCGACCCGCAGATAGGGCCAGTCCAGGGCTTCCGGAGCGATTTCCGCCCAGCCCAGGGTTTCCAGCCTGCCGAGCTCCGCCACCTGGGGATCCCGGGCGAGGCTGGCGTATTCGTCCTCGGAGAGCTCCCGGAAGACCGCGTGATAGCGGCCCTTTTCCGCTTCCGTGGCCCGGATCAGGTAGCGCCAGCCGGACCAGGTCCCCTCCGCCACCGCCGTGAACAGGGCCACGGAGAGGACGATGCCGATGATCGTCACCAGGGTCCGCATCCGGTTCCGCCGCAGACAGCGGCGGGTATAGCTTGTCAGGATATTCATGTTCTCACCTCAACGGAATGTAGCGCGGGCAATCTGCCCGCAAAATCGGGATTTGTCGAGCTCTGCTCGACAAATCCGAACATCCGGGGCCGCCGTCACGACCGCAGGAAGCCTTCCTCCCGAAGGAGCTGTCCCCATGTTTTGTCCGTCGCCCGCTGCCTGTTGACTGCCGCCTTGTCCGTGCGGGGAAGGAAGGCGGGCAGATTGCCCGCGCTGCAGGCGGGTCTGCTGTATGTTGTCCGCTGCCTGTTGAATGCTGCCGTTTCGTTCCCAAACGCCAGTCCCAGGCAGGCGAGCTCAATGGTCGTCGTATTCATGCTCTTACCCGCTTGTCTCTTACGATTTTGCCATCTTCGATGGCGAGGATCCGGTCCGCCTGGAGGGCGATGGATTCGTCATGGGTGATGACGATGAGGGTCTGACCGTAGCGTTTGTTGGAGAGCTTCAGCAGCGCCACGATCTCCTGGCTGTTTTTGGAGTCCAGGTTGCCGGTGGGCTCGTCGGCCAGGACCACCGCCGGGGCGTTCATCAGGGCCCGGCCAATGGAGACCCGCTGCTGCTGGCCGCCGGAGAGCTGGTTCGGGAGGTTCTTGCGGCGATCCTGAAGGGCCAGCGTATCCAGCAGCTCCTCCAGCCGCTCCTGATTGACCTGCCGCCCGTCCAGCAGCACGGGAAGGGTCATGTTCTCTTCCGCGGTCAGGACGGGGATCAAATTGTAGAACTGATAGATCAGCCCCACCTGGCGGCGGCGGAAGATGGCCAGGGCCTCGTCATTCTGGGCGTACACGTCCTGCCCGTCCACAAAGACCTTGCCGGAAGTGGGCCGGTCCACGCCTCCCAGGATGTGCAGCAGGGTGGATTTGCCGGAGCCCGAGGGCCCGATGATGGCCAGGAACTCTCCCTTCTCCACGGAGAAGCTGACGTCGTCCACGGCCCGGACCAGGTTCTCCCCGGCCCCGTAATGCTTCGACAGGTTTTCGACCCGTAAAATTTCCATATCCTTGTCCTCCCTGGTTCGGTTGGGTTTTTCGTTTGGTGATTGGTTCGGTTGGTTTTCCTCTGTTTGATGGCCTTAGTATAACACGGTAATGTGACAATCAGGTGACTGTTTGATAAGTGATCTGTCATTTAAGAAAAAAACCGTCCGCCTTGGAATGAAGAAACCAAAGCGGACGTTTTTCCGTATTCAAACCGCTCCGACGTAAAACCGCATCGTGAACCGCGCCCCGCCCTCCGGCCTGTTCGACGCCTGGATGGTGCCGTTTTGAGCGGTTACGATCTGTCTTGCCAGAGCCAGACCGATGCCGATGCTGTTTTCATCGGCGTTTTTGCCCCGATAGAAGCGTTCAAAGAGCCGGGGCAGGTCCTCCGGGGCGATGCCCGGGCCCGTATCGGCTACGGCGATCTCCGTGAAGAGCGGCGTCTGGCGGGCCGTCACCGTGATGGTTCCGCCCTCGGGGCTGTGCTCCACGCAGTTTTTCAGCACGTTCCCCAGGGCCTCGGCGGTCCAGGACGGGTCCACAGTCAGGGAAGCGTCCCCGGCTTCCAGGGAAAAGCTCAGGCCCCGCAGCTCCATGGGAATCCGCAGAGGACGGACCGCCTGCTCCGCCAGGGCTGCGGCGCTGACGAGTTCCGGGCTAAAGACCACCACGCCCGCGTCCAGCTTGGAGAGCTTCAGCAGGGTCTCCACCAGCCAGTCGATCCGCTCCAGGGAGCGCTTCAGTTCCCGGGTCAGCCGCAGCCGCTGGGCCTCGTCCTCCGCCTCCGCCAGCAGGGAGAGACTCAGATTCATGGAGGTCAGAGGCGTGCGGAGCTGATGGGAGATATCCGCCAGGGCCTGGGCCAGCTCCCGCTTGTCCTGCAGCAGCAGGGCCGCGGAATCCCGCAGCTGCAGGGTCATCTTGCGGATTTCGCTGCGGAGGATGGCCAGCTCGCCCTCGGCGTTGTCCTCCAAAAGCTGGTCCTGGCCGTGAAGGATCCGGTCCACGGAGCGGCTCAGCGCGGCGATCTCGTCATAGCGCCGCCGGACGAAGCACAGGTGCAGGCCCGTGAAAACCAGCCCTGTCCCCAGCACCAGCAGGGAACAGAGCGGGCAGACCAGCAGCCCCAGGCCTGCCAGGACCAGAGCAGCCGCCGCGCAGATCAAGAGCTCACGCCGGAGCTCCGGGTTTTTCAAATCTTTCATACCATTCCCTTTGTTCGCATTTTGCATTTGGCATTTGGCCTCGGAGTTTATGCCGTAGGGACAGGCAATGCTTGTCCGCGTTTGCGAAGCAAACAATCGCCGGCAGGCGATTCAGCGGCTTCCCGGAAAGATTTGCCTCCGGCAAATTGCATTCGTGCTGAATGCCGGACAAGCAATGCTTGTCCCTACATTCATTTTGGAATTGGTCCCTAAAGGCAGCCTCACTCGTCCATCCGGTAGCCGATGCCTCGGACGGTTTTCAGATAGCGAGGCTGTTGGGGATCGTCCTCCAGCTTTTCCCGCAGACGTTTGATGTACACAGTCAGGGTGTTGTCGTTGACATAATCTCCCGCCACGTCCCAGATCTCCTCCAACAGCCGGGTCCGGGTCAGCACCCTGCCCCGGTTGGAAAGGAAGACCAGCAGGATGCGGTACTCCAGGGCGGAAAGGCTGAGTTCCGCGCCGTTCTTCGTGACCACGGCCTTATCAGTGTCCACCCGGAGCGCGCCGACGCTGACCACGCTCTGGCTGCCGCAGCGCCGCAGGACGCTGCGCACCCGGGAAACCAGCTCCCTGGGTCGGAAGGGCTTGGCGATGTAGTCGTCGGCCCCCATATCCAGTCCGGCCACCACTGAGCTTTCATCACCGGAGGCCGTGACGAAGATGACCGGCAGTCCGTATTGCTTGGCCGCGGCGCAGACGCCGAAGCCGGAGCCGTCGGTCAGAGAGATATCCACCAACAGCAGATCGAAAACTCCGTGGGCCAGCAGCACTTCTGCCTCCCGCTGCCCCGCGGCGGTCTCCACCGAAAAGCCCTCGGCGCACAAAAATTCCGAGAGGGAGCGGGAGATCGCCGGATCGTCCTCTACAAGCAGCAGTCTGTTCAATGCGATCACCTCTTTTCGTTCATTATATCCGAAGGGAGAGGAATATGCAAGAAGGCAAATCGGGATTTGTAGGGATGTTGCGAAAACGCCCGTAGGGGCCGATGCCCACATCGGCCCTTTCCCGTATCGGTGTGAGGGCCGATGTGGGCATCGGCCCCTACGAAAGAAAGATCCCGACAAATCCGAATTCACTTTTCCCTCGACGGGAAACACAGCGCCGCCAGCGTGCCGAAGAGCACCGCCGCGGCAATTCCGCCGGAGGCGGCGCTGAGGGGCCCGGTCAAGGCGCCGAGCAGTCCGTCCCGGTCCACGGCTTTCCGGGTCCCCTCGGCCAGCAGATTTCCGAAGCCCGTCAGGGGCACGGAGGCCCCGGCACCGGCCCAGTCGGCGAGAAGCGGATAAAGGCCCACGGCTCCGAGGAGCACCCCCGCCACCACGCAGCCCGTCAAAATCCGCGCCGGGGTCAGGGCGGTTTTGTCGATCAGGATCTGGCAGACCGCGCAGATCAGCCCGCCCACCAAAAACGCTTTCAGATACTCCATAAACTCTCCTCAATTCCACATCAATTATTTCTTGTCACCTGTCACTTGTCACCTGTAACCTGTCACTTGTCACCTGTCACTTGTCACTTGTCACCTGTAACCTGTCACCTGTCACTTTCGATGGCCACCGCGTGGCAGATCGCCGGGATGCTCCGCTTCTGCTGGACCGTGGTAGGGGAGAGCAGGGCTCCGGTACCGCAGAAGAGAATGCGCTTCCAGCGCCCTTCGGCGAAGCCGGGAAGCAGCTCCGCCGCCAGCACCGCCGCGCTGCAGCCCGCTCCGGAGCCGCCGCAGTGGGCGTCCTGGGCTTCCGCGTCGTAGATCCGCAGGCCGCAGTCTGTATAGCGCGGCCCCAGCTCCACGCCATCCCCGGAAAAGCAGCACCGGACGATATCGCTGCCCAACTGTCCCAGGTCCCCCGTGACGATCAGATCATAGTCTTCGGGGCCCAGAGCCAGGTCGTCCAGATGGGTCCGAATGGAGCGGTAGGCGGCCCAGGCCATGGCCGCGCCCATATTGTTGGCGTCTGTGATGCCCTTGTCCTCCACCGTACCGATGGTGGCGGAGCTCAGAACGGGGCCCTTCCCGCTTCGGGCGACCAGCACCCCTCCAGCCCCGGTGACGGTCCACTGGGCAGTAGGAGTCCGCTGTCCCCCGTAGGCCAGGGGAAAGCGGTACTGCCGCTCCGCCGCGGCAAAATGGGAGGAGGACAGCGCGGCAGCACAGTTGACATAACCCGCGTTTACCGAGGCTCCGGCCAGGAGCAGGCCCTCGGCCATGGTCGAGCAGGCGCCATAGAGCCCCAGAGCGGGGATGCCGGTGCGCCGCAGGGCGTAACTGGAGCCCACGCATTGATTCAGCAGGTCTCCGGAGAAGATCAGATCGAGCTGCTCCCGCTTAAGGGCGGCCTTTTCCAGCAGCAGCTCCAAGGCGGTCTGCTGGAGCTTCGTCTCCGCCTGCTCCCAGGTCTTCTCCCCATATTTCCCGTCGGGGATCACTCGGTCAAAGGCCTTGCCCAGAGGCCCTTCGCCTTCCTTCTTGCCGACGACGGAGGCCCAGGCGGCGACGACGGGCTTGGTGGGGAAAAGAATGCTTTGCTTGCCTCTGTGTAAGCTGTCCATGGGTAACCTCCTGCGGTGCAGATTCGGATTGAGCGAATGAAAAGGTTCAAGGTACAAGGGTTCTGCGGACTTGTACCAGGAACCTCAGGCCGACAATTCCCGCGCTGCCGTTAGTTTCCCCATCCAGCGCAAAAAAATACCCGGCATCTGAACGATGCCGGGTAGCGTTGTTGCAATTATCCTACGCGAACGCCGCAGATCAGGCGGGAGGCATAGTACTCGTTGTCGATGCTGGAGACAATGACGCCCAGCTTGGTGTTGGCGGCGTGGATAAACTGACCGTTGCCGATGTAGATGCCGGAGTGGGTGGCCCGGCTGCTGGTGGTGTAGGTCCGCTCAAAGACCACGATGTCGCCGGGCATCAGATTGCCGCGGGTCACATGCTTGCCGGCGGAGAGCTGCGCCGTGCAGATCCGGCCCACATTGTAGCCGAACTGCTTGTAGATGTAGTACACCATGCCGGAGCAGTCGAAGCCGGAGGGAGTAGCGCCGCCGTAAACGTAGCGGTAGCCCTTGAACTGCAGGGCGTAGGCGGCTACGCGCTCGCCCAGGGTGGAAGCGGTGGAACTGTTGGAGCTGCCGGAGCTGGCGGAACTGCTGGAAGAGCTGGAAGAGCTGCTCTTGCTGTCGGAGCTGCTCTTGGAGGAAGACTTGCTTTGCTCGGAGGACTTGCTCTCCGAGGAGCTTTTGCTGCTCTCGGCGGGCTTGCTCTCTTCGGGCTTGCTCTCCGCGGCGGCCGCGCCGTCCTCGTGATAGGTATTGCCCTTGCTGCCAAAGTTGGAGTAGGGGATCTCCAGCAGGGTCAGCAGGTCGGAGCGGACATAACCGATCTGGCCGTTGAAGCTGACCTTATACCAGTCGCTGTTGAAGCCGATGATGAAGCAGGTCTCGCCCTTGGGCGCCCGGGCGACGATGTCGGAATCGGTACCGGGGCCGCCGCGCACATTGCTGGAGGAGTCGAACATGGCGAAGCCCAGCTTTACGTTCTTCTTCTCGTTGAACTCCACATACTCCTTGGCCATGTAGCCGATCTCGAGGTTGTAGTTGACCAGATACCAGTCGTCTACCTCCCGGATGATCACAACACAGTCGCCGCCCACGGCGGTGGCCAGGATCTCCGCGTCGGTGTTGGGCTTGGCCCGCAGCCGCAGGGAAGAGGCAGTGACGACGCCGATGCCGGTCTTCAGCTCGGTGGCATGCACGGGAAGCGCCATACCCGCCAGCAGGCAGACAGTCAGCAGCAATACGATCAGTCTGGTTTTGAATCTTTTCATAAGTACCCTCGCTTTCTGAATCACTTACCGGCCAAGGCTCGTTCGAGCCAGACACAGCCCACGTCCAGCGCTGTGTAGAAGCCGTCCTTTTCGCTCTTTCGAATGATCCGATCCTTGGGCCGGACGGTCTGGTCAGTGAGCTGCAGCTGTACCGAGACCTTTGTGGCAAGGCTCATATCCTGAAAGTCCTTGGATTCCAGGATCTGCATGATGACGATATATTTATCGGCCATGGAGCCGTAATAAACCATGTTGTCCTTCCGCATCAAGGGATGTCCCTTATACGTCAGGCCGTTCTGTTCAGACATGGAGCACCTCCTTATGGGGATTGTAACCAAATTGTAACTCATTGCAACGAGTTTGTCAACCCCTTACAGGAAAAAATCACAAAAACTTGCAGTTTTTTTCAAAAAAGGGGAGAAATTTGGCCCGAATGACGTGGTTTGCCGGCTTGCGGCGGGAAAGCGGGGTACATATGAACTTGTAACGATCCGGCGAAAATTGTAACAATTCGCCGGACATCAACAAAACGGGGAGCCTGCGCCGCAGGCTCCCCGCGTTGTCTGTGCATGGGGACCGGATCAGTCGAACAAATAGTGACGCACCAGCTCGGAGAGCAGCTCGTCCCGGTCCAGACGGCCGATCATAGCGCGGGCGTTGTTGTGATTGGTGATGTAGGTGGGGTCCTCGGAGAGGAGATACCCTACGATCTGGTTGACGGGATTGTAGCCCTTTTCGGTCAGAGAGGTATAGACGGAGGACAAAATCCGCTTCATTTCCTCGTGATCCTCCAAGGGAACCCGGTATTTTATGGTATGGTCTTCCATAGGGCCTGCCTCCTTTTCGGTTTTTCCTTATCCCTTATGATACCCCATTTTATGGGATTTGTAAAGAGATAATTCGAAATTATTTTTCTTTGCGAACGAAAAAGACGCCGAAGGTGTTGGGGCCGCAGTGGGTGGAGATGGCGGAGGAGGCGGGATATTCGATGAGCTCCCGGCAGCCGGTCCGCTCCCGGACGCAGGCTTTCAGCTCCTCCAGAAAGGCCGGGTCCTGAATGGTGTGGTTCATGTAGACCAGATCGGTTTCATAGCCGGGCAGCTTGGCGAACTGGTCCTCCAAATACTGGTAGACGCACTTGCTGTAGACGCCCCGGTATTTTTTGCCCAGCCGCATGATGCCGTTGTCGAAGACGATCTCCGGCCGCAGCTTGAGGATATTGGCGCCCAGAGCGGCCAACGCGGAGCAGCGTCCGCCCTTGTAGAGGAATTCCAGGGTCTCGATGATGAAGCTGCCCTCGATCCGCTCCCGGTAGGCCTCCATGAAGGCCGCCACCTGGGCGGGATCCTCCAGCTCCGTATTCAGTGCCGCGAGGATGGTCATGGAGCTGCCGCCGGCCAGGTTCTTGGAGTCCACCACCCAAACATTTTCCAGTTCCCTGGCTGCCATACAGGCGTTCTGATAGCAGGAGGAGACGCCGGAGCTCTTGGCCACGTGGATGATGGGGCGGCCCTCGGCTGCCAGCTTGCGGAACCACTTTTCATAGTCGTCCGGGTTGGCGGCGCTGGTCTTGGCCAGCTGCCCGGACTGCTTTACGTAGTCCAGCAGATCCTTCTGGGTGAGATCGGGCCAGTCGTCCACGGTTTTGTCGCCCATGGTGACGTAGCTGGCGATCACGCGGATGTCATATTTTGCCAGCAGCTCCGCCGGCATATCCAGGGTGCTGTCCGCGCTGATAATATATGGTTTCATATTGTACTCCTTTTTGATGACTCAACGTCTGAAAGCGCCCAATTGACTCTCCAGAGCCTTGAGCACGCTGCCCATGGCGGGCTCGATGTCGGCGTCGGTCAGGGTGCGGTCCTCGGCCCGGAAGCTCAGGGAGAAGGCTGCGCTCTTCATGCCGGGCAGAATGCCGGCGCCCCGATAGATATCGAAGAGCTTGATCTCCCGGAGCAGGGGACCGGCGGCCTCGGTGATACAGGCCTCCAGGGCCCCTACGGTGACGGCCTCGGCGCAGACTACAGCCAGATCGCGGCTGACAGCCGGGAAACGGGGCAGGGCCTTGAAGGTTTTCTCCGGCGCCACCACCGTGATCAGATCGGAGAAGTTCAGCTCGGCGGCGTAGACCTCGCAGTCCATGCCGTAGTTCTTTGCGACCTGGGGATGGACCTGGCCCAGCAGGCCGATCCGTTTGTCGCCGACCCAGAGAGCGGCGCAACGGCCGGGGTGCCAGCTGGGATCGTCCCGGAGGGCTTCAAAGCGGCAGGCCTGGACGTTGAGCTGGCCCAGAATGCTCTCCACGGCGCCCTTAAGGCTGTAGAAGTCCTCTCCGGGCCCATAGGCGCCCAGCATCAGCAGCTTGGGCTCGCGGGGCAGGATCTGACCCTCTACGGGCAGATAGATCTTTGCCAGCTCATAGAGCCGGGCGGCCTTGTTGTGGTAGGCGTAGTTCCTGGCCAGAATGTCCAGCATGGAGGGCAGGCCGGCGGTGCGCATGACGGAGCTGTCCTCGCCCAGGGGGTTCAGCAGCTTGATCTGCTTCCGCCGCGGGTCGTTCTTGGGGGCGCGGATCAGATCCATGCCGGAGGGGGAGACGAAGGAGTAGGTGATGATCTCGCTATAGCCCAGAGCCCGGGCGGCGGCGCCGGCCTTGTTTTCCAGCTTCTGAGCGGGGGAGTAGCCGCCCCGGGTGGTGGCGCCCCGCATCAGGGTGGTGGGGATCTCGTTGTAGCCGTAGAAGCGGGCGACCTCCTCGGCAATATCGGCCATCCGCCGCAGATCGGGCCGCCAGGAGGGCACCCGGATCATGCCGTCCGCCACGGGGACCTGCTCCCGGCGAAGATACTCGATCATGTCCGCCTCGGGGATCTCGGTGCCCAGCAGGGCGTTGATCCGCGCGGGCTCCAGGGGAATGGTCACGGGCTCCGGCACATAGTTGAGGTTGTCAATGACGCCGTCCAGGACTTCGCCGGCTCCCAGCAGCTCCACCAGCTCGCAGGCCCGGTTGACGGCGGGCAGAGTGAGCATGGGGTCGATGTTCTTTTCAAACTTGGCCGAGGCCTCGGTGCGCATGCCCAGGGCCAGAGCGGTCTTGCGGATGGAGGTGCCGTCGAAGTTGGCGGACTCGAAAACCACGTCGGCGGTGTCGGGGACGATCTCGGAGTTCTCGCCGCCCATGACGCCCGCCAGACCCACAGGCCGGGTCTCGTCGGCGATGACCAGCATGTCGGGCGTCAGCTTCCGGACGATGCCGTCCAGGGTGGTGAGCTCGGCGTCGGCGCCGGCGCGGCGGACGATGATCTTCCCGCCCTTGACGTAGCGGTAGTCAAAGGCGTGCATGGGCTGACCGTATTCCACCATCACGTAGTTGGTGATGTCCACGATGTTGTTGATGGGCCGGATCCCCGCGGCGCGGAGGCGCTGACGCATCCATTTGGGGGAGGGTCCGATCTTCACGTTCCGCACCATCCGGGCGGAGTAGCGCAGGCAGAGGTCCGGGTCCGGGGTTTCCACGTCCAGCAGCTCGGTGAGGACGCCGGGGCCGCCGCCTCTGACCACGGGCTCGTGGAGCTTCAGGGGCACGTTGAAGGCCGCCGCGGTCTCCCGGGCCAGGCCGATGAGGCTGTAGCAGTCGGGGCGGTTGTTGGTGATCTCGAACTCTACGATGCTGTCGTCGTTGCCGATCACTTCGTTGATGTCCTGACCGACGCAGCAGTCCTCGTCGTTGAGAATCCAGATACCGTTCTCACAGGCGGCGGGGAAGTCGTTTCGGGTCAGGCCCAGCTCCTGGATGGAGCAGAGCATGCCGTTGGAGTCCTCGCCCCGGAGCTTGCCGGCGGTGATGTGAACGCCGCCCGCCAGCCAGGAGTCGTGCAGAGCCGCCGGGACCAGGTCGCCCGCGTGGACGTTCTGGGCGCCGGTGACGATCTGGACGGGCAGGGCCTCGCCTACGTCGATCTGGCAGATCCACATGTGATCGGAGTTGGGATGGCGGACGATGGACAGGACCTTGCCCACCTTCACGTTTTTGATTTCCTCATCCAGCCGGGTGGTGGTCTCCACCTTCTGCCCGGCGATGGTCATGATTTCGTCATACTCCCGGTCGGAGGCCTGGATGTCAACGAATTCCTTGAGCCATTTTCTCGAAATATTCATTCTGCAAAGCCTCCTTTCTCAGAATTGCCGCAGGAAGCGGACATCGTTCTCAAAGATCAGGCGAAGATCGGAGATCTGGAAGCGGCGCATGGCCATGCGCTCCAGGCCGATGCCGAAGGCGAAGCCGGAGTATACGTTGGGGTCGATGCCGCAGCCCTCCAGGACCTTGGGGTGCACCATGCCCGCGCCCAGCAGCTCGATCCAGCCCTCGCCCTTGCAGGTGGGACAGCCGGCGCCTCTGCACTTGAAGCACTGGACGTCCACCTCGCAGCTGGGTTCGGTGAAGGGGAAGTGGTGGGGACGGAAGCGGACCACGGAGTCCTCGCCGTAGAGGGATTTGACCAGGGTTTCCAGGGTGCCCTTCAGATCCGCCATGGTGATGCCCTTGTCGATGACCAGGCCCTCGATCTGGTGGAACATGGGAGAGTGGGTGGCGTCCACCTCATCCTTGCGGTAGACCCGGCCCGGGGCCAGGATGCGGATGGGGGGATGCTTGATGGCCTCCATGGCCCGGATCTGCATGGGGGAGGTCTGGGTCCGCAGCAGGACGGAGCTGTCCTCTGTGATATAGAAGGTGTCGGACCAGTCCCGGGCGGGATGACCCTCCTCCGTGTTCAGCTTCGTGAAGTTGTAGTCGGCCAGCTCCACCTCGGGGCCCTCCAGGATCTGGAAGCCCATGCCGATGAAAATCTCCTTGGCTTCGTCCAGGGCAATGTACATGGGGTGCTTGTGGCCAAGCTCCCGGGGGGTCCCGGGGACAGTGACGTCCAGGGCCTCGGCGGCCAGCTTCGCCTCCAGGGCGGCGGCGGCCAGCTCAGCCTTCCGCTCCTCCAGCTTTTCATCGATGGAGGCCCGGACGGAGTTGGCCAGCTGTCCCATGACGGGGCGCTCCTCGGCGGAGAGCCTGCCCATCATCTTCAGCACGGCGGTGAGCTCGCCCTTCTTGCCCAGCAGGCTCACGCGCAGGGCTTCCAGCTCAGAGGACTCCTTCGCCTCCTGCAGGGCCTGCAGGGCCTTGGCTTTGATTTGTTCCAGTTGTTCTCTCATTATCATCTCTCCTTGTTTGGAAGATAGTTACGCAGGAAAAGATCGCCTGCTGACGCATGCGATGCTTGCTTCGCAAGCGCGGGCGCTCAGTGAGCGCCCCTGCAGCGGGGACGAAAAAACGCCTTTCCTCCCATCGACCTGGGACGAAAGACGACGCTTCCGCGGTACCACCCGCATTCGCCGGAGCTCCGGCGCACTCTTCGGACCTTAACGCGATCCCCGCGGCGGATCCTACCCAGAGCGGGCCCGCGCCCGTTCCTTCAAACCCGCGGCTCCCGGCCGAAGGCCTCTGCTCCGCGGGAGGTGCTCGCAGCTTCCGCACCCTCTCTGGACCCGCCGATGGAACAAAGACAAACCGTTCAACGCCTGTGTTTCCATATCCGTTCAAACGAACGCAAATAGTATAGCACAACAACGCCAATTATGCAAGCATTATTTTATGCGTGCCTCCGCCCCTCAAAATTTGCGTCCTCCGCCCCGGGAAAGCGGCGGAACTGTTGAAATTCCTCTTGCAACCTGAAATAGAATGAAGTATAATATAAACAGTATGCGGGTCCGGCCCGCGAAAAGGAAAGGATGCATGAAAACATGAAAAAAATCATCAGCCTGCTTTTGGTGCTGGTCCTGATGCTGACCCTGTTCGTCGGCTGCAAGGACAACGAAAAGCCCGTCGATACCAAGCCCGCCGATACCAAGCCCGCCGATACCGCCTCCGATCTCAAGCTGGCGTTGGTGGTGGCCGGTCAGTTCGGCGACCGTTCCTTCTACGACTCCTCCCGCGCCGGTGCCGAG
Source organism: Oscillospiraceae bacterium (assembly GCA_017540945.1). The sequence continues at coordinate 23,102 of JAFYAB010000081.1, read as the reverse complement.
CGCTTGGTGAAGGACCTGGGGATCCAGCTGACCCTGATCGAGTGCGGCAACGAGAACCACACCGCCCAGATGAAGAACGCCGCGGACAAGGCTGACCTGGTGGTCTGCGTGGGCTGGGAATTCTACGACATTGCCGAAGTCGCGCCCAGCTATCCCGACGTCAAGTTCATCTGGATCGACAACGCGACAGATGAACCCATTCCCAACGTGCTGAACATCACCTATGCCCAGAACGAGGGCTCCTTCCTGGCGGGATACATTGCCGCCTCCATGTCCAAGACCGGCGTCATCGGCGCCGTGGGCGGACAGGACCAGCCTGTCATCAACGACTTCATCGTGGGTTACAAGCAGGGTGCTCTGGCTGCCAAACCCGACATCAAGGTCGTCACCAACTATACCAACGACTATGACGATCCCGCCAAAGGCAAGGATTGCGCCATTGCCCTGAACGACCAGAAGGCCGACGTGATTTTCCAGATCGCCTCCGCCGCCGGCGACGGCGTTTTCCAGGCTGCCAAGCAGCGCGGCTTCTACGCCATCGGCGTGGACTCCGATCAGAAGTACATCGATCCCGAGGTCATCATCTGCTCCATGAAGAAGGAAGTGGGCAACTCCATCTATGACGCTGTCAAGGCTCTGGCCGGCGGCGACGCCTCCAAGTGGGGCACCACCTGGGTGGCTGACATGTCCAACGGCTACGTGGGCATCGGCTACGGCGAAGAAGGCTCTGTCCAGCAGATTTCCGACGAGCTCAAGGCCGCCGTCGAGGAAATGGCGAAGAAGATCATCTCCGGCGAGATCAAGGTGGATACCACCCGATAAATACGCACCGCAACACGGCGGGGCCGATGCTGCCATCGGCCCCGCTTTTGCAAAAGGAGTGAAAACCCGTGAACGAGCCCGTAATCAGATTTGAACATATTTCCATGCAATTCCCGGGCGTACTGGCGAACGACGACATCAGCCTGGAGATTCGAAAGGGCGAGGTTTTCGCCCTGATCGGCGAGAACGGTGCAGGCAAATCCACCTTGATGAACATCCTCTACGGCATCCAGACGCCCACTTCCGGCGACGTGTACATCAAGGGCCGCCAGGTGGAGGTCTTCGATCCCAAGATCGTCATCGACCAGGGCGTGGGCATGGTTCACCAGCACTTCATGCTGGTGCCCTCCTTCACCGTGGCCCAGAACATCGTCATGAGCCGGGAGCCCCGGAAGCATAAGATCTTCTTCGACAACGCCGCCGCCGAGGAGGCGGTGCGGAAGCTGGAGCAGGAATACGGTCTCACGGTGCCGGAAACGGAGCCGGTGGAGGACATCAGCGTGGGCCTGCAGCAGCGGGTGGAGATTTTGAAGGCCCTCTACCGGGGCGCGGAGATCCTGATCCTGGACGAGCCCACCGCCGTGCTGACGCCCCAGGAGACCGAGGAGCTCTTCACGGTCATCCGCAGTGTGGTCCGGGAAAAGGGCATGACCGTGATCATCATCACCCACAAGCTGGACGAGGTCATGGCCATCTCCGACCGGGTGGGCGTCATGCGCAAGGGCAAGCTGGTGGGCATCCATGAGACCAAGGACGTTGACGCCCGGAAGCTGGCCTCTCTGATGGTGGGCCGCCCTGTCATCTTCGACGAGCTGGAGCGCACCGGGGCCCTCGGCGAGCCCGCGCTGCAGATAGAAGGGCTGAACGTCAGCGACCACCGCGGCCTGCCCGCGGTCAAGAACCTGAACCTGGAGCTCCGGGCAGGGGAGATCCTGGGCATCGCCGCCATCGAGGGCAACGGCCAGTCCGAGCTCATCGAGGCCATTACCGGTCTCACGCCCATCCGCTCCGGCAGGGTGGAGGTCATGGGCCGGGAGGTGACCGGGCTGGATCCCGGCGAGATCCGGCAGGCGGGGCTGGCCCACGTGCCCGAGGACCGGCTGGCGACGGGCCTCTCCGGCGCGGCCACCGTGGCGGAGAATCTGCTGGTGGGCAAGCAGCGGGAGCCCCGCTTCAACCGCTTCCGCATCCAGCAGAATCAGCGCGCCATCCGTGATTACGCGGAGGAGGTCTATGAGCGCTACGACATCCGCGGCGCGGGCGTGGACGCCCTGGCCGGAGATATGTCCGGCGGCAATATGCAGAAGGTGGTCATCGCCCGGGAGTTCAGCTTCGATACGCCCGTGCTGATCATCTCCCAGCCCACCCGCGGCGTGGACGTGGGCGCCATTGAGTTCATCCACAGCCGCATCATGGAAAAGCGCAACCAGGGCGCCGCCATCCTCCTCTCCTCGGCGGACCTGGACGAGGTCTTCCGGCTCTCGGACCGGATCGTCACCCTCTACGAGGGCGAGATCACCGGCTCCTTCCGGGCCGGGGAGATCACCAAGGAGCAGGTCGGCCTCTACATGACCGGCGGCAAGCGCCAGGGAGGGACTGCGAAATGATAAAAAACAAGATCAATACGAAATATCTGATCTCCCTGGGGGTCAGTATCCTGCTGGCCTTCCTGGTGGGAGCGGTCATTCTTCTCTGTACGGGACATTCCCCCCTGCAGGCCTACGGAGCCATGTTCTCCGGCGCCTTCTCCGCGCCCCGGCACATCGGCGACGTGCTGGAGTACGCCATGGTCCTGGGCGTCTGCGGCCTGGCCTGCGACCTGGGCTCCCGGGTGGGCATCTTCAACGTGGGCGGCGAGGGCCAGCTGCTGCTGGGCGCCATCGCGGCGGCCCAGGTGGGCGTGGTCCTGAGCGGGAGCTCGCCCTGGCTGGTGATTCCGCTGGCAGCCCTGGCGGCCATTGTCACTGCGGGCCTCTACGCGCTGATCCCGGGCGTGCTGAAGGTGAAGCTGAAGGTCAACGAGGTCATTACCACCATCATGCTGAACACCATCGCCGCCTCTCTCTGTCAGTTCCTGGCAAAAGGCCCCTGGAAGAACTCCAACAAGACCATGATCGCCGCCACTGAGCGGCTCAACGCCGAGTATTGGTTCGGCGGCCTCATGCGGGGCTCCAAGCTCTCCACCGCCATCTTCCTGGCGGCCGCCATTGCCTTTGTGGTATGGTATGTGATGCAAAAGACCACCCCGGGCTTTGAGATGAAGCTCACGGGCCAGAACCCCCGCTTCGCCCGCTTCTCCGGGATGCGCATTGATCGGAAGATCATCGTCTGCATGACCCTCTCCGGCGCCATGTGCGGTCTGGTGGGCATGTTCCGGGTCTACGGCGCGGAGCATCTGTTCAAGCCCGCCGTCAGCAACGACTACTACTTTGAGGGCCTGATGGTGGCCATGATCGCCCGCTATCAGCCCCTGGCGACGATCCTGCTCTCCCTGTTCTTCGCCGTTTTGAAGATCGGCGCCGAGGGTCTGCAGCAGGTGGGGGTCCCCAATCAGATCTATCTGATCATCCAGACCGTCATCATCTTCTTTATGGCTGCCCAGAGCGGCTTCCTGGATGCCCTGTCCCAGCGGCCCTGGTGGAAGAAGCTTGTGCAGAAGAAACAGTCCGCAGGGGCCGATGCCCACATCGGCCAGCGTCCCGAAGAGAAAGGAGAGGAACAGCGATGAGCGAATTTCAGAAGATCCTCTCGACCGTCTTCTCCGTAGGCACCCTCCAGCAGATGCTCCGCTCCGCCACCCCCGTGGCCCTGGCGGCCATCGGCGGCTCCATGACGGAGCACGCGGGCATCATGAACATCGGCATGGACGGCATGATCCTCATGGGCGCCTTCTTTGGGGTCCTGGGCTCTTTCCTGGCCCATTCCGCCCTGGCGGGCGTGGGGCTGGCCCTGCTGATCGGTATTCTGGTGGGCCTGTTCTTTGCCCTGCTGGTGGTGCGCTACAGATCCGACGAGTTCATCATCGGCTGTGCGTTGAACACCTTTGCCCTGGGTCTGACCTCCTATCTCTCCCGGAGCTACTTCGGCACCACTGGCACCAAGGGCAATCCCGCCCTGCCGACCCTGCACCTGGCGTTCCTCAACAAGATCCCCATCATCGGACCCATGCTGAACGACCAGTCTCTTTTCGTCTATCTGACCTGGATCATCGTGGTCCTGGCCTGGGTCTTCGTCTACAAAACCCCTTACGGCTTCTGGCTCCGGGCCTCCGGCGAAAAGCCGGATACCCTCCGTACCGCCGGAATCAGCCCCAAGCGGATGAAGTGGATCGCCTCCCTGCTCTGCGGCATCCTCTGCGCCTTGGCAGGCGCCCACCTGTCCCTGGGCAATCTTAGCGGCACCTTTGCCGAGAATATGTCCAGCTCCCGGGGCTATATCGCCTTTGCCTGTGTGATATTCGCCGCGGCCAACCCGGCCAAGGCCTACCTGGCGGCCCTGATGTTCGGCTTTTTCGAGGCCATCGGACTGCGGCTCCAGGGCTATGTCAGCGCGGACCTCACCAACATCATCCCCTACGTCATCACCATCATCATGATGGTCTATGTGGTGGTCCGCAAGCAGCAGCGCAAGAAGAAGGCGGGATTGCAGACGGCGGCGTAAGCCGGGATTTGCCGGGATCTTCCACCCGCAGAGGCCGATGCCCACATCGGCCCTTCCCCCCGATCGGCAGGGTGGGACGATGTGGGCATACTTCGTGACGCTTCGAGCTCGGCCATACGAACGAAAAAAGGAGGCGCCTGTGTGAAACAGATAACAATTTATATTGTGTTTGCGCTGGTTCTCCTGCTGGGGGGCTGCGCAGGGACGCCCGGAGAGACGACGGCGCAGTCTACTGAGCCGACGCTCGGAGAGACGACGGCGCAGTCTACTGAGCCGACGCCCGTGAGCGCGACCCTTAAGCTCTACTGCTTCCAGGCGGGCAAGGCCGACGCCTTCCTGCTCTGGAACGAGGCGGGTGCCGTGCTGATCGACACGGGGGAAAGCGGCTTCGGCAAGACGATCCTCGCCAAGCTGGAGGAGCTGGGCATCGAGCGTCTGGACTGGCTGATCCTGACCCACTTCGACAAGGACCATGTGGGCGGGGCCAAAAAGCTGCTGAGCGAGCTTCCCGTTGGATGCGTATTGCAAAGCAACTGCCCCAAGCCGGGCGCCGAGGCCTATGAGAAATACTGCAAGGCCCTGGAGGAGCGGAATATCAGCCCCGTTACCCTCCGGGAGCCCCTGAGCTTTCAGCTCGGAGACGCGGTTTTCCTGGTGGATCCGCCCGCCCGGGAGACTTACCCGGAGGACCCCAGCAACAACTCCTCCCTGATCGTCACCGTGAACCATGGGGAAAAGCGCCTGGTCTTCCTGGGGGACGCGGAGAGCGCCCGCCTGACGGAGTATCTGGCCCAGGACCCGCCCCCCTGCGACTTTCTGAAAGTCCCGTACCACGGGCATTGGCAGCCCGTTCTGACGGAGCTGCTGGAAAAGCTGCATCCCGCCTCCGCCGTGATCACCTCCTCCGACGAGGAGCCGGAGGACGAGGAGACCCTCGCCCTCCTGCGGCAGCAGGGCACGGAAATCCTCCTGACACGTAACGCACCCGTCCAGCTCACCAGCGACGGCCGGGCGCTGACGATCACGCAATCATGACAAAGACCTCTCAGCCGAGGGGTCTTTGCTTATCCAGGCCGTTCTGCTTTTTTCTCTGATCCTGTCAACCGTTTTTCGACTCGCAGCGTCTAATAATCAGAATCAGAAAAACGGAGGTGCAGAGCATGGAAGATACGGACGGCTTCTTCCGCCTCTATCACGCGCTGATGGAGTACTACCGAATGCCGCCGGACACGGCTTCCCGGCAGCTGGACGACATTTTGAAGCGTGTGAGCGCCGTCACAGTCGGCGTTCCGATACGGACGGCTTATTCGGAAGCAGGAGGAATTCGATATGGACAATAGAGAACAGAAGCTTCCGGCGGCGGACTTTGCCGCCCTGGTGGAGCGGGCAAAGGCCGGGGACCAGGACGCCTTTACCGCCCTTTACGAGGCCACCAACCAGGAGGTCTACCGCACGGTCCGGGCCATGGTGCGCACGGACGAATTGGCCCTGGATATCCAGCAGGACGCCTACGTTTTCGCCTTCACCCATCTGGATCAGCTGGGCAACCCGGCCAAATTCCATTCCTGGCTGCGGAGCATCGCCGCGAACCGTACCCGTTCCGTCCTGCGAAAGCAGACGCCGGTGCTCTTCACGGAGCTGGAGACGGAGGACGGGGAGAGCTTCCCGGAGCTGCCGGATCTGAGCCCCGAGAGCCAGCCGGAGCTCTCCCTGGAGCGGAAGGAGACCGCCAATCTGGTTCGGGAGATTCTGGACGGCCTTTCCGACGGTCAGCGCCTGCTGGTGGGCATGTATTACTATGAGCAGATCCCCGTGAACAGGATCGCCGAGGACCTGGGCGTGAGCTCCGGCACCGTCAAGACCCAACTCTCCCGGAGCCGGAAGAAGATCGAGGCCGCCGTGAAACGGCTGGAAAAGAAGGGCGTCAAGCTCTTCGGCCTGGCCCCCATGCCCTTCCTGCTGGCCCTGCTGAAAAAGGCGGAGCCTGCCGCCGAGGCGGAACAGTCCGTGCTTGCCGGGAGCCTTGCCAAGGCCGGCGTCGTGACCAGAAGCGCCGCCGTCCACGTGGGCCGCAGCTTCTTCCAGACCGCCCTGGGCCGGGTGGCCCTGGGGGTCATCACCGCCGGGGTCATTGGCGGAGGCGTTCTGGGCTACGGCTGGGTCCGGGACAATCTCTTGACTCCCATCGGGGATACCCAGCCCCCTGTCAGCGTCGAGAGCGCCGAGGACCTGACGACAGAGCCCTCCGAGACCGCGGAATGGGAGAGCCCGGAGGACCTGACTACGGAGCCCGTCACCACAGAGCCCACGGAGCCCGCCGCCACGGAACTTACGGAGCCCGCCACGACAGAGCCCACGGAGCGCAACACAGACCCCGCAGTGGCCGCTGACCCCGCCAATCCTGAGCCCAGCCAGCCCCCGCAGCCCCAGCCCACCGACCCGCAGCCCACAGAGCTCGCGCCGACAGTTTCGCTGCTCGGCTGGTCCGAATGGAATTCGTCCAGCCCACAGAAAACGGAGATTGTGTACAACGACTGCCAACCGGGCATCAGTTGTTACCTGATTGTCTATGTGCAGGGCGAAGAAACGCCAAGCCTCTATTCGGACAATGAAGCGGTCACCTCTGTTGTGGGATACCAGGGCAAGGAGGATTTAGGCAGCGGTAAATGGGGCCATCATTGGGAACTTAGACAAAACGGAAGCGGAAGCGCGAACCTTTACTGTACGCTGAACGGCATCACGACCAGAGTTGCAAGAACGAACAATCCGGAACACGGCCCGGCTCTGGGTTATACAGCCTGGAGTTGGTGGGGAGAGTGCGAGACGATCACCGACGCAAAGCTTGGCTCTCCAATGACCCTGTTCTCGCGAGCCTCCGGATCAGAGCCCTTGGAGCTTGTCTCCGAGGTACCGTCGATGTTTACGATCAGCCCTGTTGCTGCTGACCAAATGGGACAGTGGTACGAAACCTGTTATGGATGGAAGGTAACGCCGAACAGCACAGGCACCGCGCATCTGTATCTGAAGCTGGGAGGAAGCACGGTGAAAACATTTACGATAACCGTTCTCGAAGCGGAGCCTCCGACAACCCCGGACAGCCCAGAAGATCTGAGTGAGCAGCCGTGACACGAGACAATACAAAACATGAAATGAGAGGAAGGATTAAAATGAAACAAAATCTCTGGAAAAGATTCCTTGCGGCAGGATTGATGCTGCTGCTGATCAGCAGTCTGCTGGTACTTCCCGCGTCCGCGTCTGGATATACGGACACATATAACAAGCTTGTCGCCCTTGCCAAAACCGGCAGGTTCTACAGTGGAGAGAACGATTATTTGGAGGGCGAGCACTATTACGCATATTATTTTGAAACTCCGCTGGTGGATCATAACTGTTTATACCAGGTTGTTTATTCAACACTTGGAAACCTGGAGCTCCGGCTTGGCTGCAACGAGAAATGGGCTTGGGTTATCCTTCCCAAAACCCCAGGCGCTCAATGGGAAATTAAGGGTGTCTATCTCCACAGCCCGATATCCAAAGGATCCGTTATGATTGATCCCGCCACCTATTCGAGCGATACCCAGTGGAGCTTTAACTCCTATTCGGGAGATCCTGCGTACGAGGAGACGCTCTTGCGCACAACGAAGTTCTATTTCGGTGCGATTCTGGACTTTACGTCGAAAGAGCTGGCAAAGATGGGCTATACGCTGGCAGACCTGGGTTTCGTTCAGTATACCGACAATGAAGCGCACAATTGGTATTCGATCCGGTATTGGGGACCCTCCTGCTTTCAGAATGGATTCCGGGAATGTATCTGTCAATACTGTGAAGAGGAGAGGTCTGAGACAATCCCTGCCTACGGTTCTCATCTGTGGGATGAGGGAAGCATCCTTGAGGAAGTGAGCTGTACAAGCGAGGGAAAGATTCTCAAGAAGTGTACAAGATGCGGAGAATCCAAGACCGAAGTGATTCCCGCCCTGGGACATGCCTGGACTCTGACAGAGATCCTGACGGAGCCCGGCGAAGGCGGGCAACACGCCTGCACCGGTCTCTACAGCTGTTCCCGCTGCGGGGAAACCAAGGAGGCCATCCTCTGCGCCGCCGAGGTCTTCACCGATATGCCCTCGGAGAGCCATTGGGCCCACAAGGCCATTGACTGGGCCTGGTATCACGGGATCACCGGCGGCACCAGCCCCAACAGATTTTCTCCCAACGCGGCAATCAACCGGGCCCAGGCCGTGACCTTCCTCTGGGCAGCGGCAGGGAAGCCCGCGCCGGAGAGTAGCGCGAATCCCTTTACGGACGTAAGCGCCGACGCCTATTATCGAAAGGCGGTGCTCTGGGCGGTGGAGCAGAATATCACGGCTGGCAGTTCCGCCGACAGCTTCTCGCCGCGGCAAACCGTCACCCGGGCCCAGACTGTGACCTTCCTTTGGGCGGCTGCGGGCAGACCGGAGCCCAAATCCACGGAATGCCCCTTTACGGACGTGGGAGCCAGCTCCTGGTATCGCAAGGCCGTGATCTGGGCTTATGAAAACCAGATCACCGGCGGCACCGGCGGCGGCTGCTTCAGCCCCAGGCAGAACTGCACCCGCGCCCAGGTGCTGACCTTCCTGTATAAGGCGGCCCCATTCTCTACGCCGACCCCAATCGTTGAAAGTGAAATTGAAAATTGAAAATAAATGTGTTTTTCAATTCTCAATTCTCAATTCTCATAAGCACAGCGAAACCCGTCCGTTGAGGCTGGGCAGGCTGCGCAACGACCTTACATGGCCGGAAGGACGCTGAAAATAGGCCGGAATGACGCGGAATATGGGGGGCTTGCGCAATCTTGAAAAATGTTGTATAATAGCCCCCAAGGAGGGATAATCCATGAAAAAACGCCTGCTTGCGGCGGTGATGGCACTGCTTTGTCTGCTGTCGCTGCTGCCCGCGGCCTCGGCCACCACGACGGCGCCCTGTCTGAATCTGGACAGTAAAACCGTTCTGATCGGCGACTCCAACACGGTATTCCTGAAAAAAAACAACCCCGACATCCAGGTTGCCCGGATCTTCGCCCGGGTCAACGGCCGGATCGACGAATGTGTGGAAAATTACAGCTCCTGGATCGTGGACGGCTACAGCCAGACCATGTATCAGTTGATTTCCGGTCTCTCCGGCAGCAGCTTCCATACCGTGGTCATCAATATGGGTACCAACCATTGCGGCTCCAGTCTGTCCAATTTCAAGACCAAATATCGACAGCTGTTGAACAATCTCCTGGCCAAGAACCCGGCGGCGGTGATCTATGTCTGCAAGATCCTGCCCATCAATCCCGCCAATATCACCGGCCAGTACAGCAGCGCGTTCACGTTGACGGAGGTCAACAAGATCAATAACGCTGTGGCGGAGCTCCAGGCGGAATTCTCCGGAAACGGCCATGACGTGCGCCTGCTGGACCTGCATACCCCCATGGCGGACAGCTCCGGACGCTTAAAATCGGAGTACGACTCCGGCGGCGGCATCCATCTGAACGTCAAGGGCTACAAGAGAATGAACCAGCTGATCCAGACCGCCCTGGCCCAGGGGGACCCCAACGGAAACCATCAGTGGGGCAGCCCCTATAACATGATCCAGCCCACCTGCACCGAAACCGGCTGGGCGGAGTACAGCTGCGGCGTCTGCGGCGCCAAAAAGGGCGTGGTCCTGCCCGCCAACGGCGGTCACAGCTGGGATGCCGGTACGCTGATCTCTGAGGCCGGCTGCCTGAGTCCGGGGCAAATCCGTTATGTCTGCAAAGCCTGCGGACAGGTCCGGCTGGAGGTGGTCCCCGCCCTGGGGCATAGCTGGGCGCTGACCATGGTCTGGTCCGAGGATCCCGAGGATCTGCATGGAGGCTCGGCCCGCTATGTCTGCCAGCGCTGCGGGCAGATCAAAGAGGCCCGGATCTGTGCCGGGGAGATCTTCACGGATATGCCTGCGGAGACCCATTGGTCTCACAAGCCCATTGACTGGGCCTGGTATTACGGCGTTACCGGCGGCACCGGCCCCAACAGCTTTTCCCCCAACGCCAAGGTCACCCGCGCTGAGGCCGTCACCTTCCTGTGGGCTGCCGCGGGAAGACCGGAACCGAGCTCCGCCGAGAACCCCTTCACAGACGTCCAGGAGGGCAGATACTACTACAAGCCTGTGCTCTGGGCGCTGGAAAACGGCGTTACCGGCGGCAAGACCGCCACAAGCTTTGCGCCGAAAGCGCAGTGTACCCGGGCGGAGATCATGACCTTTATCTGGACCGCCGCGGGCAAGCCGGCGCACAGCCTGGAGGAGAGCCCCTTCACCGACGTGCCGGAGGGCAAGTATTATTACAATCCCATTCTTTGGGCTTACGAGAACGGCGTCACCGGAGGCACGACGGAAACGACCTTCAGCCCCAAAACGGTCTGCACCCGCGCTCAGGTGGTGACCTTCCTCTATCGGGTGCAGGAATTACTCCAACCCTGACCGACGGGCTCCCGCTGCGGAGCGATTCCCGGACCCGTCCATAACCGAAAAACCGCCGGATCCAATCGATCCGGCGGTTTTCAGGTTCTATGGAATTATTTAGGGCGCGCATCTGACAAAGTAGTCGTAGAGGTAAGTGACCACGTAGGCGCGGGTGCATCCGGTGCCCGGCAGCAGATTCAGCCCGCTGCCCTCGTTGCCCACGAGGATTCCGCCGTAGTGCGCCCACATAACGGCCTTGTAATAGTAGTCGCCCGGGTTCACGTCTTCAAAGGGCGGGTAGCTCTGGCTTATGGTGGGACGGCCCGCGAAGACCCACAGGAAGGTGAGCATCTGGCCCACCGTCACGGTATCGGAGGGGGAGAAGGTGGTGGCGGTGGTGCCGGCCGTGATCTTGTTTTCGGCGGCCCAGAGCACGGATTTATAGTAATATGCGCTGGAGGAAACGTCCGTAAAGGGGTTGTTCGTGGATTTCGGACTGGGCTTGCCGGCGGCTGCCCAGAGGAAGGTGACGGCCTCGGCCCGGGTCACAGTGGCGTTGGGGGAGAAGGTGGTGGCGGAGGTGCCGCTGGTGATCTGAGGATCATGGGTGTAGGCCCAGATGATGGCGTCGTAGGCCCAGTGGTTCTGGTCGGGCAAATCCAAGAAAGGCACGCCGGGGTCGCTTCCGCATTCAGAACCGGTGGGAAGACCCAGCACGTTGACGATATAATTGTAAACCTTGGTCTGGTATGTCTTGTGGTTGTAGCAGGAGGAAGAGGAGCTTTGCGCCGCCTTAGCCAGAACCGCGTTGTGGAGGACCTGCAGAGAGGGGATGGGATCGGAATCGGAGAGACCGAGAATGCCGCGGACCTCAGTGATCATGTTCTTGGCGCTGCCCTCGCCGCCGTGGTGCTGGGCGGCGCAGTAGTAGAGCAGGGCGGCTTCTGTGCGGACGCCGTATTTTGTAAAGCCGGTCTGCGCTTCGTTGAGGATGTAGTAGCGCAGCAGGGCGTCCTGCTGCTGACGGCCCACGCTGGAGTTCAGCAGGGTCTTGGCGGCGGAGAGCTCGGAGCTGCTGAATTTGCGGGTTTTCCAGGAACAGTTCCAGGGAGGCATCATCGATGTGGAATCGGTGATCGGCGTGGTGACGACCTCATTATACAGGGAATCTCCCAAGGTCTGGCGGGCGTAGGTGGGGTCCGCTTTGACGATCCACTTCAGCAGCTGACAGGCCGCAGAGCCGATCCAACCGCCAATGCCCATGCCCACGCAGGTGCTGGTGTTGATCACGCTGTCATATTTATCGTTGGTTTCCATCTTGCGGATTATGGCAAGACCGTGAGCTTGAAGCTGACTGACATTGACGCTGCTCTCCAGGGTCGAGCCCGCAAAAACCGTGGGGACCAGGCCCACGCACAGGCAGAGGACCAACAGGATCGCGATGATTCGGTGCTTCATACATACCTCTCTTTCGGGGATAAAACGCGGAGTTTTCCGAGCGATAGGGAGTGGATTTGTTATCAATTCGTAACCATTTTATCATAAGCGTCTGAAATATGCAAGCAAAATTTTTTCAAAAATGCAAAAAAACCTTGATTTTTCCTGGAAAAATGGGGAAACACCTCAGAATAACGGCTTTTTTCAAAGATTACAATTTGTTACAGACCGGAAAAAGATACAACATATAGTGCGGTTTACCATAATCAACGGCATATCTATGAAACGCAGCGGGACCCTGCCGCTCTGTAAAAAATGTGACGAAAATCAAAAAAACTGACAAAAAAGCGCTGCGCCGCAGCCCGCCCGAACGGACAGACAGTCGCCGGACGCCCGGGCGCGAGGATCCGCCTGCTCCCCGATCAAATTGAAAATGAGGCGCAGACCGGCCCGCAAAGCGCAAAAAAGAAGCAGGCGGAGCAGCTCCGCCCGCTTCTGTTTCCGGTTGTTCTTACTTGGTGAAAACCATGGGAAGCACGGTCTTGAAGCTTTCGGCGGCTTCCTCTTCGCCCTCGATGCCGGTGACCGCGAGCTCCTTGGCGCCCAGCTCCACCATCATGATGATGGGGTCTTGGCTCTCATCGTCGGGGGTCAGCACCAGCTTGCCATCCTCAAAGGTGTAGGTGCCGTTGACGGTGGACATATCCATGTCGCTGGGATCAAAGGTGTTGGTGAAGTCTTCGGCGTACTCCTCCAGCGTCTTGCCCTCGGCCTGCAGCATGGCGTTCAGGGTTTCCTCGCCGAGAATGGACTTGACCAGATCGGGACCAACTTCCTTGGCCCGGACCTTGAACTGGTCGACGACGTCCTTCATGCCGGCCTCGTCAACGCCCATGGAAAAGCTCTTGTCCGCCTTCAGATCCAGGACGATGGGCATGCTGAAGCCCTCGTACAGCTTCTTCAGGGCGTCGAGCATGACCTTGGCGTCTTCGCTCATCTCTTCTTCGGAGCCGGTTTCGGCGCTCAGCAGCTTCATAAAGTCGAAGTTGTAGGTCCAGGTACCCTCAATGGTGGGAGCCTCGGTTTCGGGGGCGGCGGTGGTTTCAGGGGCAGCGGTGGTTTCGGGACCCTTGAAGTCGGCGGGCTTGTCGCTGTCCTTGCAGCCAACAAACAGAGCCAGCACCAGGACCAGCACCAAAAGCAGACTGATGATCTTCTTCATGTTTCATTTTCCTTTCAAATAATAGATTGTGTCTCTGACACGGGGATTCCCGTTGCCAACATTATACAGATGGATTTGAAAAAGTCAAGAAAAACTTACGAATTCAGCAGCTCCTGCTTTGAAAATTGTAATGTGTACAGCTTGTAATAGCGTCCCTTTTCCGCCAGAAGCTCCTGGTGGGTGCCCTGCTCCACGATCTCGCCGTGGGAGAGCACCAGGATGCGGTCCGCGTGCTGGACGGTGGAGAGGCGATGGGCCACGATGAGCATGGTGCCGATGGTCTTGATCCGCTCCAGGGAGTCCTGGATCAGCAGCTCGGTCTCCGTGTCGATGTTGGCGGTGGCCTCATCCAGGATGATGACCGAGGGCTTGTGCAGGATGGTCCGGGCGAAGCTCAGAAGCTGCCGTTGGCCCGCGGAGAAGTTGTTGCCTCGCTCCCGGACGGGCTCGTCCAGGCCCTTTTCCAGCCGGTTGATGAAGCTGTCGGCGTTGACGTATTTGCAGGCCGCCAGAACCTCCTCGTCGCTGACCCCCTCCATCCGCAGCAGGAGGTTGGAGCGGATATCGCCGGAGAAGAGGAAGACGTCCTGGAGCATCTGGCCGAAGTGCCGGCGCAGGGAGGCGATCTTGATGGTCTTGATATCCCGGCCGTCGATCAGGATCTGGCCCTTCTGGATGTCGTAGTTGCGGACGATCAGACTCAGGATCGTGGTCTTGCCGGAGCCCGTGGGTCCCACAAAGGCCACGGTCTGGCCCGGCATCACGTGGAAGCTGACCCCCTTGAGCACCCATTCGTCCACCTTGTAGCGGAACCACACGTCCCGGAACTCGATCTCGCCCCGGATCTCGTCCAGCTCCTCGGCGTCGGGCTCGTCCACGATCTCGGGGACGAGGTCCAGCACGGAGAAGATCTTCTCCGCCGCGGCGAAGGATCTTTGTAGCATGTCAAACTGTTCAGCCAGGGTCTGGATGGGGTTGAAGAACTTGTTCAGGTACATGTAGAAGCTGACGATGACGCCGGAGCTGATGGTCTGGCCAAACCAGTGCAGGTCCCGGATGGCTCCCTTGGCGCCGAAGTAGAAGAGGCAGAGCACCGAGGAGATGTAGAGCATGTAGACCATAGGCCGGAAGATGCCGAAGACCAGCATCCGGGCGTTCTTGGCCTTTTTCAGCTCCGTGCTGCGGGTCTCAAAGTCCGCCATCTTCCGGTCCTCCCGGTTGAAGCTCTGGGTGATCTTGATGCCCGAGAGGTTTTCCGAGAGGTAGGTGTTGATGGCTGTGGTGGCGTCGTTGACCCGGCGGTGGACCTTGCGGCTGAACTTCCGGAAGATCACCGTGAAGAGCACCACAAAGGGCACGAAGCAGAGGACCATCAGGGTCAGGGCGTAATTCAGACTGAGCATGGCCCCCAGAACCCCGAAAATCACCAGGGTGTTCTTGGCCATGGTCACC
Source organism: Oscillospiraceae bacterium (assembly GCA_017540945.1). Next base: position 8,050 of record JAFYAB010000081.1, on the reverse strand, counting down.
AGCACGTTGGTGAACATATAGGAGATGGAGTTGGGGTCGTTGCTGACTCTCGTTACCAGCTTGCCCACGGGGATGCGGTTGAGCTGTTCATGGGAGAGGCTTTCGATATGGGTGAAGGTGTCCATGCGGATCTGGGACAGGATCTTCTGCCCCACCTTCTGCAGCAGCATGGCCTGGACGTAGGTGCTGATCAGACTCACCACCAGGATCCCGGCGTAGACCGCCACATAGGAGAAGAGCCGGGACAGCTCGAAGCGGTCCTTGATCAGCTCCTCGATCCGACCGATCAGCAGGGGAGAGAGCACATCGTAGGCAATGGAGACCAGCATCACCAGAAAAACCAGGACAAATTGACCCTTGAAGGGCTTGGCGTAACGGAGCAGGCGCCGGATGATCTCGCCGTCGCCCATGTTCCGCTCCCAGCCCATGGACTTTTTCTTGTCCTTCTGGACCAGGAAGGCGATCAGGAAGACCGCGGCAAAGACGCCGATGACGGCGCCGACGATCAGGATGGGGTAGTACTCACGCACGGTCGTTCCCCCCTTCCTCCTCCAGCTTCTGCAGGTCGACCATCTTCCGATAGCCCGGGCAGCTCTCATAGAGCGCGTCGTGGGTGCCCACGGCGGTGATTTTGCCGTCCTCCATGTAGAGCAGCTTGTCCATCTGCCGGATCGTGGTGATCCGGTGGGCGATCAGGATGGTGGTCTTGCCCTTGCGGGTCTCCCGCAGATTCGCCAGGATGGTCCGTTCGGTGTCCGTATCCACGGCGGAGACGGAGTCGTCGAGGATCAGGATCGGCGCGTCCTTCATCAGAGCCCGGGCGATGGAGATGCGCTGCTTCTGGCCGCCGGAGACCATAACGCCCCGCTCGCCCAACAGGGTCTCGTACTGGTTGGTGAAGTCCCGGATGCTGGCGTCCACGTTGGCCAGCCGGGCAGATTCCGCGATCTGCTCATGGGTGAAGTCGTCGACGGCGAAGGCAATGTTGTTGGTGATGGTGTCGGAGAACAGATAGTTGTCCTGGGGGACGTAGGCGCAGCCCTCCCGGAGGGAGCGGATGGTGATGGTATTCACGTCGTGACCGTCCACAAAGAGGGTCCCGTCGGGGACGTTGTAGGTCCGCAGGATCAGGTCCACCAGGGTGGTTTTGCCGCAGCCGGTTTTGCCCACCAGGCCCACGTTCTCGCCGGCCTCGATGCGGAAGCTGACGTTTTGCAGGGCGTCGTACTCCCCGTCGGGATAACGGAAGCTCAGGTTTCGGAACTCGATTTCGCCCCGGACGTGCTCCAGCGGGACTGCTCCGGGGGCGTCCACCACGTCAGGCTCCGCGTCCAGCAGCTCGGAGATGCGCTTGAGGGAGGCCTTGCCGCGGGAGCTCATGTCAATGAGCTCGGAGACGGCCATAACAGGCCAGACGATGGTGATATAATAGCCGATGAACTCCACCAGCTCGCCGGCGTTGAAATCACCCTTCCAGACCAGCCAGCCGCCGTAGCCCAGGATGATGCAGACCACGCTCTCCACAAAGGCCATGACCAGGACCCGCAGCAGGACCGCGGCCTTGGTGTGTTCGATGTTGGCGACCTCGTTCTCCGTGTTGAGCCTGCGGAAGGCCATGAGCTCCTTCGCTTCCTTGACGAAGGCCTTGATGACTGCAATGCCGGAAAAGCTCTCCTGGCTGAAGTCGGACAGACGGGCGAAGGCCTCCTGGCGAATATCCCACTTCTTCATCATATATCGCCCCACCACGGTGGCCGAGGCCAGCAGCAGAGCCGTGGGGATCATGGTGAGAGCGGTCAGACGCCAGCTCATGCGGAACATCTTGGTCAGGGACATGCCCGCCAGCAAAATCGCGTCGAAAAGCATCATAATGCCCCAGGCGAAGCACTCCGAGACCGTGTCCAGGTCATTGGTGAAGAGACTCATCAGACCGCCGACCTTGTGGACCTGGTAGTAGTTCTGGCTCAGGTGCCGGGCATTGCCGAACATCCGGTTGCGCAGATTCTCCTCCACCCGGAAGGCTGTGCCGATGAACATGATCCGCCACAGGAAGCGGCCGATGACCATGGCCAGAATGATCGTCAGCATGGGCGCGCAGATCCGGCTCAGAAGAAAGTCCATGTCGAAGACGCGCTCCGCCCCGTCCGCGAGGATCTTGCCGTCATTGATCCCGTTGATGACCATTTGGTACAGGTTCGGGATCAGAAGCTGCAAATAGTCCACCGCGATCAGGGACGCCAGTCCCAGCAGCAGGAAGTGCAGATAGCGCAGATAGTAGCGGTTGATGTGCTTGCCGAAGATCACTGGCGTTCACCCCCGTTCTGGCTCGCTGTCTCCTCGCAGGCGTTCCCATCGAGGCTTTGATCATACTCCAGAATATCTCCCGGCTGACAGTTCAGAACCTCGCAGATCGCCGACAGTGTTGAAAAGCGGATCGCGCAGACCTTGCCGGTCTTGATTTTGGAGAGATTGACGTTGGAGATGCCCACCCGGTCCGCCAACTCCTTGAGGCTGATCTTCCGATCCGCCATCACCCGGTCCAGCCGCAGGATGATCTGTCCCATAGTTGCCTCCCTTTCATATTACAGAAAAAACATTAAGGAATTCATAAACAAATTTATGTTTTTCGTTAACAACGACAATATCATACACGATTCAATTCCCTTTGTCAAGAGCCATCCGCAAAAAAAGAACGCCGACCCCGGAGGGTCGGCGTTCGTGGGAATTTTACAATGTCGGCTTGAAGCTGTCCTTCAGGCTCACGCTGCGGTTGAAGACCAGATGGCCTTCCCGGCTGTCCTTGCTGTCCAGACAAAAGTAGCCCAGGCGCATGAACTGGAAGCGGCCGGGAGGCACCGCTCCGTCCAGAGAGGCTTCCACCTTGCAGCCCGTCAAAATCTCCAGGGAGTCGGGGTTCAGGCAGTCCAGGAAGTTTTTGTCGGCGGCGTCGGGCTCGGCGTCGGAGAAGAGGTTGTCGTAGAGCCGCACCTCGGCGTCCTTTGCGGTCAGGGCGTCCACCCAGTGGATCGTGGCGCCCTTGACCTTGCGGCCGTCGGCGGGATTGCCGCCCCGGGAATCCGGGTCGTACTCGGCGTAGATCTCGGCGATGCTGCCGTCGGCGTTCTTTTTGCAGCCGGTGCAGGTGACCAGATAGGCGCCCTTCAGCCGGACCTCGTTGCCGGAGTAGAGCCGCTTGTACTTGGGGATGGGGGTCTCCAGGAAGTCCTCAGCCTCGATCCAGAGCTCCCGGGAGAAGCTGACGTTCCGGGACCCGTCCTCAGGCCGGTTGGGGTTGTTTTCCACCTCAAAGAGCTCGGTCTTGCCCTCGGGGTAGTTGGTGATGACCAGCTTGACCGGGTGCAGTACGGCCATGACCCGCTGAGCGGTTTCGTTCAGATCCTCCCGCAGGCAGTGCTCCAGGAAGGCGTACTCCACGGTGGAGGGGTTCTTGGCCACGCCGATGCGCTCGCAGAAGTTCCGGATGGACTGGGGGGTATAGCCCCGGCGGCGCAAGCCGCAGAGGGTGGGCATCCGGGGATCGTCCCAGCCGGAGACCCGGCCCTCCTCCACCAGCCTGCGGAGCTTGCGCTTGGACATGACCGTGTGGTCAATGCCCAGACGGGCGAACTCGATCTGGCGGGGCTTGTGGTAGGGAATGGAGACGTTGGAGACCACCCAGTCGTAGAGAGGCCGGTGCTCCTCGTATTCCAGGGAGCAGAGGGAGTGGGTGATGCCCTCCAGGGCGTCCTGGATGGGATGCGCGAAGTCGTACATGGGGAAGATGCACCATTTGGTGCCCTGGCGGTGGTGGTCGATATAGCGGATGCGGTACAGCACCGGATCGCGCATGTTGAAGTTGCCGGAGGCCAGGTCGATCTTTGCCCGGAGGGTCTTGCTGCCCTCGGGGAACTCGCCGGCCCGCATGCGCCGGAAGAGATCCAGATTTTCTTCGATGGGACGATCCCGGTAGGGGGATACGGCGGGTACGCCGATGTCGCCGCGATTGGCCTTGAACTCCTCGGGGGAGAGCTCGCAGACGTAGGCCAGGCCCTTTTTGATCAGTTCGATGGCGAGCTCGTAGGTCTGTTCAAAGTAATCGCTGCCGTAGAAGAAGCGGTCGCCCCAGTCGAAGCCCAGCCAGTGGATGTCCTCCTGAATGGCCTCCACGAACTCGGTGTCCTCCTTGGCGGGGTTGGTGTCGTCCATGCGAAGATTGCACAGGCCGCCGAACTTCTCGGCGGTGCCGAAGTCGATCACCAGGGCCTTGCAGTGGCCGATGTGCAGATAGCCGTTGGGCTCCGGCGGAAAGCGGGTGTGGACCGTCATGCCGGCGAACTGTCCGCCCTCGGCGATATCCTCTTCCACAAAGGCGTCGATAAAGTTTTTGGATTCAAAGCTTTTCAGTTCTTCTTCCATAATCTCATTCCTCTCGGAAAAATTTTCTCTATTATATAATACTTGAACTGTGAATGCAAGAAATATTACAAAAAGAAAAAAATTCTCTGCAATCAAAAAATTTATGTTGTCAATTCGATTGAAATAAGATAAAATATATGGGAATGAAATACAAAGGAGTTGTTATCCTTGGCAAACGAGATCAAATACAAGCGGGTGCTGCTGAAGGTCAGCGGTGAGGCCCTGGCTGGCGACGCCCATCGGGGGCTGGACTTCGTCATCATCGGCCGGGTCTGCGAGGTCGTGAAGCGCTGCGTGGAGGCCGGCGTTCAGATCGGCGTCGTGGTGGGCGGCGGCAATTTCTGGCGCGGGCTCAAGGACGGCGGCGACCGGATGCAGCGGGTCCGGGCGGACCACATGGGTATGCTGGCCACCGCCATCAACGCCCTGGCGGTCTGTGACGCCCTGGAGCAGCACGGGGTCCCGGCCCGGGTCATGACCGCCATCGACATGCCCCGCATCGCGGAGCCCTACATCCGCGACAAGGCCATCCGCCATCTGGAGAAGGGCCGCGTGGTGGTCTTCGGCTGCGGCACCGGCAATCCCTATTTCTCCACCGACACCGGCGCTGTCCTGAAGGCTGTGGAGATCGACGCCGACGCCATTCTGCTGGCCAAGAACATCGACGGCGTATACTCCGCCGATCCTGCCAAGGACCCGACGGCATTCAAGTTCGACCGCATCACCTTTGACGAGGTCCTGGCCCGCCGCCTGGGGGTTATGGACTCCACCGCCACCAGTCTCGCCATGGACAATCACATGCCCATCCTCGTCTTCGCTCTGAAGGACCCGGAGAATATCTATCGGGTCGTCACCGGCGAAGCCGTCGGAACGCTTGTTACGGAATAACGAAAAGGAGGAATACACATGTCAGTCGATTTTAAGGAATTCAACAGAAAAATGGACCGCACCCTGGAGGTTCTCCAGGAGGATTTCGGCAGCATCCGCACCGGCCGTCCCAACGCCCGTCTGCTGGATCGCATCACCGTGCCCTACTATGGCGTTGAGACCCCCATCACCCAGGTGGGCAACGTCAACTCTCCCGACGCCCGGACCCTGATGATTCAGCCCTGGGACAACTCCCTGCTGAAGCCCATCGAGAAGGCGATCCAGGCCTCCGATCTGGGCATCAACCCCCAGAACGACGGCCGCGTGATCCGACTGGTCTTCCCCCAGCTCACCGAGGAGCGCCGCAAGGAGCTGACCAAGCAAGTCAAGAACCTGGGCGAGGGCGGCAAGGTGGCCGTCCGCAATGTCCGCCGGGACGCCATGGACTACATCAAGAAGCTGAAGAAGAACTCGGAGATCACCGAGGACGACCAGAAAAAGGCCGAGAAGGATCTGCAGGAGCTCACCGACAAGTACATCAAGAAGGTGGACGAGGCCTGCGCCGTCAAGGAAAAGGAGCTCATGGAGCTGTGAGAAAAAGCGGGCCTTGCGGCCCGCTTTTTCAGGGACAGGAGGGGTTCCGTGTGAGATACAGACTGCTTGCAGGGCTGCTATTCGCCGCGCTTTTGCTCTCTGCCTGCGGCGCGCCTACATTATATAATAATACAACCACTATGACAACGGAGGGGAAGCCAGTGACAACGCAGCTGCCGCAAGCCGCCGCCGACTTCGCCTGTGACGCGGTTTTCTTCGGGGACTCCATCACCTGCGACGGCAATTTTGACGAGCTGTTTCCGGAATACAGGATCGTCAATCTTGGGGTTTACGGAGACACCATCGGGGACCTGCGCCGCCGGGTGCCGGAGCTGAAGGCTGAAAACCCGGAGCGGATCTTCCTCCTGGGCGGTATCAATTCCCTGCGGCCCGACAATGTGGAGGACTGCCTGGATCAGTACGCGCGGCTGCTGGACGAGCTGCACTGCGCCTGTCCAAGAGCAGAGATCATCGTCCAGTCGGTTTTGCCTGTCGGCGCCGAGCTGGACCGGGGCGGCCAGGAGAACGACGCGGTCCGGCGTTTCAACACGGCCCTGAAGACCCTGGCAGGGGAGAAGGGCTGCGCCTGGGCGGATCTTTATGCCCTCTACGAGAAGGACGGGGACCTGGACCCTGCCCTGACCCGCGACGGCATCCACCTGAACTTCAACGCCTACGGTCCCTGGGCGGAGCTGCTGCGTCCGTTTTTACCATAGGCCTGAACGCAAAATCGGGATTTGTAGGGATGTTGCGAAAACGCCTGTAGGGGCCGATGCCCACATCGGCCCTTTCCCGTATCGGTGTGAGGGCCGATGTGGGCATCGGCCCCTACGAAAGAAAGATCCCGACAAATCCGAATCTGCTTGAGAAAGAGGTTAACATAATGCCTATTTTCAATAAAAAAACCGAAACCGCTCCCATGAATGTCCCCACCCACATCGCCATCATCATGGACGGCAACGGCCGCTGGGCAAAGAAGCGCGGTCTGCCGCGGACCGCGGGCCACAAAGTGGGCGCGGAGGCCTTCCGCACCATCGCCAACTATGCCAAGTCCATCGGCCTCAAATATCTGACGGTCTACGCCTTCTCCACCGAGAACTGGAAGCGCTCCGAAGAGGAAGTCAACGCCATTATGGAGCTGCTGGAAAAGTACCTCCGGGAGGCCATCCGGGACATGGACAAGAACCGGGTCAAATTCTGCTTTTTCGGGGACCTGAGCCGCCTGTCCCCGGCGCTGCAGGCCGAAGCCGCTGAGGCGGTGGAACGCTCCAAGCAGTATGAGGGCGTCCAGGTCAACTTCTGCCTGAACTACGGCGGCCGGGATGAAATTCTCCGGGCCGCCCGGGCCTTTGCGGCCAAATGCGCGGCAGGGGAGGCCAAAGCGGAGGACCTGACGGAGGAGCTGTTTTCCGGTCTGCTCTGGTCCGCGGGGGTCCCGGACCCGGATCTGGTGATCCGGCCCAGCGGAGAGGAGCGCATCTCCAACTTCCTGCTCTGGCAGAGCGCCTACGCGGAGTATTATTTCACCGATACCCTCTGGCCCGACTTCGGCCCCCGGGACCTGGATCTGGCCATCGAAGCCTACAACAAACGCAGCCGCCGTTTCGGCGGCGCAAAATAACCCGTCCCAGGCAGCGGCGCACAATGGGTACTCCATACCCCGTAGGGAGCGATGCCCACATCGCTCCGAAAAAGCGCGGGCAATCTGCCCGCCCGGGTTCCCCGTTCGCAGCGGCGTAAACTGTACATCCCATACCCCGTAGGGAACGATGCCCACATCGCTCCGAAAAAGCCTTCCCATCCCCGGGAAGGTTTTTATTTTGCCCCAAGATCTTGTACATCCTGCGGCAGGCGCATCTATTGGATGTGTCCTCCGTTTTGGATGCGCAGGATCTTTGTTCGTCAATCTACACAAAAATAGACGCTGGATTGCCCCGTTCTCTATCGTCTTAATGCAATTAAGAAAAAACAATAATAAAATTAAGAAAAATACTTGAAAAAATGAAATGAATGATGTATTATCTTAAACAGATTAAGGTCTACAACTATGGATACCTATATCTAAGCAATATCGAAAGGGGAATGAAAAATGACTAAAAAGCTCTCTCGAATCGTCGCTCTGATGCTTGCCGTCATCATGTCCTTCTCCATGCTCCTGGTCCCGGTGGAGGCG